>VGHR01000038.1 GCA_016868205.1 Betaproteobacteria bacterium
GGCGTCGTGCCGATGGCCAACTGGGGGCTGAAGGCGCGTACGGCGGCAATATCCTGCTCGAGCGAGGCGCGGAATTGAACCTGTACGCCTTTCGATCGCAACCAGGCTGCATCGTGTGTATTCCAGGGGCTGGCTGGGCAGGCCGAGCCCACATAGGGGACTTCGGCCCCGCACTCGATGAGCAGGCGTGCCACCAGCAGCTCGGAGCCCTCGTAGCCGCTGAGGGTGATGCGACCCTGGATGCGCGCTTGCGCCAGCAGACCGCGCATGGCGCCCAGGGCCTGGTTGCGGGCCAGATCGATCTTCTCGGCTGCGATGCCGCAGGCTTGTCCAATTGCACCGAGCCAATCGTGCGTCCCCTCGATGCCCACCGGGGCCGAGCCCACCACCGGACGACCGGCCGCCTGGAACTCGCGTACGCTGGCGGCGTAGAAGGGGTGGATTGCGGCGACGGCGCTGCAGTCGAGGGCGCTGTAGAGCTCGCGCCACTCGCGCGTGGGTACAGTAGCCCCGACCGACAGGCCCATCGGGGTCAGCATCTGCCCGATGATCACCGGGTCGGCCGGAAACATTTCCCCCAGCAGGGTCAGCTTCGGGCCTTGTGTGCGTGCCTGACGCGGCTGGGCCACCGGGCCGGCCATGATTTCTTCGCGTGCGTAGCGCAGCATGGCCCCTGCCAGCACATCTTTGGCCTCGGCATGGGTGGGCACGCCAAAGCCGGGTACATCGATGCCGATGATGCGCACGCCGTTGATCTGTTTGGGCAGCAATTGCAGCGGCACGCCGCTGGCAGTGGGTACGCACAGATTGATGATGACGATCGCGTCGTACTTTTCCGGATCGGCCTCGCGATGCACAGCCTCGCGGATGTCCTCGAACAGCTTACCGGTGACCAGTGTCTCCGAGTTGAAGGGCACATAGCCCACGCTGCGGCGGGCACCGTAGAAGTGCGAGGTAAAGGTCAGGCCGTAGACGCAGCAGGCTGACCCTGACATCAGGGTCGCAGTGCGGCGCATACGCAGACCCACCCGCAGCGATCCGAAGGCCGGGCACATGCTCTGCGGCTGATCGTGCGGACCCTTGGGATAGTCGCGGGCGTATTGCTCGAGCACTTGCGATTTACCTGCGCTGGCCGCGGCCTGCTCCATTTGCTGGCGACCGGCGTGGCAACCCAGGCCCTGCTCCGAGGTGGCGGCCGGATTGGGCAGAGGCGTGATGGGGATGGACTTCACGGCTTCAGACGGTTTCGTAGATGACTTCAAGACTGGGCTTGGCCTCCACCGCCTTGCCCGTCATGTCCACTTCGCTGGCCGGTTCGAGCACCACATCGCGGCCAACTGCCGAGGAGCTGAACAGTCCCAGCAGCTCGTCCTGTGACAGGGGCTTGGGCCGCTGGGGCGGCGCCTCGGCCACATTGGTGGCCAGACCCTCGAAGAGGGGCCCCCAGGAGCCACCGGGCTTACCGATGATTTCGTAGCTGGCGCTCTTGCGCCGGATGTCCTCGTGCGCCGGAATTGCGGCCAGTACCGGGATGCCCGCTCGCTCGGCAAAGGCCGCCGCCTCGCCGGTGCCGTCATCCTTGTTGATCACCACACCGGCCACACCGACATTGCCGCCGAGCTTGCGAAAGTATTCGACGGCTGAGCACACATTATTGGCCACATACAGCGACTGCAGGTCGTTGCTGGCCACCACAATCACCTTCTGGCACATGTCCCGTGCAATGGGCAGCCCGAAACCGCCGCAGACCACATCGCCCAGAAAATCGAGCAAGACATAGTCGAATCCCCAGTCATGGAAGCCAAGCTTTTCCAGGGTCTCAAAGCCGTGGATGATGCCTCGGCCGCCGCAGCCGCGGCCGACCTCAGGCCCGCCCAGTTCCATGGCGAAGACGCCGTCACGCTTGAAGCAGACATCGCCGATGGCCACAGGCTCGCCCGCGAGCTTTTTGCGTGAGGAGGTCTCGATGATGGTCGGGCAGGCCTTGCCGCCGAACAGCAAGCTGGTGGTGTCGCTCTTGGGATCGCAGCCGATCAGCAGAACTTTTTTGCCCTGCTGCGCCATCATGTAGCTCAGATTGGCCAGGGTAAAACTTTTGCCGATGCCGCCCTTGCCGTAGATGGCGATGATCTGCGTTTCTTTGGTCGGCGCCGTTGTGGACACCGGGGCGGGGTCTTGCGCCGCTTCGCTGCGCAGCCTCTGCACGAACTGAACCGTCTGGGCCGGGGCGGGTGTGCTCATCAGTGTCTCCAGTCAAGAATCATCTTCAGGCAGGCGCTGTCGCCGAAGGCCTGTTCATAGGCCTCGTGGGCGAGGGCGGGGCTTTGGGCGTGCGTGATCAATCCGTCCAGGCACAAGGTGCCGTTGTGCACCAGTTCGGTGGTGGCCAGCAGGTCCGCGCGCTTCCACTCGGAAGCTACGCGCAGGGTGGCCTCGCGCATGAAGGCTTGCGGATAGGCAAAGCTGATGTCCTGCTTGTAGAAGCCGGCCAGCACCACCTCGCCGCCGGGCTTGAGCCGACCGATGAGTTGATTGATGATGCTGGCGTCGCCACTGACATCGTAGATGGAGGGATAGTCCTTGCGCTCATCGTCCGAAGGGTCGATGACGCAGTAGCCCTGCGCGCCTTCGCGCCGCTGAGGATGTGTTTCCCAGACCACGGGCGGTGTGGCGCCCGAGGCCACCGTCAGGCGAGCCAACAGGCGGCCCATGATCCCGTGCCCCACGATCAGCGCAGGCGGGGCGGCGGGCTCGCGTGTGCCCCCCATGGCCACGCTGTGATAGGCCGTGGCAGCCAGGGCCAGCAGGGTTGCATTGCGCTCCAGTGCCGCGCTTACCTTGACCACCCGCGAGCTCGCAGCGATCAGGCGTGAACCGGCGCCGCCAAAAAGGTTGTGCACGCCTTCGAAACTGTAGGACCCGGGCACGAAGACGCGATCGCCCAGCGACAAGCCTTCATTGCCCTCGGGGTGCAGACCCACCACCAGGCCCGTGGTTTCGTAGCCTGGCACCAGTGGGTACCCCATGCCCGGGAAGGCGGGCATGCTGCCGTCCCAGAGCAGGCGTTCCGTCCCCGTGCTGATGCCGCTGAAGTCCACCTCGACCTCGATCTGGCCGGGGCCCAGCGGGCGAAGGTCCAGGCTCTGCACCGACAGGCGGCGCGGGTTCTGGAACACGATGGCCGAGGCTTTCATAATGACATTTTTGAGTTGACGGCTACATGTGTCAATCTAAATTGACGGAATTGGCGGAATACTAGGGTAAACACTAGTGTTCGAGTCGTGTGGGGGTCAGTCCTTGCGCGCCAGCAGAAGGCTGCCGTGCAGGGGGACGGGGTTGGGAATCGATCGGATCGCGCCAAAGCCGGCCCGGCGCATCAATTGGCTCAGCTCGCCGGCCGTGCGCAGCCGTCCCCGCCCCATGGCCAGTAGGTAGAAGTGAAAATAGGCGTCGCTTGCGCAGGGTTTGCCTTCGGGCTCGGCCATGGGCTCGGCCAGCAGCAACTGCCCGCCCGCGGGCAGGGCTTGGTGGATGCGGGTCAGCAGTTCGAGCACCGCCTCATCGGCGTGATCGTGGGCCACACGCAATAAGGTAATGAGATCGGCACCCTCGGGCAAGGCATCGCTGCGAAAACTCCCGCCGGTGCAGCTGATGCGCTGCGTCAGCCCGGCCTCGGCCACGCGCTGGCGGGCCAGCGCGGCCACCCCGGGCAGATCAAACAGGTGTAGCTGGAGATGCGTCACCCTTTGGGCCAGCGCGATCACCCAGCCCCCCTGTCCGCCGCCCACATCGAGAACCCTCCGGTGCTGGGTGAAATCGTAAGCAGCCAGCAGCTCTTCGATGAGAAAGCGCTGGGATCGCGCCATGAGCTCGGAGTAGCGCGAGATCTGAGGGGCGCCTTGCGTGCTTTGGCTGAAGGTCTGCGCTTGCGAGATGGGGGGCGTGGCCACTGCATCGACGCCATCGGCTATCGGCCGGGCATCGGCAGCGTCTCCGGTGGGATAGGGCCAGTAGGCGTGCATGCCTGAAGACTCGGGGCGGCTGAGCAACTGCAAGGGATCGACCAGATCGCTGTTGAGCAGGGCGTTGTGTTCGATCATGGCGCGCAGGCCAGCATGCGCCGCCACGGGCACGCCCAGCGGGCCGAGCCCGTAGCGCTGCCCGCGTTGCTCGATCAGGCCCAGGGAGATGGCCGAGCCGAGCAGACGCTGCACGCTGTCTGGGGGCAGGTGAGCCATTTGCTGCAGTTGAGTCAGGCTGCGCGGCTCGCTCAGCAGCGCCTCGAACCAGCCCAGGCGCACACAGGCCAGCAGCACCTGGCTGTGCACAAAACCTGCCATCAGAGAAAACAGCTGGGCGGCGCGGCGGCGCATGATCAGCCGCCCGATCGGATTGCCCAGGGACCAGCGGTACAGCCCCGGGCTACTGAGCCAGCGATCGAGCATGGAAAGCCAGCGCTCTCGCCACCCCGATGCCGGGGCCTGAAGCTCTGCCGAAGCCAGACGGCTCATGCCAGACCTGTTTCCGCCACGCCGCGGGTGATCTGTTCGCGCGCTCGCTGCGGCAGCAGTCGCTCCGATTCGGCCCGCACCAGCGTTTGCATCATGCCGCGCGCCGGGCAGGCCGGGACCGAGTCCACCGCGGCCTGCATCAGCTCGCGGAAGTAGCCGAAGGCCCCAAGCAGGCCGAGATCTGCGGCCGAACTGGGCCGGCCATGGTGGGCGTCCTGGCCTTGTGGCTTGCCGGTGGCCAGGCTCTGCCCCATCACATCGCGAATGTCGTCGGCCACCTGATAGGCTTCTCCCAGACACTCTCCCAGGCGTCGCCAGGGCTGGGGATCGGCCCCGGCAGCTACCGCACCGGCGCCGGTGCAGGCGACGAATAAAGCCCCTGTTTTAGCCCGCTGGTATTGGCTCAAAGCGACCTTGGGCTCGCACTCCCATGCTTGTCCGGCCACGATCCCGTCCGGCGCACCGGTACCGTCGCAGACGATCTGCAGCAAGGGGGCCAGGCGCTGAGGCCAGCGGGTTCCGGCGTGGGCCAAAGCCTGATAGGCCAGGATGATCAGGGCATCGCCCGTGAGCAGGGCCAAGGGCTCGCCGAACTGCTTGTGCACCGTGATTTGACCGCGCCGCAGGTCGGCGTTGTCGAAGCAGGGCATGTCGTCGTGCACCAGCGAGGCGCAGTGCAGCAACTCCATGGCGATGGCCGCGGCATTGCTCAAGGCCGGGGCATCGTCTGCGCAGGCCGTTGCAACCGCCAGGCACAGCTGCGGTCGTATGCGTGCGCCCCCGGGGAAAACCGCATGGCGCATGGCGGCCAGCAGACGCGGCGGAGCCCCGTCGGTCTCGACCCGGGAAAAGTGCTGATCGAGGGCTTGCTCGATGCGTAGGCTGATGCTCATCGGGGCCTCCTGCGTCTGAGGACCGCCGAGAGAGCCGCCCTGCTAGAGTGTAAATTTAACATGACACCTTTTATTGTCAAGAAATAAAGTCACGCGGAAGTCCCTGGGGTGTCAGGGGAGCGGCTCCTGGTTATGGCGCCACACGACCCCTACCTCCAGGCCTTGCCGGCGCAGCAGGGCCTGTTGGGTGGAGCGGCGGTCCTCTTGCCGCAGCATGCCGGTCACCCGGAAGTACTTGGAGGCCAATGCGAAGCGTTCCGGGGGGAGCCGGATCGACGGGCCGAGGGCCGACTGCGCCTGGGTCAGCTCTTTCCAGGGGCGCAATTCCCGTTCTTGCACCACGCGCCTGGCATCGCCCAAGGAAAGGCCGGCGAGACTCGCGTGGAGCACTTCGGCGCTGGCGGTGTTGAGGTTCAAGGCCGTGCGCTCGGGCAGGAGACTGATGTGCGGGGCCAGGCGCTGGATTTGCTGCGCCGACAGGCCCAGCCACACCAGATGTTCGAGCCGCTGGGGCGAAAACGCCGTGGGGCCCCCTTGCGAGGGACTGTCTGGCGGCCCGGCCTGGCTGAGCCGCTGGGCCAGTTCAGCGGCCAGCGAATCCGGCAGATCGAGCAGGTCGAACAGCCGCTGCGCACTTTGCAGGTCGGGCTGTGAGATGCGTCCCTGATCGACCAGGTTGCGCAGATTGAATCGACCCTGCATGTCCTCGATGCGGCCCGACAAAAAAACCCCCTGCAGAAAGTCGTCGCCCGAGGCCTTGGCCCCACTGGCCAAAAAGCTCGACAGCCGCGCTTCCTGCAGGGGCATGGCCCAAGGTTCGCGCAGATCGTCGGTACCGGCGCTGCGGATGTCTTCGATGAGAATCAGCCGGGCCCAGTCGCTCGCTCCCTGCAGGATCCAGTGGGCCTGCTGCCGGCTGCGCTCGTTGTGTTCGATCTCGGCGATGCGCCATTGCTGCCAAAGAGCGCTCGCCGCCAGACTGGCCACCAGGGTCATCAGTAGCAGGGCGCTCAGGAGCGCTGCGCCGAGCTGCGCCGCCGGGCGCCATGAGCACTGAGGGGGGTGGCGTGATCTCATGGGCGACGCTGCGCATCGGATGGGCGCAGCCAATCTTTGACCAAGGCGCCTTCGAGCGCCCGTCCGGGTGCCAGTTGCAGGGTCAGGCGTATGCCCTCGGGAATGCTGCTCTCGGCTGGCTTGGCATCGCCGCCCGGGGAGGACAGGGGATTGCTCCAGCTGTTTTCCCGGTAGTAGAGCAGCTGCCAGCCTGAAAGGGGAACCACCACCACTTCGTGCAGCAGATCCTGCTGGCTCGGCTGGCTGGCCCAGCGCTGCGCTTGCGACCAGGCTTGTATCAGTTGTTCCGGGTTGCTCAGCGGCGGCGACTGCCAGCGCACCCAACTGCCGCGTCCCTGCGCTTGGCCCTCGATCGTGCGCTGGCTCCAGGCCACCACGCGCAGCGGTTGGCCCTCCAGATGCGGATCGACCCGGGTGATGCGCAGCGATCGGCCATCAAAATCCAGGGCCGGCACCAAGCCCATGTCGACCATCGCTTCCAGGTCGTTGGTCCACTGGGCCAGACCGGTCTGCAGTCGCGCGATCTGATCGACGCGATCGGAGACATGTTCTCGCGTGCGCAGCTGCGCGTCCAGGCCGCGCCAGCCCATCAGCGCCAGCAGAGCCAGCACAACAATAGCCACCAGCATTTCGACCAGGGTTAGGCCGCGCTCTGACTTCATTTCAGAGCCGCCCCAAAATGGTGACCAGACTGAGCACCGGCTGCTCGTTTTGGTTGAGAACCCGCGCCTCCACGCGCCTGAAACTGGGGTTGGGTGTGGGGCTGACCTGGAGGTTGACAGTGAGCTGCTGACCGGCTTGCGGGCAATTGACCGTGTTCTGTCCCAGGGATGGCATCTCGCGCGTCAGGCGCAGGCGTACCAGTTCGTTTTCTGCGCAGATCTGGGCCAGCAGCTGCTCGGTTTGTCGCTGCGCATGCCCGACCAGAGCCCCGCTGGCACGCAGACCTGCGGCCAGCGCTATCGCGACGATGGCCAGTGCCACCAAGACTTCAATGAGCGTGAAACCCGCCCGGTGTTTGCGGCTCATGGCGTTGTTTGAACCCGGAAGGGTCCAAGGCCGTCGGTGACGAGCTTGAGTTCCAGCGCCCTCAGGCGCAGTGTGATCGACTGGGCAGCAATGATCGGTTCGGGCCCGAGCACCAGCATGCGTGTGGCGGGGTTGACTCCCCATTGGACTTCGATCTCCGGATGCATCCAGGGCTGCGTGGGCGCGCCTTGTCCCCGGCCTTCAATCGCAAACCCGCCTTCGCGCGGCACCAAAACCAGCTTGCGCCCGCTGCTGCGCGAGAAGGACCGGGCCGCCTCGAGCTCGGCGGTCAGTCGCTCGGCCTGGCGCTGCAGCGTTTGTCGATCGGGGTCGCGCTGACCGACCAGCACGGCCGCGCTCAGTACGGCCATGAGCACGATGACCACCATCAGCTCGATCAGGGTCAGCCCTGACTGCAGGGCGGCTTGACCCCGGCCGGCGCAGCCTGTGAGGGCGGGAGGAACCATGCGAGGCCAGCCGGACGAGCAGATCGGCGGCCTATTGCCAGGAGCCGATGTCGGCGTTCTTGCCTTCGCCGCCGGGTTGTCCGTCTGCGCCCAGCGACATCACATCGCCTCTCCCTTCATGCCGGGATTGAGGTATTGATAGGGCCGGCCCCAGGGATCGTTGGGCAGTTTTTCCAGCGCGGCTCTCCAGTTGGGTGGCACTGTGCCAACACTGGGCCGGTTCACCAGGGCCTGCAAGCCCTGTTCGGTACTTGGGTAGCGTTGGTTGTCCAGCTTGTAGAGTTTGAGGGCCTGTTGAATGTTTCCGATGTCGGTGCGAGCAGCCGTGATGCGGGCATCGTCGGCGCGGTCAAGCACATTGGGCACGATCAAGGCGGCAAGAACGCCGATGATGACCAGCACCACCATCAGCTCGATCAAAGTAAATCCGCTGTAGACGCGCTGTCGGATCGTACGCGTGTCGAGTCTCTTTTTAAGCTTGCGCATGCGTCGATCATTATCTGGGCATGCCTTCTTTTTTGCGGCACTTCTTAAGCTTTGCAAGCTGGGCCTTGGTGGCGGGGTCAGCCGTGTACTGGAGCCTGGCTGTGCTGGAGCCAGCTCCGCAGTTACCGCCTGTGGCCGCGCCGCAGACCCCACAGGTTGCCGCGCAAAGCATTTCCAATTGGCTGGCCGCCCCGCAGGCGGCGCGCCTACCCGAGCCGGTGGCCTCCACGCGATTTAACTTGCTGGGCCTGATTGCCCAGGGACGCCGGGGCGTGGCCGTGCTCTCGGTTGACGGTCAGCCGGGCCAGCCTTTTTTGGTGGGAGCGGCGGTGGCTGAGGGCATCGTGCTGCGCTCGGGTCGGCCCACACTTTGCCGAATTGGCCGCCGGCCCGCGGGGTCCGGTCTTGCATCGCCTAGATTTGCCGGCCCAGCGAGAGCTGCCGTCGGGGCTGATCCTGGGTGCCAGACCTGCGGCGCCGCGCTGAGTGCGGCTTCTCATTGGGCAGCCCAAGCGCCGTCCATGTTCCAGGCGGCGCCGCGCACATTGTTGCCCGCCGGTGAGCAGAAAAAAACCGCCAGCGCCCCGAGCTCTTCCGGCGTCGTGAACTGCAGGGAAGGCTCTTTCTCCCCGAGCAGCAGGCGCTTGGCTTGCTCATTGGACAAATTGTGGGCCTGGGCTTTGGCGTCGACCTGCTTTTGCACCAGAGGCGTGAGCACCCAGCCCGGACAGATCGCGTTGCAGGTCACACCGGTGGTGGCGGTCTCCAGTGCCGTGACCTTGGTCAGCCCAACCAGGCCATGTTTGGCAGCGACATAGGCCGACTTCTCGGCTGAGGCTACCAGGCCATGCACCGAGGCCACATTGATGATGCGCCCCCAGTTGGCAGCACGCATGGCCGGCAGAGCCCAACGGGTGGCGTGGAAAGCGCTCGAGAGGTTGATGGCGATGACCGCATCCCAGCGCTCGACCGGAAAATCCTCGATCCGGGCCACATGCTGGATACCCGCGTTATTGACCAGAATGTCGATACGGCCGAAGCGCTCGGCTGCGAACTTCATCATCGCCTCGATCTGCTCGGGACGACTCATGTCGGCATCGTGGTAAGTCACATCGACTCCCAGCGCTGCAATCTGCCTGCGGGGGCCCTCGACATCGCCGAAACCGTTGAGAACGATACGCGCCCCCTGGGCGGCCAGAGCCTTGGCGATACCCAAGCCTATGCCGCTGGTTGATCCCGTCACCAATGCAGTTTTGCCCTCGAGCATGATCTCTCCTGAGTGAATAAAGCGACAATGACGATCCAGGCGCGGTCGCGCGCCCGAGTGATTATCCTGCCCCCGATTCGTAACTGGCTTTCATGATCGAACCGCGACTCCACTCCATTGAATGCGGCAGTCCCGCCGGCATTCATCGCATGGGCTTTTGGCTGTGGGGCCAGGAGCAGGCCGCAGACTTGATCCTGTGCGTGCACGGGCTGACCCGTCACGGTCGTGATTTCGACACCTTGGCGCGTGCGCTGCTGGATCGGGCGGCTCAGGAGGGACGGTCGGTGCGTGTGGTTTGTCCGGATGTGGTGGGGCGCGGCAGCAGTACCTGGCTTTCCGATCCGACCCAGTACCATCCCCTCACTTATTTGGCCGACCTTCATGGCTTGCTGGCTTATCTGGCCGAGCAAGCCCCCCTACGCAGGCTCGATTGGGTCGGCACCAGCATGGGCGGACTGATCGGGATGTTGGCTGCCGCCCAACCGAAGGCGCTGCCGCAAGCCATCAGGCGTCTGGTACTCAACGATGTCGGCCCGCGACTGAGTTGGGCCGGCCTGTCCCGTATCAAGGCGTATGTGGGTCAGGGAGGACCTTTTCATTCGCTGGAGGCCGGGGTGGCCGCTTTGCGAGCCACTTTGGTGGGTTTCGGCCCGCATACCGATGTCCAGTGGCACGCGCTCAACGCACCGATGTTCGCGCGCACTGCCGAGGGGCGATGGGCCTTTCACTACGACCCGGCCATTGCCCGGCCCTTCGCCCAGTTGACCGAGGAAGCCAACGAGCAGGCGGGCGATGCAATGCAGGGGGTCTATGAGCGGATTGACGCCCAAACCTTGCTGCTGCGCGGCGCTGACTCCGAACTCCTGAGCCGCGAGACAGCTTGGGCTATGACGCAATGCGGACCCAAGGCGCAGCTGATCGAGTTTGCCGGGGTCGGTCATGCCCCGACCCTGGTGGCCCAATCCCAGGTGGCGCCGGTGTGTGATTTTCTTCTACGGTCCTGAGAGCCAGCGAGCGCTGTGAAAAGTTCGGTGCATTCGGCCGCAGCGTCGGCGCCCTCGCCCAGTCCCATCTTGGCGGTGGCGGACGCGGGTCTGGCCGAGCCGGCCCAAGCTCTGGAGCGTGCCCGGGCACTGGCCGAACCCCTGTTGGCTGGCCGACAGCTCGATACGGGCGAGCCCATCCTTGCCCATGCCGATGGTGTGGCGGCCATCCTCCAGGGGTTGGGCGGCTCGACGGCGATGCAGGCCGCCGCTTACCTGGTGTATGCCTGCGATCATCTCAACAGGCCCGGCGAGGTGATCGCCGCAGGCTTCGGTCAGAGCTTTGCGGACCTGGCCCTGGAGACCACCAAGCTGGTTCGATTGCAAAGACAGGCTCGGCTGGCGACTGCGCGGGGCGGGGGCAGCCCCGCGGCGCAGACGGAGACTGTGCGCAAAATGTTGCTGGCGTTTTCGCGCGACTTGCGGGTGGTTATGCTTCGTCTGGCCTCGCGCTTGCAGACGCTGCGCTACTTTGCCGGCAGCCGGCAGGATCCGCCGCCGGACCTGGCCCGAGAGGCCTTGCAGGTCTTCGCGCCGCTGGCCAACCGACTGGGTATCTGGCAAATCAAGTGGGAGCTTGAAGACCTGGCCTTCCGCTTTACCGAGCCGCAGACCTATCGCGAAACAGCTCGCTTGCTCGATGAGAAGCGACTGCAGCGCGAAGACTATGTCGAGATGCTGCGCCAGCAGTTGCAGTCGCAGTTGCGGGAACAGGGGCTCGAAGTCTTGGTGCAGGGGCGTCCCAAGCACATCTACAGCATTGTCCGCAAGATGCGAGGCAAGTCGCTCGATTTCGATCAGGTACTCGATGTCAGGGCGCTGCGCGTCATTGCCCCCGACATCAAAGCCTGTTACGCGGTTCTTGCGTATGTGCATGAGCGGTTTGCGCAGGTCGAGGGGGAATTTGATGACTACATCGCCAAGCCCAAGGCCAACGGCTATCAATCCTTGCACACGGTGGTGCGCGACCCGGCCGGGCGTGCCATAGAGATCCAAATCCGCACCGCAGCCATGCACGAGCATGCTGAAAGCGGGGTGGCCGCACACTGGGCCTATAAGGAAGCGGGCAGCAAAGGTTACGCCGGCGTCTGCGCCAGCGGGCCGTATGAAGCCAAGATCGCAGTGCTCAGGCAGTTGCTCGCTTGGGAGCGTGAGATGTCCGGGCCTCCAGCGGGTGGCACACCGATGTCTGGCTTGATGGACGATCGTATCTATGTGCTCACCCCTGAGGCGGCCGTGATCGAACTGGCGCAGGGATCGACAGCGGTTGATTTTGCCTACAGCGTCCATACCAGCCTGGGCCACCGCTGCCGCGGCGCGCGGGTTGACGGGGCCATGGTTCCGCTCAACACCCCGCTGCGCAACGGTCAAACCATCGAAGTCATTGCGACCAAGGACGGGGGCCCCTCGCGCGACTGGCTCAACCCGGAGCTGGGTTTTCTGGCCAGCCCCCGCGCGCGGGCTAAAGTGCGGGCCTGGTTCAATGCCCTGGCGTTGCAGGAAACCGTGGCCCGGGGTCGCGAGGCGGTCGAAAAGCTCTTGCAGCGGGAGGGTAAGACCGCGCTGGCTCTCGACGACCTGGCCGAGCAACTGGGCTTTAAGACGGCCGAGGAGCTTTTTGAGGTGGTCGGCAAGGATGAGCTGTCCTTGCGCACCATTGAAAACATGCTGCGGCCGCCCGAGGCCGCGCCCTCGGCTGATGATCTGGTCTTGGCGCGCATCCGGGGCGGAAGTCGGCGAGCCAGTTCGGGCGGGGTACTGGTGGTGGGGGTCGATTCGCTGCTGACGCAGCTGGCCCGTTGCTGCAAGCCGGCCCCGCCCGATGTCATCTGCGGTTTTGTCACCCGGGGCAAGGGCGTGAGCATTCACCGCGGCGATTGCAGCAATTTTCGCAATATGGCTGCGCTCAGTCCCGAGCGTGTGACCGAGGTGCGATGGAGCCAGGGCCTGCAGGCGGCCTCCGGCGTTTACCCGGTGGACCTCGCCGTCGAGGCGGCAGACCGCCAGGGTCTGCTGCGCGACATCTCTGAGGTGTTCTCGCGCGAGAAGGTCAATGTGATTGGCGTACAGACGCAATCGGTGCGCTCCCCGCATGGCGACACCGCCCGCATGACCTTCACGGTCGAAATCTCTGACGCGGGGCGCCTGTCGCGCGTGATCCAGTCGGTCTGTGAGGTGCGCGGTGTGCGCTGGGCGCGCAGGCGCTGAGGCATGGGGTCTTCAAGGCACGAGCATGACCGGGAGAATCAAGGCTGTTTCTATGACCGTCACAGCCAAAGCCAACACCAGGGTGCCCAGCGGTTCACCCACCCGGTGGGCTACCACTTCGGCATGGTGCACCGACGATAGGACGGCAGATAGCAGCGCCATCACCGCCAAAACGGCGACCCAGCCGATCGCTCCGACGGCTGCGATGCCTGCTGTGGCAGTGATTGTGAGCAGGGGCAAAATTTCGAGGGTCTTCATGGATGCTACACTCTACTTTCTTCGATCCTAGGCGCGTAGCTCAGCTGGTTAGAGCACCACCTTGACATGGTGGGGGTCGTTGGTTCGAGTCCAATCGCGCCTACCAAATTCGACGGTTTTCCCTGTGTAAAGCAGCCGCCACGGCGATCAAAGTGGCCCCTAAAAAGGCGTTGATCGTTTTGCTTGCAAAGGAGAACTCCACAATGTCCACGACGTTGTTTGCGGATGTGGCGCTCGCCTACTGCGCCTCCACATCACGGCCAGCCGACAGCCTGGCCCGTTTGCGTTTCTGGATCGACCATTTCGGCAACCGTGAGGTGAAGCTTTTCGCAGCGGTCTATGACCGACTTCAGACGGGGGACCAGTTTTTGGTGCGGATCCAACTCCTCTAGGACACGGTACGCAAAGGCCAGGGCGTGCAATTCAGCCTCGCTAAACCACAAACCAGGCAGTTCCTTGCGTAAGTTCACGCCATCAGCCTCGATCCTGTAGGTCCGCTCGAATGCATCGTATGCAATGGGCGTACCCAGTTGTTCGCGAAGGTACCTAAGGTCACGTTTAAGCGTAGCAGGGGAAATTCCCAGCCTCTGCAAGATCTCATCAAAGCGCAGGCTCTTCGTGCCACGCAGTAAGCTGGTGATCCGAAAGAGTCTTTCTGTGCGACCCATGGGTTTTATCTCCTGTATCACTCGGGCTTATCTTTTCTCGCGCGCGCAACGAGGCATCGTCTTCTCCAGGTGGCTCATCTATTGATCCGACCATAGGATCCAGTGATGAGCTTTCCCGTAGCCATTTGCGCCTCGGAAAAAGATCTAGCGCCACGAGCTTTCTGGCATTTCGCCTAACGAGTTCGTAGAGAAGTCTGATGGGCCGCAGGCTCAGCCGAAGACCGTGTCGCCTGCAATTTCATCCAGTACCCCGTCAAGCCATGGGGTCCGACCGACTTGCTTACCTAACCCACATCGAGGGATTGATTTAATAGTTGCCCACACCGGCGAGCGAGAACTACTCGCACGACTCTTGCGGCATTACAAAGTCGTCATCGTGGCCTTCTCCACGGTACGCCAGTACAAGCTGGCAAGGTGATTTGGCAGAAGCGTGATGGCATCCCGACCGCACTCGGGATATAGAAGTAATCGTGGATGCGTAAAGCAAAAGCTGCCGCCGCGAATCGACTGGCGTCTTGCCGGAGAGGTGGTAGCGAGTTGGGAGACCCGCGCTACCCGTGAGTCAGATATAGGAGGGTTGTCGATGCATCAACAGGCACTGCGAGCCAAGCTGCGCTCCCGAGAATGCGTGCAGGGAAAGCGCTGGACGCATTCTTTGAGTCCAGTCACGGGATGAGCCGTGCTCAGCGACCGTACACCCTCATGCCCTGTCCGTAGGGATTGTTGGGGCTGTCCGGTCTGTAGCGGCTGCCCGCCGGAAAGCCCACCTCGGCCATCAACTCGGTGAGCCTGAGCAGCGACAGGCAGGCGTCTTCAGCGGGTTTGACCACGCACACATTGCCCGCGGCCAAAGCGCCGCCCACGCTTCGCCCAAAAATCTGCATAGGGTAATTCCAGGGGATCACATGGCCGGTCACGCCATGGGGTTCGCGCCAGGTGAGGGCGGTGTACCCATTGCGAAAGGGGAGGGTCTCGCCATGCCATTTGTCGCAGGCCCCGGCATAAAACTCGAAGTAACGCGCCAGCGCCACCACGTCGGCCCTGGCCTGACTCACGGGCTTGCCGCAATCGCGTTGCTCCAGGGCCGCCAACTCATCGGCGCATTCGCCCACGCGCCTCGACAAGGCCATGAGCAAACGGCCCCTGTCGGTGGCATCCAGCCTGGCCCAGGGCCCCTCGAAACACGCACGCGCGCCTTGCACCGCCAGGTCAATGTCGCGCGCATCGCTGCGGGCGAGTTGGGCATAGGCCTCACCGGTGGCGGGATCAATGACGGGCAGGGGCTGTCCACTGATTGAGGGTAAACCCTGATGATTGATTCGGTTGTGATGTTGCATGGGGGGCACCTTTGCGATGGGGCTTCAGATAAGCTCTTTGGCGTGACTATCGCATCCCTTCCCCAATTGCTCGAGCGCATCCAGGACAAGCGCGACGAGGTCGTGGCCCTCACTCAGGCGCTCATCCAAATCCCCACCATCAACCCGCCGGGCGATGCCTATGAGGCCTGTTGCCGACTGCTCGGCGAACGCCTCAAAGGCAAAGGCTTTGCAGTCGAGTACATCCGGGCCAAGGGCGCACCCGGTGACAGCGAGTCGCACCCCCGCATCAATGTGGTGGCGCGGCGCGAAGGCCAGTCGCTTGGGGCGTCCGCGCCGTGCGTGCATTTCAACGGGCACATCGATGTCGTCGAAGTGGGGTCGGGCTGGACGGTGGACCCCTTTGCCGGGCTGGTTCGCGACGGCAAGGTGTACGGGCGGGGCAGTTGCGACATGAAGGGCGGCATTGCCGCCAGTGTGGTGGCCTGCGAGGCCTTGATCGAATCGGGTCTGCCCTTGCCCGGTGCCATCGAGGTCAGTGGCACGGTCGATGAGGAAAGCGGCGGTTTCAGTGGCGTGGGCCATTTGTGCCGCCTGGGGTACTTCAGCAAGCCTCGCGTGGATCACGTGATCATCCCAGAGCCACTGGGCGTGGACCGCGTCTGCCTGGGGCACCGGGGCGTGTGGTGGGCTGAAGTCGAAACCCATGGCCGCATTGCCCATGGCTCCATGCCCTTTCTGGGCGACAGCGCGGTGTCGCACATGGTGGCTTTTTTGCACCTGCTCGACACCGAGCTCAAGCCGAGGTTGTTGGCGCGGCGCACCGCCATTCCCGTCGAACCGCCTGGTGCGCGCCAAAGCACGCTCAACATCAATGGCATTCATGGCGGGCACCCCGAGCAGCGGTATGCCCTCAACGCGCTGGGTGAGCCCATCGGCGACTTGCCCACCCCGGTGGTCGCCCACAGTTGCCGAACCGTGCTGGATCGGCGCTTCATTGCCGAGGAATCACTCGAATCGGTCAAGCAGGAAATCATCGACATGCTCGATGAACTCGCCCGCACCCGACCCGGGTTTGCCTACACCGTTCGCGACATCATGAGCTTTGTGCCTTCTGCCACCCCGCAGGATGCCCCTGTCGTGCTGGCCACCGCCAGGGCCATTGCCCGCGTGCTTGGCCGCGAAGCTCGGTTCATCGCCAGCCCTGGCACCTACGATCAAAAGCACATCCAGCGCACCGGCCAGCTGCGCGACTGCATTGCCTACGGGCCGGGCATCCTCGATCTGGCGCACCAGCCCGATGAATTCGTCGGCATCGACGAATTGGTGCAATCGGCCCAGGTCATGGCCTTGGCGGTTCTCGACCTGCAAGGCGTCCTGCCCCAACTGTCCCGATGAAAGGCCTTGGCCATGAACTTCCTTGACGCCAACGACTCAGACCCCAACGTCATGGGCTGGATGCAGGGTTCGCCTCCGCCCGCCGACCGCCTCGTGCGCTGGGCCGACATGGGCATGTACACCTTTCCCAAATTGCGTTGGGCCATGTCCAACTACATCCAGTTGCGGCCCAGCAAGCGCATCGACCGGGGCATCGCGCCGGTGTCGCCGCTGGCGTTGTCGTTGCGGCACGACCTCGACGCGGTGATGAGCACCCCCATGGGCGGCACACAAGCGCACAGCTGGGCCGATTCGCTGCTGGCCAACTACACCGATGCCATCGTGGTCTTGCACCGGGGGCAAAGGGTCTACGAGCGCTACATGGGCGCCATGGACGAGCGGCGCAACCACATGGGCATGTCGGTGACCAAGTCCTTTGTCGGAACGCTGGCGGCCATGTTGGCCGACGAGGGCGCCATCGATGTGCACCAGCCGGTGACCCATTACGTCCCGGAACTCGCCAGCAGCGCCTATGGCACGGCGACCGTCGATCAGGTCATGGACATGCGCATTGGCGTTCGGTACAGCGAGAACTACGCCGATCCGAACGCCGACATCTGGAACCATGCCCGCGCGGGTGGCGTGTTCCCTCCCCGACCGGGCGACGCGCCGCCCATCGGGTTCAGGGCCTACCTGTGCGACCTGCAACCCGAGGGCGAGCATGGCCAGGGCTTCACCTACAAAACCGTCAACACCGATGTGCTGGGCTGGGTCCTGCACCGCGTCACAGGGCACGACGTTGCGCGCCTGATCCAGGACTGCTTCTGGCAGGTGCTGGGCATGGAGCACGATGCCCACCTGGGTGTCGATGACCTGGGCACCGACTTCGCGGGCGGCGGCCTCAACTGCACCGTGCGCGACCTCGCCCGCTTTGGCGAGATGCTGCGATGCGGTGGCGAGTGGCAGGGTCAGCGCGTGCTCAGCGAACGCACCGTGGCCAGCATCGCCAGCGGGGGCAGCCAGGCCGCATTCGCCACAGCGGGCTATCAGACCCTGCCCGGTTGGAGCTACCGCCGCATGTGGTGGGTGTCGCACAACGACAATGGGGTCTACATGGCCCGAGGCATTCACGGCCAAAGCCTGTACATCGATCCCAAGGCCGAAATGGTCATTGCCCGGTTTGGCTCTCACCCCCTGGCCAGCAATGTGCACAACGACCCGGTCACCCTGCCGGCCTTTGCCGCCACGGCCCAAGCGTTGATGGCCTGAACCCGCCCAACTGGGCGTTGCGCGATCAGGCCCAGTTCAGGCTGGGCCTGGGCACTGGCACCACCGACTCAAACGCCCGCGCCACGCGCAAGACCATGGCGTCGTCAAACATGCGCCCGACAAACTGGATGCCAATGGGCAAGCCCGAGCGGGTCAGCCCGCAAGGCACGGTGATCGCCGGCTGCTGAGTGAGGTTGAACGGGTAGCTGTAGGGCGTCCAGCCCAGCATGGTTTCGGGCGACATGGGCGTGTGGCCAGCAGGTCTGGCGTCAAAGGCGGGCACCGCGACCGAGGGGGTGATGAGCACATCCCATTGCGTCATGAACTGGCGCATGTGAGAACCCAGCACGCCGCGCTCCATGTTGAGCGCGTGCACCTGCTTGATGTCGATGGCCTCACCCAGTTGGGCTTCGGCAGCAAAGTCTGGGTCCGCTTGCAGGCGTTGTGCCTCGGTCAACCCTCGCCAAAGCGAGGCGGCGCCAGCAAACCACAAGCCTGTGCTGATGTGCAAGGGGTCGCTGAAGCCCGGGTCCACCGCCTCGACCTGTGCGCCCAGGCTGCGCAAGACGTTCACCCCTCGATCAACCGCGTCGGCGACTTGCGGATCGAGGTGCTTCACATGACCCAGCCGGGGCGAATACGCCATGCGCAAGCCACGCACGCCATCGTTCAAGCCCACGGTGAGGTCGCGGCCGTCAAAGGGCAGGGAAGTCCAGTCCCTCGCATCGGGTTGGGCCATCACATTGAGCATGATCGCCGCATCGTTCACCGACAGCGTGTGGGGCCCAAGGTGCGCCACCGACCCAAACGGCGAAAGCGGGTAGGCGGGCACGCGGCCAAAGCTGGGCTTCATGCCCACATTGCCACAAAACGCAGCCGGGATGCGCACGCTTCCTGCGCCATCGGTGCCCACCGCCAAGGGCCCCAGCCCGGCGGCCACGGCCGCGGCCGCGCCCCCGGACGAGCCGCCCGGGGTTTTGCTCAGGTCCCAGGGGTTGCGCGTGATGCCGCTGCGGGGCGAATTGGTTTCGCCCTTGCAACCGAATTCGGGCGTGGTGGTTTTGCCCAGCAAGACCGCCCCTGCTTCGCGAAGCCTGGCCGTCACCGGGGCGTCGATGTCCCAGCTTTGGTGGGCATCGATGGAATGGCTGCCCCGCAAAGTGGGCCAGCCCTGGGTGAGGATCAAGTCCTTGATCGTGGCGGGCACGCCATCCAGGGCACTCACGGGCGTGCCGTGCTGGCGGTGCGCTTGCCAGCGTGCCTCGCTGGCGTGAGCGCTGGCCATGGCGTGCTCGGCGTCCACCAGGGCGAAGGCATTGAGCTGGGGGTTGAGCCGTTCGATGCGGGCCAGCACATGGCGCGTGACCTCAACCGGGGCCAGCTGGCCCGAACGGTAGCCCGCGAGCAACTCGGTGGCGGTCCATTCGCAGGGGTCGTTGGAAACGCAGCAGGGTGCACTCATGGGCAGTTCTCCTAAAAGTTGCCCCCGGCCGCCGGCGCGATGGCGCTCAGGGTCTCAGGGACGGGTTCGCGTGTGCGGTGAAAGGTGTTTCCAGGGCAAGTCGCCTGGATCGGCGGCCATCGGGGCAATCGATTTGCACACCAGCACATGACTGGACATGGGGGTGAAGTCGGCCCTGAAGTGGTTGGAGCTTTTCACACCGATGACCTGCATGGCGTTGGCATCGATGCCCACCATGGCGAGCAGCACCCGGTCGAGCAACTGGGCCTTGCCACTCACCACTGCAATGAGCACCCCGTCGATCTCCAGGCAGGCGCTGGGCCCGAGGTTGACGGGCGCGCCCGTCATCATGGGGCCGGTGAGCACGGTTCGGCCATCGCTCAAGGCGCGCACGGTGAAGCGCCCCTGCAAGGGCGCCGGGCTCATCCCAGCGTGAGTGGGCACCGAGCAGCCAATGCCACGCTCGATGACGCCACCCACACCGGCGGCATGGGCTGCGGCAGCGGCCTCGGGGTCAAACAGCAGGCCAAAGGCCACGCGATGGGGAAAGCGTTTGCCCAGCCCCTGGGCGACGAACTCGCGCAGCAGACCTGTGGTGTTGCTGTCGCCCCCAGCGCCTGGGTTGTCTTCGGAGTCGGCAATCACCACTGGGGCTTGATCGGGCGAGGTCACCAGCTGCAAGGCACGGGCCACCGCGTCATGGGCGGTCGGGATGTCGCAACGCCAGATCGGGGCCTGGCCTGCTTGGCCCAACAAGGCATCGGCGGCCGAGCGGGCATGGGCCTCGGTGTCGGCGTAGGCCCAGAGCACGGGTCCGCACTCCTCAAAATCGGCGGCTGGAAAGCCCATGCAAAAACTCAGCACGGCGTGATGGGTGTCGTCCAGCCCCGGGATGTGCGAATAAATGCCACGAGCGGGTTCGGTCCAGGTGCTTTGGGCGTTGAGCGAAATCAGGAAAGGAAAGCGATGCACCGCCACCGCCTGCCGGTGACCCAGGCGCAAGCGGCGCTTGAGCAATTCTGCGGCCAAGGCCCCGGTGTCGGCCATGTCGATGTGCGGGTAGGTGCGGTAACTCACCAGCGCGTCGGCTTGTTCGAACATGCGGGCCGTCACATTGGCGTGCAAATCCAGGCTGGCCACGATGGGGCGATCAGGCCCGACCAAGGCGCGCACACGAGCGAGCAACTCGCCCTCGGCATCGCTGACATGCTGGGCAACGGCGGCGCCATGCAAATCGAGGTAGACCGCATCCAGCCCCTGGGCCAGCGCCGCCCGCACGTCGTCGAGCAAATCGGTGCTGATGCGCTCAAAGGCGTCTTCCGTCACGTACGACGATGGCGATGCACCTGCCCAGATCGAGGGTGTGATCTGCCAGCCCGAGGTCTCGGCCACGCCCACAAAACCGGCGATGGGGATGTTGATGGGCCTGAGCTTGCGGAGCATGGCCTCGCCACGCTGGTAAGGCGGAAAGCCGTCGCCCCGGTTGAAGGCTGCCCAGTCGGCGAGGCTGGGGGCAAAGGTGTTGGTTTCGTGCTGGAAGCCGGCGACCAGCACGCGCAGTGGGGGGAGATTCATGGTGAGGGGAGAAGTGGGATGCTCAATGAGTGACATGCGCTAGACCGCCTGGCGCACAGGCCAGCAGGTGTTGGGTGTAAGCATGTTGGGGTTGGGCGTACAGGCTTGAGGTGAAGCCTTGTTCGACGATTTGACCGTGTTGCATGACGATGACCCGGTCGCACAACTGGGCGGCCACCCGCAAGTCGTGGGTGATGAACAGCAGGCCCAAGCCCAGTTCGCGCTGGATGTCGCGCAGGAGTTCGAGGATCTGGGCCTGGACCGAGACATCCAGTGCCGAGACGGCCTCATCGGCCACCAGCACCTCGGGCTTGCACGCCAGCGCACGGGCGATGGCAATGCGTTGGCGCTGACCGCCGCTGAACTGGCTGGGGTAACGCTTGAGCGATTCAACCGGCAAACGCACCTGCTCGATGAGTTGCTCGGCCAAGGCTTGGGCCTGGCTTGCGGAGGCCCCGAAATTCATCGCACCCTCGACGATCGATTGCCCCACGGTGCGGCGCGGATTGAGTGAGCGGTTGGGGTCTTGAAACACCACCTGAACCCGATGGCGCAGGGGGCGCAACTGCGACTCGGGCCTTTGGCCCACCTCGTCCTGTCCCCAATGGATTTGGCCGTCGCTGGGGTCGATGAGCCGGATGAGGCAGCGTGCAAATGTGGACTTGCCCGAACCCGATTCGCCCACGATGCCAACGGTTTCGCCGCCCAAGAGGCTCAGGCTGGCGTGTTGCAAGGCCACGGTGTCGTGCTGGCGACCCATCCAGTCGCGGCTGTGGTAGGTCTTGCCCACCGCAGTCGCACGCAGGCGGGGTTCACCCCCCGGGCTGGGGCGGGCCGGGGGCGGCGTCATGCTGGGCACGGCCTTGAGCAGCATGCGGGTGTAGTCGGCCTTGGGTCGCAGCAAGACCTCGTCTCGGGGTCCGCTTTCCACGCATAGGCCCTGATGCATGACCAGCACCTCGTTGGCAATGTCGGCCACCACGCCCATGTCATGGGTGATGAAGAGCACTGCGCTTCCTTGTTCACGCTGCAACTCGGCGATCAGCGAGAGGATTTCCTTCTGAGTGGTCACGTCCAGCGCCGTGGTGGGCTCGTCGCAGATCAGCAAGGTGGGCTTGAGGATCACCGCCATGGCGATCACCACGCGTTGGCGCTGCCCACCACTGAGCTGATGGGGGTGGCTGCGCATGATGCGCTCGGGGTCTTTGATGTGCACGCGCTCAAGCACCCGGCGAATCTCTTGTGTGCGTTGCTCGCGAGGCCAGTCGGTGTGCTCGCGCAGGAGTTCGTCGATCTGCTCGCCACAGGTCATCACCGGGTTGAGCGCCGTCATGGGCTCTTGAAACACCATGCCCATGGCCTTGCCCCGCAAATCGCGAAGCCGCTGCGGGGAGGCATCGAGCAGGGATTCACCATTGAGCAAGACACGGCCCTGGGTGGCATGCAGCTCCTTGGGCAGCAAGCCCATGACCGTGGTGGCCATGACCGACTTGCCTGATCCCGACTCGCCCACGATGCACAGGGTCTGGCCGGGTTCAATGCTCAGCGACAAGCCACTCACCGCATGGGCCCGGTCGGCGCCAGTGGGCAAGGCGACGCTGAGTTGTTCGATGTGCAAGGTGGTCATGTCGGATCACCTCTTGGCAAATTTGGGGTCGAGCACATCGCGCAAGCCGTCTCCCAGCAGGTTGAAGGCCAGCACCGTTGGCACCAGAAACAGGGCAGGGTAAAGCACATTGCCCGGGTACTGGCTGAACTGGGTTCGGCCCTCGGCCATGATGTTGCCCCAGGTGGGGATGTTGGCGGGCAGGCCAAGGCCCAGAAAACTCAGAATGGCTTCGGTGAGCACGGCAGAGGCCGCGACAAACGTGCCTTGCACCAGCAAGGGCGCCATGGCATTGGGCAGGATGTGGCGCAGCAGGATCACGGGAGTTGGCGTGGCCAGGGCCCGCGCCGCCTCGACAAAAGGCTCTTCGCGCAGCGTCAGCACCAGCGAGCGCACCAACCGGGAAACGCGGGGAATTTCGGGGATGGCGATGGCTATCACCACCGTGGTGATGCTCGCGCCCAGCGCCGCCACCAGCGCAATCGCCAACAAGATGGCGGGGATGGCCATGAGGCCATCCATGAATCGCATGAGCAAGAGGTCGGCCCCACGGAAGTAGCCCGCCAGCATGCCCACCAGCACGCCAATCAGCAAGGCCACTGCGGCCGTGCAGGCCGCCACCACCAGCGACACGCGTGCCCCATAGACCACCCGGCTGAAGAGGTCGCGACCGAAGTTGTCCGAGCCCAGCCAGAAGTGGTGGGCCACGCTGCTGCCATCGGTCAGGGTGAAATTGCCCGCGAACCCGGCGCTGCGGTTGATGTTGTTGTAATCCATTTGTGCGGGGTCCACCGTGCCCAGCACGGGGGCAAGCAAGGCCATGAGCAGGACCAGCCCCAGCACCACAGCACCGAATCGGAAGGCCCCATTGGCCCAGAGTTTGTCGAAAGTGGTCATCGGTGATCAGTAGCGGATGCGGGGATCAAGCAACAAATAGCTGAGGTCGACCAACAGGTTGATGACCACATAGCTGACGGCAAAAAACAGGACCAGGCCCTGAATCACAGGGAAATCGCGATTGAGCACCACATCCACGGTGAGCGAACCCAGACCCGGGATGGCGAAAACAGTCTCGGTGACGACGACGCCACCGATGAGCAAGGCCACCCCAATGCCGATCACGGTCACGATGGGCACGGCGGCGTTGCGCAAGGCATGGCGCAACAGCACGGCGCGCTCGTGCAAGCCCTTGGCACGGGCGGTTCGGATGTAGTCTTCGGTGAGGGCTTCTGACACGCTCGCCCGGGTGATGCGCGCAATCAGCGCCACATAAATGATGGACAAGGCCAGCCAGGGCAGGATCAGCTGACGCGCCCAAGCCCACAGGCCGCCTTTGCCCGACAAGGGTTCATACCCCTGGACAGGCAGCCATTGCAGCTGGATGGAGAAGAGGTAAATCAAGACATAGCCGGTGACGAACACCGGCACGGAAAAGCCAGCCACCGAAATCACCGAGAGCAGGCGGTCCAGCCCGCCCCCCATCCGGGAGGCCGCAACCGTGCCGAGGGGAACCGCCAGCAAAATGGCCAGCACGATGGTGCCCAGGGCCAGCGAGGCCGTGGGCTCCAGGCGCTGCAGGATGAGGTCGGAAACCGGTTTGTTCAGGAAATAGGAGTGGCCCAAATCGCCCTGAAGCACCTTGCTGATCCAGATGCCGTATTGAACCGGCAAGGATTCATTCAGACCCAGCTTGGCACGGATTTGTTCGATCTCGGCCCCGGTGGCCGAATTGCCTGCAATCACAGCGGCCGGGTCGCCCGGGGCCAGGCGCAGGATCAGAAAGACCACGCACGAGACCACGAACAACACCGGGATCACCGCCAGCAGGCGGCTGGCCACAAAGCGCAACATGGGGCATCACTTCTTGGTGATGTTCCACAACAGCGGCACTCCGGGGGTTACCAGGACGCCATCGATGTTGCTGCGGATGGCCGCGGGCGACTGGTACTGACCCAGGGGGGCATGGGTGGAGGTTTCCATGGCCACGGCCTGAATCTCGCTGGCCAGTTTCTTCTTGGCTGCGGTGGAGTCCGCGCGGGCAAAGTCGGCCTTGAGTTTTTCGATGCGTGGTTCGTTTTGCCAGCCAAACCAGCCGTTGTCACCCTTGGCATTGAGCATCGCCATGGTCAGCGGGCTGGAGATGTCGCCTGCCGTCCAGGCGGTCAGGAACAGGTGCCAGCCGCCTTGGCTTGGGGCGTCCTTCTTGGCGCGGCGCGCCAGCAGGGAGGCCCAGTCCATTTGCTGGAAGTCGACCTTGAAGCCAGCCGCTTCGAGCTGCTGCTTGGCCACCAGGGGGATCTTGGCGATGGACGCCAGATCGGTGGGTCGCATCAGGACAATGGGCTCGCCTTTGTAGCCGCCTTCGGCCAGCAGGGCTTTGGCTTTGGCGAGGTTGGGCACGCCGGTGAAGTCGCCCGTGTTTTCATCGGCATACATGGTGCCGCAAGGGTAAATGCTTCGGCACACACGGCCCAGTTCAGGCACGCCCACCTGGGTGGCGATGTAGGCCTGTTGACCCATGGCCATCATGGCGGCTTGGCGGATCTTGGGGTTGTTAAAAGGCGCATGCAAATGGTTGAAGCGCATGATGAAAGCCAGGCCTGCAGGCGAGAAGTCGATGACCTTGACCCCGGCGGTCTGCTTGAGCGTGTTGTATTGCTCGAAGGCGGGTTGCTCGACCATGTCGACCTCACCGGCCTTCAAGGCATTGAACTGGGTTTGCGGGTCACGGATGATCACCCACTCCACGCGGTCGAAGTTGACTTGACGGCCACCCGCCATGGCGCTTGAGGGCTCGTTGCGGGCCTTGTATTTGGGGTTCTTGAGGTAAACCGCCTTCACCCCGGGCTGGAACTCGTCGGCCTTGAAGATGAAGGGGCCAGAGCCCACGGTTTCCTTGATCTGCTCGGTGCCAGGGGTGTTGGCGATGCGCTCGGGCATGATGAAGGGCACATTGGACGAGGCCTTGCCCAGGGCATCGAGGACGATGCCGCAAGGCTCTTTGAGCACCATGCGGAAGGTGTCGGCGCTGGGGGTGTCGTAGCGGTCGATGAAGGTGTTGAGCACGCCGCCCATGGCGTCGCGGCTGGACCATCGCTTGAGCGAGGCCACCACGTCGGCGCTGGTGACGGGCTTGCCGTCGTGGAACTCAAGCCCGCTGCGCAGCTTGAAGGTCCAGGTTTTTTTGTCGCCCGACACCGAGTAGGTGTCGACCATCTGGGGCTTGATGTTGCCCTGGGCGTCTTCCGAGAAGAGGGTGTCGTACACCATGTAGGCGTGGTTGCGGGTCACGTAAGCCGTGGTCCAGATGGGGTCGAGCACGGCCAGGTTGGCGTGGGGAACGAAGCGAAACACCTTGGTGTCGCTTTGAGCGTGTGCTGGACCTGCAATCCAGGTGGCACAAACCACACTGGCAGCGGCCACAGCCGATACAAATGAACGTCGAATCATGGAAGCATCTCCTTTGGGGTGAAAGTGGAAACCCGTCCCCAATGCTCGGGACGAAGGGCGAATATACCGAAGCGGGGCCAACATGCACCCCCATGAAAACCCATGCAGTTTTGCAGGCCAAACCGCTTCACCTGGGGCTCATGGCGCAGTCATCCAGTTGGGCGGTGGGACAAACCCACGCCAGGCGGATTCAAGCCATTGGGCCAGGCCCAGGCCCAGCAAGTCATGGCGGGGAGGGGCAATGAGTTGTGCGCCAACTGACCTGCCCCGGGCTATTAGGTCCATCTGTAGTGAGAATCTCAACATGGCATCAAGGAGAAGGACATGCCAAGGAAGAAGACCTCACCCGAGCGGGTCATTTCTCTGCTGCGGCAGATTGAAGT
>VGHR01000039.1 GCA_016868205.1 Betaproteobacteria bacterium
CCGCACCCGCGTGTCCACCGGCACACAAAGGCTCAACACATGTTCGGTGTTTCGCGTCACGCCGGGGGCGTAACGATGACGCCAAGCCGGATAGATGTCATAGGTATTGCTGATCCCCCAATCCCTTAGATCCTGGGTGTCGGCGGCAATACCCGTCTCCTCAGCCACTTCGCGCACGGCGGTGTGCAACAGGTCGATGTCCCCGGGCTCCTTCGAACCGGTCACGCTCTGCCAGAAGCCCGGCTGCGAGGCACGCTCGATCAGGAGCACTTGTGCGCAGGCCGTGTGGATGATCACCAGCACGGAGATCGGCTGCTTGTAGGCCATCGACTTCAGGCCGGACACACCAGCGGGGACGGGCCGGCAGAGCCAGCCCACAGCCACTCAGGCCGGCTGGGTATTGCGCAGCCGTATGTGCAGTTCACGCAGTTGCTTCTCGTCGACGCGACTGGGCGCATGGGTGAGCAGACATTGGGCTCGCTGGGTCTTGGGGAAGGCAATCACATCACGGATTGACTCGGCTCCGGTCATCAGGGTGACCAGGCGGTCCAGGCCGAAGGCCAGTCCCCCATGCGGTGGCGCTCCGTACTGCAGAGCCTCCAGCAGGAAGCCGAACTTGAGCTGCGCCTCCTCCGGTCCAATCTTCAGGGCCTCGAACACCTTGCTCTGCACATCAGCGCGGTGAATACGCACCGAGCCGCCGCCGAGCTCCCAACCGTTGAGCACCATGTCGTAGGCCTTGGCGACGCACCGGCCCGGATCACTGTCCATCCAGTCTTCGTGGCCGTCCTTGGGCGCGGTGAAGGGATGGTGCACCGCCGTCCAACGCTGCGCCTCCTCATCGAACTCGAACATCGGGAAATCGATCACCCACAGCGGCTGCCAACCGGCTTCAAACAGGCCATTTTTCTTGCCGAAATCGCTGTGCCCCACCTTCAGTCGCAGGGCACCTATGCTGTCGTTGACGATCTTGGCCTTGTCGGCGCCAAAGAAAATCAGATCGCCGCTTTGCGCCCCAGTGCGCTGGATGATTTCCGCGATCGCAGCATCGTGGATGTTCTTGACGATGGGACTTTGCAAGCCATCACGGCCCTTGGTGACATCGTTGATCTTGATCCAAGCCAGGCCCTTGGCCCCGTAGATCTTGACAAACTCGGTGTAGGCGTCGATCTCGCCACGACTAAGCTCAGCTCCTGCGGGTACGCGCAGGGCCACCACCCGGCCCCCGGGCGTAGTGGCCGGCCCACTGAAGACCTTGAAGTCGACATCCTTCATAAGGTCGGTCAACTCGGTCAGTTCGAGCTTGACGCGCAGGTCGGGTTTGTCCGAACCAAAGCGCCGCATGGCCTCGGCGAAGGGCATGACCGGGAAATTGCCAAGGTCCACCTTCATGACAGCGCGAAAGATGTCGCGGATCATGCGCTCAAACAGGTCACGGATGTCTTGCTCGGGGAGGAAAGAGGTCTCGATATCGATCTGGGTGAACTCGGGTTGCCGGTCAGCGCGCAGGTCTTCGTCGCGGAAACACTTGGTGATCTGATAGTAACGATCAAAGCCGGCCACCATCAGCAGCTGCTTGAACAACTGGGGCGACTGCGGCAGCGCAAAAAATTCGCCATCGTTGACTCGACTGGGCACCAAGTAATCACGCGCGCCCTCGGGCGTGCTCTTGGTCAGCATGGGGGTTTCGATGTCAATGAATCCGTGGGCGTCAAGAAACTGTCGCGTCTGCATGGCCACCCGATAGCGCAGCATCAGGTTGTTTTGCATGTAAGGGCGGCGCAGGTCAAGCACGCGGTGCGTCAGCCGGGTGGTCTCCGACAGGTTGTCGTCATCGAGTTGGAACGGAGGGGTGACCGAGGGATTGAGCACCACCACTTCGTGACAAAGCACCTCGATGCGGCCGCTGCGCAGATTGTCGTTTTCGGTACCGGACGGGCGCGAGCGCACCAGCCCCTTGACCTGAATGCAGAACTCGTTACGCAGGCTCTCGGCCGCCTTGAACATCTCGGGACGGTACGGATCACAGACCACTTGCACCGAGCCCTCGCGGTCGCGCAGATCGACGAAGATCACGCCGCCGTGATCGCGTCGGCGATTGACCCATCCACACAGGCTGACGGTCTGGCCGAGCAAAGCTTCGGTCACCAGACCGCAATAGTGGGAACGCATCTGGGAGGCGCTGGAATCCTTGGACATAGTCACTCGCAAAAGAAAGGCGCAGACCACCGGGTCCAAACGCCGAACAGGTTCATCAAGCCTTGGCGGAATTGGAGCCGGGCACCACCACACCCATGGAGATCACATAGGTCAGAGCCTCATCGACCGTCATGTCCAGTTCGATGCAGTCCGAACGCTTGAGCATGACGAAGTAGCCGCCAGTGGGGTTGGGGGTGGTCGGCACATAGACGGACAGGTAGTCATCGGTGAGATGACGCGACACATCGCCGCCGGGCGTACCCGTGAGGAAGGCAATCGTCCACACGCCCGGCCGCGGCCACTGCACCAGCAAGGCCTTGCGGAAGGCGTTGCCCTTCTCGGAAAAAAGCGTGTCAGAAACCTTCTTGACGCTCGAGTAAATTGAGCGAACGATTGGGATGCGCCCCAACAGCGAGTCCCACCAGCCCATCAGCCGGCGACCGATGAAGTTACTGGTCACGGCACCAATAACCAGAACGATGACCAAAGCCAGCAGGACCCCGAAACCCGGAATATGGATGCCCAGGAGGAGGTCAGGCTGCCACTGTGACGGCAGGATCTGCAGCGTCTGGTCCAGGGTGCCAATGATCCAGTTGATGATCCAGATGGTGATCATCAGGGGCAGCAAGACGAGCAAGCCCGCCAGCAACCAGCGACGCAAGGCGGCCATCATCCTTCCACCTTGGCCGCAGCCGGTGCGGGCGCAGGAGCCGGTGCGGACGCGGGGGTCGCAGGACCAGGGCTTGCGGCCGCGGGAGCGGCCGTCTCGGCCGGCTTGTCCTTGGCCTCGGGGGACTTGTCCTTGCCCTCGGCGGACGCGCCGGTCTCACCCCCACGAAAATCGGTGACATACCAGCCCGAACCCTTGAGCTGAAAGCCCGCGGCCGTCACCTGCTTGGTGAAAGTGGCCATGCCACAGGCCGGGCATTGCGTCAGGGGCTCGTCTGAGATCTTCTGCAGCACATCCTTGGCGTGCCCGCAGGTCTCGCATTTGTAGGCGTATATCGGCATGACAGAGGAACAAAGGAGAAAAGGGCCTTGCACCGCAAGACCCTGCAGCCGCCCGAACACCGCGGACTCAGGCGTGCAAAAAACTCGAGATTATAGGCAGCAGGGTGGTTTAGCGGGGGGAGGCTCGTCGTAAGCCCTCAGACCCCACCCGAGACCTGCACCAGCACCATGGTCAAGAGACCGATGAAGAAGCCCACAGCGCCGTACAGCAAGGCCTGCAACAGGCGATTGGTTCGCCGCTGCTCGGCCAGCAGTTCCTGCACCCCTTGCAGCGAACCCGCCGGCGGCCGCGACAGCGCCTGATGAAGCAGGCGCGGCAAGGTCGGCAGCAGCTTGGCATACATCGGCGCCTCGGCCTTGAGCTGCTTCCAAAGCCGGGCCGGGCCGACCTGCTCGACCATCCACTTCTCCAGGAAGGGCTTGGCAGTGGTCCACAAATCAAGGTCCGGGTCGAGATCGCGGCCGAGCCCTTCGATATTGAGCAGGGTTTTTTGCAACAGCACCAGTTGGGGCTGGATCTCCACCTGAAAGCGCCGTGAGGTCTGGAACAGCCGCATCAGCACCAGACCCAGCGAAATCTCCTTGAGGGGCCGGTCGAAATAAGGCTCACAGACCGAGCGTATCGCAGCCTCGAGCGCATCGACACGGGTGCCCGCGGGCACCCAGCCCGACTCCAGGTGCAACTCGGCCACCCGCTTGTAATCGCGCCGGAAGAAGGCGGTGAAGTTTTGTGCCAAATACTCCTTATCCACCTCGGTCAGGGTACCCACGATACCGAAATCGAGGGAGATGTAGCGCCCGAATGTAGACGGATCCAGACTGACCTGGATATTGCCCGGATGCATGTCCGCATGAAAAAACCCATCCCGAAAAACCTGGGTAAAGAAGATGGTCACCCCATCGCGGGCCAGCTTCTTGATGTCCACCCCGGCCTCGCGCAAACGCTGCATCTGGTTGATCGGCACACCGTTCATACGCTCCATGACCAGAACATCGGTGGTGCAAAAGTCCCAAACCATCTCAGGGATGAGTACCAGGTTCATGCCCTGCATGTTGCGTCGCAACTGCGCCGCATTGGACGCCTCGCGCAACAAGTCCAGCTCGTCGTGCAGATAGGTATCGAATTCGGCCACCACCTCACGGGGCTTGAGGCGCCGACCATCGGCGGACAAACGCTCGAGCCAGCCAGCCATCATGTGCATCAGGGCCAGGTCTTTCTCGATGACCGACAACATACCCGGCCGCAATACCTTGACCGCGACCGGTCGGCCGCCGTGCAGGGTGGCGAAATGCACCTGCGCGATCGAAGCGCTGGCCACCGGCTGGCGCTCGAAACTGGCAAACAACTCGGTCAACGACCGGCCCAGCGATTGCTCGACGATCCCGACCGCGCGCTCCGAATCAAAGGGCGGCACCCGGTCCTGCAAACGGGCGAGCTGGTCCGCCACATCGGCAGGCAAGAGGTCGCGCCGGGTCGAAAGTACCTGCCCGAACTTGACAAAAATAGGACCCAGACTCTCGAGTGCCAGACGCAAACGCTCTCCACGCGGGGCCCGTAAGTTGCGCCCGAGCGAGACCAGGCGAGTCAGTCGCCGCAATACCGGGTGCTCAAAGCTCGAGAGCAGCAGCTCATCGAGACCGAAACGCAGCACTGTCCAGACTATGAACAGCCCACGCAGCAGGCGCCTCATGCGCCCGCCCCAAGTCCCTGAGCACCGGGCCGCGCCGGCGAGCGCGCCAGGAACCCGCGCAGCGCCTGCACCACCCGACGCCCGGCATCGGCCAGGGTGTGGGCCGGCACATCGCCGAGCAGGCGAGCCAAGTCCTCCTCCAGATCCCAACGCAGGTTCTCGGCCAGCCAGGCCACCTCGGCGGCCAACTGCACATCCCCCTCGATCTGCACCGCCGGTCGCTCGCCCTGCGCCACCTGACGCAGCACCTCCAATGGATCCTGGCCGTCCAGGGAAATCACCAGGTCGGGCGCCTGCTCATCCCGGCCGGACTCGAGCAAGCCCGCCGGGGTGATGCGCCAGCGCAGCTGCAACAGACCCCAGCGCACGAGCAAGACACTGGTCTGCCTTCGGGCCAGGCGGGCCTGGGCTTCGGGTTCCTGCATCAGGATATGGTTGAGAAGGAGCACCAGTCGCAGGCGCAGCTCCTCAAGCAGCCATTGGGGCGCTGGCAGGCGTTCAAGCCCGGTGTGCAACAAGGATTGCAGGAAGGCGATGGGCGGCGGGGAATTCATGGGTCCGATTTTGACGGATAAAAGAAGAGCCGCCCGGGCGCTCATCAAAGCGCGGGGCGGCCACTCAAACGGGGGACGCGAGCCCGAAGGGCCGGCGTCCGCTCAAAGACTTACTGCAGGGCCTGCACGCCTGCCACCAGCCAGCCACCCGAGCGGTGACGCGGCTTGGTCATGTTCCAGACCTCGCGGAAGGGGCTGGGGCCCGATGAGAGGTCTTCACGGATCAACCCGGAAAACTCAACGCTGGCCATAAAGACATCGTCGAGCTCTTCGATGCCCAGCAATTCGGCATCGAGCGAGACCACTTCGGTCAGATTGGCAGCGCCACCCGTATGGCTTTCACGCTCGGCCAGTTGTGCCTGGATTTGGGCCAACATGTCATCGGTCATCATGGCACGCAGTGCGGCGATGTCAGAGCGGTCCCAGGCCCCTTGCAGCGAGACAAAGTTGGCTCGGGCCGCGCCGAGGAAGCCGTCCACATCGAAATCGGCGGGAACGCCCCAGGACGACTGCGAACCCGACAGCGCAGAGCCGATCATGGAGCCGGCCGAAGCCGAGCCGTCAAATTGGGTTGTCTGACGCTCCCAGGGACGCGCAGAGGCGTCGTTACCCACATGGCTGGGGTTGTAATGCGGCACAGAGGGAGCGCCGCCTGCGCCCTGCAAGGCGTAGGGGGAAGCCGCTTGTCGGCCGCCGCGCACCTTGCGCAGCACCAGGCCCACCACCACCATCACGGCCAAGGCGATCAGCGCGATCATGAGGAACTGCGCAAGACCCTCGCCAAAGCCCAGACTGTGCGCCAGCCAGGCCAGCCCCAGGCCAGCGGCCAGGCCACCGAGCATGGCGCCCCAAGGCTTCTTCGGAGCGGCCGCCGCTGGCTGCGCCGCGGGCGTGGCTGGCGTCGCCTGGGCCGGTTGCGCCGGCGCCGCCTCGCGCTTGGTCACATTGGACGATTGCTTGCCGACCGACTGCCCGCCTCCGAGACGCTTGGCGTTCGCGTCCGTGGCGACGAAGACCGTGGTGAGCGTCAGGATGCCGGCAAACAAAGCGGACCAGAGTTTCATGGTGACTATCCCCTCAAATAAAAACGGTGAGATCTGGCGCTCAGAAGAGCGCGCTAACGACGGATTGTTTCAACACCTGATTCCAACATGCAATGCAACCACACCGCCAGTAAGGTTGTGATAGTCCACATGGGCAAAACCGCCTTGTTGCATCAGGGTCTTGAGGGCTTCCTGATCCGGGTGCATACGGATTGACTCCGCCAGATAACGGTAGCTGGCCTCATCGCCGGCAATCCAGCGACCAAGCCGGGGCAGGATCTCGAAAGAGTACCAGTCGTACGCCTTGCGCAGGGGCCGGGCGACGGTGGAGAACTCGAGCACCAGAAGCCTCCCGCCGGGTTTGAGAACGCGGTTCATTTCGGCCAGGGCCTTGTCTTTGCGGGTCATGTTGCGTAAACCAAACGCAACGCTCACCCGATCGAACTGAGCGTCCGCAAACGGCAGGGCCTCAGCATCGCAGGCTGCGGTGGGCAATACCACCCCGGCATCGAGCAGGCGGTTGCGTCCCTGCTCGAGCATGGCCACATTGATGTCGGTGTGGATCACCGTTCCGTTGGGGCCGACCTTGGGCGCAAAGGCCAGCGCCAGATCCCCGGTGCCGCCGGCAATGTCGAGCACCGACATGCCGGGGCGGACATCGGCCACAAGAACGGTGTAGGCCTTCCAGGCGCGATGCAGACCGGCCGACATCAAGTCGTTCATCAGGTCGTAATTGGAGGCCACCGAATCGAAAACTCCCCGCACACGCCGCGCCTTTTCGCGCTCGTCGATAGTCTGGTAGCCGAAATGGGTGGTGGTCATCGATGGAAACTTTCAGGTCGGTTCATTGTAGGCACGACAGGGACACCAGCCAGGGCCGAGGGCCGATCGCACCCGGGCGGCGCCCACTTCTCTGGCGCCTCTGACCTGGCTGGCGTCTCAATGGCTTGCGCACTGACCGCCGGCTGCGGCACCCATGGGCTGATCGCGGTCCACACCGGCACGCTGCAAGCGCTGCAGGTAGTCGGCCCAGAGACGATCCTGGTCGCGGCCGAGCTGGTACAGGTACGCCCAGGTGAACAAACCGCTGTCATGTCCATCCGAAAAACGCGGCTTGACCGCGTAGTTACCCACCGGCTCGATCTCGACGATGTCCACCTCGCGTTTACCCGTCTGCAGCACTTCCTGGCCGGGGCCGTGGCCCTGCACCTCGGCCGAAGGAGAGTAGACACGCATCAGCTCAAAAGAAATGCGAAATGTGGCGCCGTCCGAAAAGGTCAGCTCCAGGGCGCGAGACCGGCCGTGCAAGGTCAGGGCCAGCGGAAACGGGGTGTCGGCTTGAAGACCGGCCCTGCTCAGTGCCTCACGCGTCATCGCCGATCGCCCCGGCTCAGACCAATACCCGCTCGATGCCGCCGCGGTTGGCCGCTTCGACATAGCTGGGCAACCAATCGGGGCCGAGCAGTTGCTGGGCCATCTCGACCACGATGTAGTCGGCCTCGAGCAAGCCGCTGTTGAGGTCATTGCTGTAGCGCGACAGGCCCTGCAAGCAACTGGGGCAGCTCGTGAGAATCTTGAGCGGCCCCTGCGCCGGCACGGCCCCGCCTTCGCGCAGCGCCGCTTCGCCCTTGCGCAGCTCCTCTTCCTTGCGAAAGCGGATCTGGGTGGAAATATCGGGACGCGTCACGCCCAAAGTTCCGGACTCACCGCAGCAGCGCTCGCTCTTGAGCACCTTATCGCCAACCAATGCCTTGACCGTCTTCATCGGGTCCTGCAATTTCATGGGGCTGTGGCAGGGGTCGTGGTAGAGGTAGCCCGCCCCGGCCGTGAGCTTGACGCCTTTTTCAAGCAGGTACTCATGGATGTCCACGATGCGGCAGCCGGGGAAGATCTTGTCGAACTCGTATCCCTGCAGCTGGTCATAGCAAGTGCCACACGAGACCACGACCGTCTTGATGTCCAGGTAATTGAGCGTGTTGGCCACCCGGTGAAAGAGCACCCGGTTGTCGGTGATGATCTTCTCAGCCTTGTCAAACTGGCCACTGCCTCGCTGCGGATAACCGCAGCACAAATAGCCCGGTGGCAGCACGGTCTGCACGCCCGCATGCCAGAGCATGGCCTGCGTGGCCAATCCCACTTGCGAAAACAGACGCTCGGAGCCGCAGCCGGGAAAATAGAACACCGCCTCGCTCTCGCTGGTGGTGGCCTGCGGGTTTCGGATGATGGGGACATAAACCCGGTCCTCGATATCCAACAAGGCCCGCGCCGTTTTCTTGGGCAGACCCCCCGGCATCTTCTTGTTGATGAAGTGGATCACCTGCTGCTTGACCGGGGCGGGGCCGACCGTAGCCGGCGGCTTGGCAGTTTGCTTGCGCGCCACCTTGCCCAAAAGGTCGTGGGCCAGGCGCTGAGCGCGAAAACCGACATCGACCATGGCGCTGCGCATAAGCTTGATGGTCTCGGGCTGCGTGGCGTTCAGAAAGAACATGGCCGCCGCGTGACCGGGCCGAAAGGATTTTTGCCCCATCTTGCGCAGCAGGTTGCGCATGTTCATCGACACCTCGCCGAAGTCGATATTCACCGGGCAGGGCGAGAGGCACTTGTGACACACCGTGCAGTGGTCGGCCACATCCTCGAACTCGTGCCAGTGTTTGATCGAGATACCGCGCCGCGTCTGCTCCTCGTAGAGGAACGCCTCAACGAGTAGCGAGGTGGCCAGAATCTTGTTGCGCGGGCTGTAGAGCAAATTGGCGCGCGGCACATGCGTGGCGCAAACCGGCTTGCATTTGCCGCAGCGCAGACAGTCCTTGACCGAATCGGTGATCGCTCCGATGTCGGACTGCTGCATGATCAGCGATTCGTGGCCCATCAGTCCGAAACTGGGCGTGTAGGCATTGGTCAGGTCGGCCGGCAAGTCGCTGTGCCGCAACAACTTGCCCTTGTTGAAGCGGCCCTGCGGATCAATGCGCTTTTTGTATTGAGCAAAAGGGGCGAGCTCCTCGTCGCTGAGGAAGTCGAGCTTGGTGATACCAATGCCGTGCTCGCCCGAGACCACCCCATCAAGAGAGCGCGCCAATTGCATGATGCGCGCCACGGCTTCATGGGCAGTCTGCAGCATTTCGTAGTCGTCGCTGTTGACCGGCAGATTGGTGTGCACATTGCCATCGCCAGCGTGCATATGCAGGGCTGCCCAGACCCGCCCCTTGAGCACCCGCCGGTGTATGGCCTGGCACTCCTCCAAGATGGGGGCGAAAACTGCTCCCGAAAAAATCGACTGCAGGGGCTCTCGCAACTGCGTCTTCCAGCTGGCGCGCAAGGTGTGATCCTGCAAGCGCGGGAACAAGACCTCCACATCGACGAGCCACTGATGCCACTGCGCGCGCACCTGCCGCACCAGCGTCAGGGCCTGCGCTACCCGATCCTCCAGCAGGTCTGCTGGTGCAATTTCGCCGGCGTCGTCGGACTTGCCCAGCGGCAGGTGCCCGCGGTCAAGAAAGGTCTGCAGCTCATCACACAGTCGGATCTTGTTGCGCAGCGACAGTTCAATATTGATCCGCTCAATGCCGTCGGTGTACTCGGCCATGCGCGGCAGAGGAATCACCACATCTTCGTTGATCTTGAAGGCGTTGGTGTGACGGCTGATGGCGGCAGTACGCTTGCGATCGAGCCAGAACTTCTTGCGCGCCTCGGCACTGATGGCCACAAAGCCCTCGCCACTGCGCGAATTGGCAATGCGCACCACCTCGGAGGCGGCGCGGGCCACTGCGTCCGCATCGTCGCCAGCGATGTCACCGATGAGCACCATCTTGGGCAAGCCGCCGCGACGGGCCTTGGTGGTGTAGCCCACGGCCTTGAGATAACGGTCGTCAAGGTGCTCCAGCCCGGCCAGGATCGCCCCGCCACGCCGCTGCTCGGCGAACATGAAGTCCTTGATCTCAACAATGCTGGGCACGGCATCGCGCGCATGACCGAAAAACTCCAGGCAAACGGTGCGCACATGCTCGGGCATGCGGTGCACCACCCAGCGGGCGCTGGTGATCAGGCCGTCGCACCCCTCTTTTTGAATGCCCGGCAGCCCCGAAAGAAACTTGTCGGTCACATCCTTGCCCAGCCCCTCCTTGCGGAAGGTCTTGCCCGCAATGTCCAGGCGCTCTGTACGGATCGGCGTCTTGCCATCAGCCTCAAAGTAGCGCAGTTCAAAGCTGGCCATGTCGGCATCGTGGATCTTGCCCAGGTTGTGGCCAATGCGCACCACCTCGAGCCAGGTCGCATCGGGCGTGACCATGCGCCAGGAAGCGAGGTTATCCAGGGCCGTTCCCCAAAGCACGGCCTTCTTGCCTCCGGCATTCATCGCGATGTTGCCCCCGATGCAGGAGGCTTCGGCCGAGGTGGGGTCGACCGCAAAAACGAATCCGGCGCGCTCGGCGGCATCGGCGACCCGCTGCGTCACCACGCCCGCCTCGGTCCAGACCGTTGGCACAGGATCAGTAAGGCCGGGTAGTGCGACCAGTTCGACCTCGCTCATCGCCTCGAGCTTTTCGGTGTTGATCACCGCCGACTTCCAGGTCAGCGGAATGGCCCCGCCGGTATAGCCGGTGCCGCCGCCCCGCGGCACGATGGTCAGACCCAGCTCAATGCACCCCTGGACCAGGCCAGCCATCTCGACCTCGGTGTCAGGCGTGAGGACCACAAAGGGATACTCGACCCGCCAATCGGTGGCATCGGTGACATGAGAGACACGCGAAAGCCCATCGAACTTGATGTTATCTTTGTCGGTGTACTTGCGCAGCTTGCGCTCGGTACGACGCCGCAGTTGCGCATGCTCTTCGAAGGCATTGGCAAAGCGCTCGACTGCCGCACGGGCCAGATCCATGAGTTGCCCGACGATGCGGTCGCGATCAGCATCCTGCTCGGGGGTACGGCGCTTTTGGACTTCGCCCAGACGGTGCTCCAGGGCCTCCACCAGCAGGCGCCGGCGGTCGGGGTTGTCGAGCAGGTCGTCCTGCAGATAAGGGTTGCGCTGCACCACCCAGATGTCACCCAGGACCTCATAGAGCATGCGGGCCGAACGGCCGGTGCGGCGCTCATCACGCAAGCGGTTGAGCAGGTCCCAGGCACCCGGCCCGAGCACGCGAATGACCACCTCGCGATCAGAAAACGAGGTGTAGTTGTAAGGAATTTCGCGGATTCTTGAGCCCGGCTCATCCACCGCAGCGCCCAGGTGGACATCAGGCGGGCTCAGGAGATGGGGCGAGGCGGGGGCATTCATAGGACGGGTTGGCGAACTTTCGCGCCCGGCGGGACAGGCGAGCTTTCGACAGGGCAGAGATTGATCGGGATGTTACCGCAGGGCCCCTCTTGGGCCCAGCCTGTCCCCGCAGAGACCCGCCGCGTCCGATGGCAAAACCCGGGGGCTAGCGGCGCCAACCTCGCAGCATCAGGAAATGCGCCAGGCCCGACGCCATCAGCATCGCCGCGTAGGTTTGTATCTTGCCGGGTGAGCCCATCAGCAATCCGGCCACGATGACCGCCACATTGAGCAGCAGGCCCCAGGCAAAGCGAGCCTGCCAGGACGGCACTGCGGGGCGTACGCCCCGCCAACCGGGCAAGCGCGGGGCCAACACCGCCATCAGCGCAGCCAGCGCCACCGCCGGCGCGAGCAAATTAAGAAGGTGCACAGTAAGCAAGTAGGCCGTCATGAACAGGCAGAGTCGATTGCCACGCAGCGCGCAAGAGCTCCATTAGAACGCAGCCGCCCTGGCCGGCGCAGCGAACCAGAAACCGGGCTGGTCCCGCCAAAACAAAGGGTATACCCTTATTTCTCTTTGCCGATGTCAATTTAAATTGACATGTCTGGACGCGTAATTTGCCGAAAGTTGCGCCAAATTTATAATCGACCCATGCCTGTCTGGGCCCTCGGGCTGAATCATCAAACGGCGCCGCTCGACCTGCGGGGTCGATTTGCCTTTGCGCTCGATCAGATCGCGCCCACCCTGCAAGGCCTGCGCTCGACCCTGAGGCGCCAACCCGAAGCGACCCTGCTGTCCACTTGCAATCGCACAGAGATCTACTGCGCCGGCGAGTCGGCCGAGGTGCGGCCCACCCTCGATTGGCTGGCTCAGAGCGGTGGCGTCTCTGCCGATGCCCTGCACCAACACACCTACACGCTGCACGACGGCGATGCGGCGCGGCACGCCTTTCGGGTGGCCAGCGGCCTGGACTCGATGGTGCTGGGCGAGCCACAGATCCTGGGTCAGATGAAAGAGGCGGTGCGGGTGGCCGACGAGGCCGGCGCCATGGGCACCACCTTGCACCAACTGTTCCAGCGTTCCTTCGCCGTGGCCAAAGAAGTGCGCAGCAGCACCGAGGTGGGGTCGCACAGCATCAGCATGGCCGCGGCTGCGGTGCGGCTGGCCGGACAAATCTTTGAGGATGTGGGCAAGATCCGCGTGCTGTTCGTGGGCGCCGGCGAGATGATCGATCTGGCGGTCACGCATTTCGCTGCCAAGGGCCCTCAATCGATGGCCATCGCCAACCGTACCCTCGAGCGCGGCGAAAAACTGGCGGGCCGCTTTGGCGCCGAAGTCATGGCACTGGCTGAATTGCCCACTCGCCTCGGAGAATTCGACGCGGTCATCAGTTGCACCGCCAGCACGCTGCCCATCATTGGACTCGGCGCTGTTGAACGCGCGCTCAAACAGAGGCGGCGTCAGCCGATGTTCATGGTCGACCTGGCCGTGCCGCGCGATATTGAGCCCGAAGTCAAAAAGCTTCAGGATATCTACCTCTACACCCTTGACGATCTGGCCCGTGTGGTGCAGGTGGGCAAGGACAACCGGCAAGCGGCGGTGGCCGAGGCCGAGGTCATCATCGATGCAGGCGTGCAAAACTTCCTGCACTGGATGCAGCAGCGGGCCGCTGTGCCTTTGATCCAGCAACTCAACGCCCAGGCCGATCAGTGGCGCGCCCTCGAGCTGGCCCGGGCCCGCAAGATGCTTGCCAAAGGCGAGTCGGTCGAGGCGGTGCTGGAGGCCTTGTCCAGAGGACTGACACAAAAAATGCTGCATGGGGCGATGGCCGAGTTGCACGGCAGCCAAGGCGAGCATCTCGAGAGCACCGCCCACTCGGTGAGTCGGCTTTTTCTGCGCGGGCAGCGCGATCCTCACGGGCTCTAGCGCCGACCGCAGCCGGCAGCCGCACAGGCCGCCAATCCACCGACTGCCCGGGAGCCACGCTCCCCTCTCCGCCGCCCCGCCAAGCCATGAAAGAAGTTCTTCGCTCCCGCCTCGACCGCCAACTGCTAAGACTGCAGGAGCTCGACGCCCTGCTCGCCTCGCCCGATGTGGTGAGCGATCTGGAACGCTATCGAAGACTCTCGCGCGAGCACGCCGAGGCGGCGGCGGTGGTCGGGCACTACCAGAGGCTGCAGCGCCGCGAGGACGATTTGGTGCAAGCGACAGCCATGCTGGAGGAGCCAGAGCTGCGCGATCTGGCGGCCAAAGAAGTCAGCGCGGCGAAGGCCGACATTGCCGAGCTCGATGCCCAGCTTCAACTCATGCTCATGCCGCGCGACCCGGACGACGCACGCGCGGCCTTCCTCGAAATCCGCGCCGGCACGGGTGGCGATGAATCGGCGCTGTTTGCCGGCGATTTGCTGCGCATGTACAGCCGGTACGCCGAGCGCTGCGGCTGGCGCTGCGAACTGATCAGCCAGTCTCCGGCCGAGCTTGGCGGGTACAAGGAGGCGGTGCTGCGCATCGAGGCCCCGCCCGACGAGCGAGGCACCGGCGCCTATGGCAAGCTGCGCTTCGAGTCGGGCGGCCACCGGGTTCAGCGAGTGCCGGTCACCGAGGCACAGGGCCGCATACACACCAGCGCCTGCACCGTGGCCGTGCTGCCGGAGCCCGATGAAGCCGCCGCCATCGACCTCAACCCGGCCGATTTGCGCATCGACACCTTTCGCGCTTCGGGAGCCGGCGGTCAGCATGTGAACAAAACCGACTCGGCTGTGCGGGTCACCCACCTGCCCACGGGCATCGTGGCCGAATGCCAGGACGATCGCAGCCAGCACCGCAACAAAGCCAAAGCCCTGCAGGTACTGACCGCCCGCATCCGCGAGCGCGATCGCAGCGAACGGGCCGCCAAGGATGCCGCTTTGCGAAAAGGGCTGGTCGGCAGCGGCGATCGCAGCGACCGCATCCGCACCTACAACTTTCCGCAGGGACGGTTGACCGATCACCGCATCGGATTGACGCTCTACAAACTTCAGCTGATCCTCGAAGGCCAGCTTGAGGAAGTGATCGCAGCGCTGCAGGTGGCGCGCGGGGCCGAGTTGCTGGCCGAGCTCGAAGGGGCGGGTCCGTGAAAGTAAGCCAGGCGCTGGCCTGGGCCGCAGGCGCGGGCGTGGAGCGGCGCGAGGCCGACCTGCTCCTTCTGCATGCACTCGGTCGTTGGCACGACCGGGCCTGGCTGATCGCCCACGACGAGGACGCAGTAACGGACCAGGCACTGCACCGCTACCAGAGGCTGTGCCAGCGGTGCCACCGGGGCGAGCCGCTGGCCTATCTGACCGGACGGCAGGAGTTTTATGGTCTCGAACTGCATGTGGACCGGCGGGTTCTGGTACCCCGACCCGACACCGAAACCCTGGTCGACTGGGCGCTGGATCTGGAATTGTCCCCACAGACTCGGGCGATCGATCTGGGTACAGGCAGCGGGGCGCTGGCCCTGGCCCTCAAGCACCAGCGGCCCGACTGGGCCGTCAGCGGCCTCGATACCAGCAGCGCAGCCCTGACTGTGGCGCGCGCCAACGGCACGCGCTTGGGCCTGGGCATTGCCTGGATGGAAGCATCTTGGCTGGAGGGCGTGGCCGGACCGTTCGAGCTGATCGTGAGCAACCCGCCGTACATCGCCGAAGGCGACCCGCACCTGCCCGCCTTGCGACACGAACCCCCCCAGGCCCTGACCGCCGGAGCCGGCGGCCTTGATGCGCTGACGACGCTGATCGCTCAGGCCCCTTCTCGTTTGACACCCGGCGGCTGGCTGCTGCTCGAGCATGGCCACAGGCAGGCCGCAGCTGTGCGCGGACTGCTGATCCGGGCCGGCTTTAAAAATGTGCAAACACGGGCCGATTTGGCGGGCATTGAGCGCTGTACCGGTGGACAAAGACCCCAAACCTGAGCCGACTGTGCCCCGCCCGGCCACAAGCCTGATAATCAGCGCCTTCTTGTGGAGGTAAGACCGTGAGCGACACCCAGCAACGCATCGATGAGCTCGTCAAGGCCAACGAGGTGGTTCTGTTCATGAAGGGGACGGCCCAATTTCCGATGTGCGGCTTTTCTGGCCGGGCCATACAGATCCTGCGCGCCTGCGGCGTGAACAAGCCGCTGACCGTCAATGTGCTCGAAGACGATGCCATCCGCCAGGGCATTAAGGACTACAGTCAGTGGCCCACCATTCCACAGCTTTATGTGAAAGGCGAATTTATTGGCGGCTCGGACATCATGATGGAGATGTACGAAAGCGGCGAGCTGCAGCAGTTGCTCACCCCCAACTAAGGGCGGTAGTGCCCCCCGCAAGCCGCGCGGCGCCAAGCCTCGCGGCTTTTTTCGTCGATGCGCCCCCTCAAGGGGCTTATTGCGCGGGCGGCTCGCCCGTCTCTTCGGACGGAACCTGCGCCGGCAGCCGGAACTGTTCGCTCGCCCAGGCCCCCAGATCAAGGCCCTTGCAACGCGCCGAACAAAAAGGGCGGTGCGGATTCTCGCTGCCGTAGAGGCTGACTCCCCCGCAGGCCGGGCAGCTGACCTTGCGCGCGGGGGGGCAAGCGTCGGGAGCACGGGTCATGGAAACACGCAGGAGCCAGCGCTGACGCTCAGGAACAGAGCGTGATTTCCAGAGGGGCATCCTCGCTCGAGGATTGCACGCGTTGACCGTCGACCAGCGTCATCAAGCGCACCGAGATCACGAGCCGGTTGCCGCTCACCTCGGGAAACAAACCCAGTGCAGGATCAATACGCAGTCGCATCAGCTGAAAAGATCGGCCCTGAGGCAAGTTCTGCTGGTAGTGCCCCCCAGCGCACAAGACCTTCTGCGGTACGCCCGAATCGCGCAGAAGCTTGAGCAGCAGCCCAACCGATTCGGCCAGCGGCAGTAGGCCTTCGATCCAACGCTTCAAATCAGCGCGCCGATCGGCCGCATCCTTGTGCCGCCAGGCGTGGTAGGCCGGCAAATCAAACTCACAGGTGCCGCCCGGCATGTTGGCCCGGCTGCGCAAACTCATGAGCCAGTCGACCTCGGTCAGCGATTGGCCGAGTTTGCCAGGCTGGTCGCGCAGGGTACTCAGACAGGTATCGAGCTGGCCGAGCACCTGCTCGAGCGCCTTCTCAGAAATAGCGGGATTGCCTCGGTAACCGGCGACCAGGGACTTTTGCTTGTCCAGGTCCTTGAGCACATCCGTGCGCAAGTCGGAGCGAGCGCCCACCTCCAGGATCTCGAAGAGGGTGGTGATGGCGAAGTGATGATCGGTGGCCGAATTGCGGCCCATCAGGTCACCGAGTCTGAAAAAGAGGTGTTCCAGCCGCAGGTAGGTCCGGATGCGCTCGTTGAATGGAAATTCGTACTGGATCACGGCAAAACGCCCCGAGGCCGATCGACTCAATCTCGGGATGATAGCCCGAAGTGTCGCCAAACCTGCGCCACCTGCTGCTGCAAGGCCTCGAGCCCTATGCCTTCGTTGAACAAGGTGGCATCAGCGGCCGCGAGCCGATGCGCGCGGGAAGCCTGCTGCGCAATCACCCGTTCGACCGCCTCACGCGTCCAGCCGCTGCGGGTCATGACCCGCTCGATCTGCGTCTGAACGGTGCAATCGACCACCAGGACCGCGTCGACCCGGCCGCGCCAGCGCGGACCGGACTCGACCAATAAGGGCACATCAAAAACCAGGCAGACGGCACCGGCTGACAAGGCCTCCTGCGCCTGCCGCTCGGTGTGCTGCGACACCAGCGGATGAACGATCGCCTCGAGACGACTGCGGGCCTGCGGATCGGTGAAGGCCAAGTCGCGCATGGCCTGCCGGTTCAGGGCGCCATCGGCGTCAATGTATTGCGCCCCGAAGGTCTGCGCGATCGCGGGCATCGCCGCACCGCCCGCGGCAGTGAGGCTGCGGGCGATGGCATCGGCATCGATCCCGGCCGCGCCCAGCCCGACCAAGGCAGCGGCCACCGTACTCTTGCCGCTGCCTATGCCGCCAGTCAGTCCGATCCGAAACACCTTGTCTTGCTGCATCCGCGGCTCCTTCAAAACCAGAGCCAGGCGTCAAAGCGCTCGGGCCAGAACATCAGAAAGCCGCCGGCGACCGCCAGGGCAGGCCCGAACGGCAAGGGCTCACCGGGCTGCAAGCGTCCCGACACCCTCAGCAGCACACCCAGCACCAAACCCGACACCGAGGCGATGAGCACCAAGGGCAAAAGCGCCGGCCACCCCAACCAGGCCCCCAGGGCGGCGAGGAGTTTGAAATCACCCTGACCCATGCCCTGGCGCCCGGTGACCGCCAGGAACATCTGGTGCACCCCCCACAGCAGAAGATAACCCACCACTGCGCCCCAAAGCGAAGCCTGTAAATCGAGCCCGGTCCAACCCACAGCCGTGGCAATCAGTCCGGACCAAATCAAAGGCAGCGTCAGACTGTCAGGCAGCAGCTGGGTGTCCCAGTCGATGCAAGCCAGGATCAGCAGGACAAAGCCAACGCCGGCCCAGGCCAGGGCCTGCACTTGCAGCCCCCAGCGCCAGACACACGCCACGCACAAGCCGGCCACCGCCAGTTCCAGCAGGGGCGAACGCCAGCCTATGGCTTGCCCACATGCGCTGCATCGGCCCCGCAAAAAAAGGTAGCTGAGCACCGGGATCATTTCGTACCAGGGCAGCTGATGCCCACAAGCCGGACAGTGCGAACCCGGCCGGGCCAGGTTGTAGGGCGCGCTGTCCTGCGGCGGCGGGGCCGAGGCTTCGACTTCGGCCAGCCAGTCCCTGGCTTCACGCGCCCACTGCCGCTCCATCATGCGCGGAAGACGGTGCACCACGACCTGACCAAAACTGCCCAAAAGCAAACCGAGCAACGCGGCGCCGGTGAGTACAAGAGACTGGCTCATCAGACGATCTGCCCCATTTGGAAGACCGGCAGGTACAAAGACAAGACCAGAGCACCGACGACCAGACCGAGCAGCAAGACAGTCGACGGCTCGATGAGCGAGGCCAAGCGCTGAAGGCGCTCATCCAGTGCGGCCTCCTGAAAATCAGCCACCTTCTCCAGCAAATGATCCAGCGTGCCCGACTCCTCCCTGACGGCGCACATCTGCTGCAACAAAGGCGGAAACCAGGGCTCCCGTGCTAGGGCCGCATGCAGGCTGCTTCCACGCTCAATTTCCTGGGCCAGCCGTTCCGTAGCCCTTGCGTGGGCGCGGTGCCCACAAGTGCCTCGTACCGACTGCAGGGCCTGCGCCAAGGGCAATCCGGCGGCCAACAAGGTCGCCAGGGTACGACTCCAGCGTGCCAGCGCCGCCTCCTGCAAAAGCCGACCCCAAACCGGTAAAGCCAAGCGCAACGCATCAAGCCGCTGAACGAAAACGGGGCTGCGCCGCCAGGCCCACAACAGCGACCCCACCAAGGCCAGCGCCGCACCGAGCAGCAGCGGACCGTTGTGCACGAGGGCTCGACTGGCGCCAATCACCCACTGGGTAGCCCAGGGAAGCTCAGCGCCGAAAGCAGCAAACACATTTTCGAACGCCGGCACCACGAACACCATGATGACCACCAACACAGCCACGGCCACCGAGAGCACAACCGCCGGATAAGTCAGGGCCGAACGCACGCGGCGCGCCAGCGCCTGTGTCTTCTCTTGATGAGTGGCGAGCCGTTCGAGCATCAGATCGAGCCGGCCGCTGAGCTCCCCGGCCTGCACCAGCGCAATGTACAGGTCGCCAAACACCGTGTTGTGGCGCTGCAGGGCCGAGGAAAGGGACTGCCCATCTTGCAGGTCGGCGTTGATTTGTTCGAGTATTGGCAGCAAGCTGGCCTGCTCCTGCGTGCGCACCAACATGTGCAACGCATCGACCAGGGCCAAGCCGGCACGCAGCAAGGCGGCCAACTGTCGGGTGAATCGGGCGATATCGGCGGCCGAGGGCTTGCGCTGACGCGGCCGACGCACGACCTGAACTTCAATGGCGTGCAGGCCGCGTCTGCGCAGCAAGGCGCGCAACTGGTTGTCTCCTCCGGCCTGGCTGCGGCCGCGCTGAAGCCGGCCTTGTGCATCGCGCCCGGTCCAGTCGAAAGACAAGGGCGAGGCCGACAAGCGCCGTGAAGCACTCATGCGCAGCCCCCGCCCGGCGCCGGGCCGCAAGCAAAGGCAGAGTCGGGACTAAGCATGGGTGTGGGCCAGCACTTCATCAACGCTGGTCGACCCCAGTTTAACTTTGCGCCACGCCGCGTGCCGCAAGCTCATCACCGACTCAGCCACAGCCTGTCGCGACATCTCAGCGGCACTGCCCTCACGCAGGACAATTTCGCCCATGGCGGCGCTGACCGGCATCACCTGAAACACGCCTACGCGTCCCAGATAGCCCCCATGACAGAGCGCGCAACCGCGCGGACCGAAGATCGGCCCATCGGCCCCGGACAGCTCCGGTGGGCAGGCGGCCTGGCGCAACCAGGTCTCGGACATCATCACCGGCTGTCGGCAGTGCACACATAGGCGACGCAGCAAACGCTGCGCGGTCACCAGCACCACGCTGGCGGCAATGTTGTGGGGCGCCACTCCGATCTGCCGCAAACGCAGCAAGGTGGACGGGGCATCGTTGGTGTGCAAGGTGGAAAACACCAGATGCCCGGTCTGAGCCGCCTTGAGAGCCATGTCAGCAGTTTCCAGGTCACGGATCTCGCCGATCATGATGACATCGGGGTCCTGGCGCAAGAAGGCGCGCAGGGCCGAAGCGAAAGTCAGGCCCGCTTTCTCGTGAATACTGACCTGATTGATACCCAGGAGGTTGATTTCGCAGGGATCTTCTGCGGTACAGATATTGATGCCCGGCCGATTGAGTTGTTGCAGACAGCTGTACATGGACAGCGTCTTGCCGGCGCCGGTGGGCCCAGTGACCAGCACCATCCCGTACGGGCGCGACAGGGCCTCCACCAACGCCTGCTCCTGCTCGGCCTCGTAACCCAAAGCCCGGAGCTCCAGCCGATCCGGCGCTGCATCGATAAAGCGCACCACCACCTTTTCACCGTGGACGGTCGGCAGGGTGCTGATGCGCAAATCGGCCGACCGCCCCGAGGGCAGGGGCAGGCGCAGGCGCCCATCCTGCGGCAAACGCTTCTCGGCGATATCGAGCCGGGCCAAGACTTTGATGCGAGAGGACACACGCTCGCGCAGAGCGGGCGGCGGCTGTAACCACTCCTGCAACTGACCATCGATACGCACTCGGATGCGATAGAAGCCGTCGTAAGGCTCCAGATGCAGATCCGAGGCCTTGAGCGCATGGGCCAGCTGCAACAGACTATCGAGCAGCCGCACCACCGCCCCGTCGTCACTGAACCCGGCCTTGAGCAGGGCTTGCATCTGTGCCTGGGCTGCAGACAGGCTGATCAGGGGGGGCTCGACCATGCGCCATCATGTCGCAGGTGCCAGCAGGCGGCAGCGGGCCCTACAAAAAATAAAGACCCGCTCGCGTGCGAGGCACGCGAGCCTAGGCCAAACCGTATTTGTAATAGACCCTGCCGCCACTGGCAATAGCGGCAAACACCGAGACAAGCAAACTCGACAAAAGCGGGCCGCAGGTATACCTTTGCTCGCACAGCCGAGGGGAGTGCGTATGGATTGGCAACCGTATATCAAGGCCAGTTGGGAAATGGTGATGGCCGCCGAAGGGCAAACCCACCTCCTCCTTGATGAGGAGCTCGAGTCCTATCTGGTGCACATGATGGCGCGCAACTTCCGCAATGCGCAAAAAATGCCGCCCGAGATCATCTGCCTGGAACTCGGACGCGCGCGCAGCGCTGCGGACTACCGCGACATCGGCGATAGTTGTTTATTCGTCGACGCATGGAATGTCAAGCGGGCCCGGCTGGTCTCGCGCGACTACTACCAACGCATGGGGCAGATCGCCTACGCGCATGCCGCGTTTGCCTCGCGGCCCTTCGATGCATTCCTCGAGCGCGTGGCGCGCGAGTTCAAATCGCTCAGCCATGTGCTGGCCGGGGTGCGTCAACTCAGTCAGGCCTGAGGCCAAGAACGCCGACGGCAACTGGCAACAGGCTCAAGCCAGATCGCCGACGGCCAATTGCGCTTGCAGAACCTGCTTTTGCACCTTTCCCAAGGCGCTCTTGGGCAGAGCGTCCAAAAATACCACCCGACGAGGCAGCTTGAACCGGGCAATGCGGTCAGACAGATAGGCCAGCACCGTATCGGCCCGCAAAGGCTCAACAGCGGCCCCGGGCGCGCGAACGAGCACCAGAACCGGCACCTCGCCCCAGCGCGAATCGGGCAAACCCACCACAGCGCACTCGGCCAAGCCCTCCATCGAGACCAACAGATTCTCGATTTCAGCTGGATAAATGTTCTCACCCCCGGAAATGATCATGTCCTTGGACCTGCCCACGATGGTGATGCAGCCATCGACGGCGCGCCTTCCGAGGTCGCCGCAGTGAAACCAGCCGTCCTCCAGACCTAGGCCCTGACGACCTTCTTCGTTCCAATACCCTGCCATCAAATTGTCGGCACGCACGCACACCTCGCCGGTCTGACCATCGGCCACCTCGCGCCCCTGGGTATCCACGATCTTGACCTGCGCATGCGGGTGGGGCCAGCCAATGCTGCCCTCATGCGCCAGCGCATCGGCCAGACGCAAAACCACCGACACCGGCCCCGTCTCGGTCGTGCCATAGATCTGCCCGACCGGGACACCCCGGGCATGCAGGGTCTGCAAATAGGCCAGCGGAACGATGGAAGAGCCGGTCATGATGCCGCGCAAACCCTGCAAGGAGGTTTGCGACCAGCGCGGATGCTCGAACAGCGCACGCAGGGTCGCCGGCACCAGCAGGGAAAGAGTCGGTCGGCTAAGCGCCAACTCATCAAGCCAGGCCGCTGGATCGAAGCGGGGATGGAGCACCACCTCGACTCCCGCCATCAAAGCCGGCAGGGTTTGGATGCACAGGCCCCCGACATGAAAGAGGGGCAGGCACGAGAGCACCCGGTCCTGCGGCGAGAACTCATGGGCCCACGCGCTGGCACGGGCGTTGGCCATCAAGGCCGCCTGCGCGTGCACCGCGCCTTTGGGCAATCCGGTGGTGCCCGAGGTGTAGACCAGAAGCACCGGCTCCTGACCCGTCAAAACAGGCAGCGCCGCATCGTCGCCCGCCGCGCCAGTTTGCAGGGCTTCAAGCCTCACGATTCGAAGGCCTGCGCTGCGCAAGGCCTGCGCGCTCAAAGCGTGCTGGGCGTCGTGGATCAACAGCACGGGGCGGGCATCGTCAAGCACCTGTTGCACTTCGGCGTGCGCCAGCCTGAAATTGAGCGGCAGGAAAACCGCCCCCAGGCGAGCGCAAGCGATCAAAGTGATGAGCTGCAACTCATGATTGAAGCCCAGCCAGGCCACTCGATCTCCCGCCCGCAGATCCCAGACCGATTGCAGCTCAGCCGTGATGCGCTCGATCTGTCGCCACAAGTCAGCGTAGCGTCGAGCCGGTCGGTCGGCCGCAAGGGCATCACCGCGGGAAATCAAGGCTGGACGGTCAGGCTGGGTGAGTGCCAGTTCGGCCAGGCGCGCGGCCAGCGGACTCGACTCCCGATGCCTCATCACGCGTCGGTTTCACCGGGCTCGTAAAGAGCCTCCCGCCCAATTCGATCCATGCACAGCTCGGCAGTCCAGGGCAGCATCAGCGAGCCGCATCGGGCATCCCGGTACAAGCGCTCGAGGGGCAGGCTCTTGAGCATCGACTGCCCGCCGCAGGTGCGAATAGCCAGGCGCGCCAGATCCTGCGCGTTCTCCATGATGGTGTACTGCGCGGCGTAGGCACGCAGACGCGTCGATTTACTCGGGTCGACTCTCGCATCCTCAATGGCTCGAAGGAACAGATTACGGGTCTGCTCGAGCTTGATGAACATCTCGGCCACCGCAATCTGCTTGGTTGCAAACTGCCGACGCTTGACCGGGCCGGTGCCGGCGATCTCTCCGCGCAGATAAGCCACGGTGAAATCGTAGGCCGCTTGCGCGATACCCATGTAGGTGGGCGACAAGGTCATGAACATGTGCGGCCAGCGCGTGGCCGCCTGAAAATACAAGCCTTGCGGCATGAGCGCAGCCTCGTCGGGCACAAACACATCCTGAAATACCAAATTGCGCGAGACGGTGGCGCGCATGCCCAAGGGGTCCCAGGTCCCCTCGACCGTCAACCCCGGGGCGTGGCGCGGGACCGCCAGGTAGAGGGTGTCGCGCCGTGAGAGCTGGGTGTCGGGCTTCCTCTCGGTACATAAAACCCCGAAGTAATCGGCGGCATCGGAGAGCGAGGCGAAAATCTTTTTGCCACTGATACGCCAGCCCCCTTCAGCCCGCACCGCCGTGGTCCCAAACGGCGCGGCACCCGCAGCAGCGGCGCCCCCCTCAGAAAAAGGCTGCGCGTAAATCGCGCCCTCACGGATCACCCGGTCAAAATGAAGATGCTGGCAAGACTGGTGACTGGCCCGCTGCTCATCGCTCATGTCCAAGTCCTCAGACAGCAAACCGCTCCACAGTGTGGTGCAGACATGCATGTTGAAGGTCAGGGCCGTGGCACCACAGTAGCGGCCTATCTCGGCTGACACCAGCGCGTAAGTGGCGTAGTCGGCGCCGTGACCCCCGTGGCTCTCCGGCACGCAAAGGCCGAGCAGGCCCGCCCGACGCATATCCGCGTAATTGGCAAAGGGAAACTGCGCATCGCGATCGAGTTGAGTCGCGCGGGGCGCAAAACTCTCACGGCCGAGGCGATGCACCAGCGTCATCAAGGCCCTCTGCTTGACGGTCAGCGGATAGTCGTCTCCGCAGATCGGCATCGGATGATCAGTCACAAGCATCTCCCTCACACTACGGCCGTGGGCGGGACGAGCACGCCCTCTCGCACGATGGGCAGCCCGTCGAGCTCAACCGAGCACAAACGCATGGGTAAGTCGAAATGCCCCAGCGTATGCCGTCCAGCCACTTCGTTCGCCCCGGTTGAGTACAGAAAGTTTCCGGCAAAAGCACGCAATTCGGTGCCGTTAAAGTCACGCTTGTCGTAAAAAGTGAGGGCATCCCAACGGGCGGCTGGATTGAGGCCGAACCCGACATGCGAAACCGCATAACAAGTCCGGCAGCCCTCGGCGTCCTCCCAGGCCTTCCAGTAAGTGCGCATCAGGTCGGCGTCGAGGCCCTGCCCCTCGATGGCCACAACATGGTCGTCCTCAATGGTCAGGCTGATGCGATCGCGCACATAGCGCTTGAAGGTCAGATTGACATCGCCCGGTGCCAGCACCAGCCGGCCCTGCACACTGC
>VGHR01000040.1 GCA_016868205.1 Betaproteobacteria bacterium
GCATCTGCGTTCGGGGGCCTGTGACGCGCACGGTCTTTGTGCGCGGACTCTCGCAACAACGCGGTCCCGCACCGATCGCCCAACAGCTCTACGAAGAAACAGCAGAGAGCGTGGAACTGCGCGAAAAACTGCGGGAACAGTTGCGGTTTGCAGCCGATCCCGCCCAATCCCTGGGGCAGGGTCGTCCCACCAAACGCGACCGGCGTGAATTGAACCGGGCCTGGGATCAGCGATGGAGCGCCTCAATCGACGACTGATCGATCGGCTCACAGCCGCAGGAAATGCTCGCGGTAGTAAACCAATTCATCGATGGACTCATGCACATCGGCCAATGCAGTGTGACTCTGGGCCTTTTTAAAGCTGCTGTAAACCTCGGGCTTCCAACGCTTGGCCAACTCCTTGAGTGTACTGACATCGAGGTTGCGGTAATGCAGCCAAGCCTCCAGCCGCGGCATATAACGCACCAGGAAACGACGGTCCTGGCTGATGGTGTTACCGCACAAGGGGGAGGAGCCGCGGGGCACATAGCGACCTATGAAATCAATCAACTGCTGCTCGGCCTGAGCCTCGGTCAAGGTACTGGCGCGAACCTTGTCGATCAAGCCGCTTTTGCCGTGGGTACCCTTGTTCCAGGCGTCCATGCGGTCAAGCAAGTCCCGGCTTTGATGAATCACCAGCACGGGCCCTTCGATACGAGGCTGCAGGTTTGGACCCGTGATAACCACCGCGATTTCAAGCAGCCGCTCTTTTTCAGGATCGAGCCCGCTCATCTCACAATCGACCCAAACCAGGTTTTGATCCGATTTGGCAAGGTTGGCAGCGGGGGATTGGGTTGGCTCCATGTCTAGATTGTCGCTGATGACCTAAACTTTCCCTTATGAGCGAAGCATCATCCCTATGGACCCAGGTCTTTGTAGCCGCAGTGCTACTCATGGCGCTGACCAAGCTTTACCTCAGCGGTCGCCAGGTTCGGTATGTGACCTCTCATCGCCACCAGGTGCCCGAGGCCTTTGCCGAGAGCATTCCGCTGGAGGCGCACCAGAAAGCGGCCGACTACACACTGGCCAAATCCCGCTTGGCCCTGCTCGAATTGGCCTGGAGCACCGTCATCTTGCTGGGCTGGACCCTGCTGGGAGGTCTTTCGGCGCTGGATCAGACCTTGCAGTTTGTCCATGCCTGGGGACCGCTGATGCAGCAGCTGGCTGTGGTGGGCGCCTTCCTGTTGATCGGTGGACTGCTGGACCTGCCGCTGTCCTGGCATTCAACCTTCCGGGTCGAGGAACGCTTTGGCTTTAACAAAATGAGCCTCGGTCTGTGGACGGCTGACCTGCTTAAATCGTCGCTGGTGGGTGCGCTGATCGGGCTGCCCATCGTGGCGCTGATCCTGTGGCTGATGGGAAGCATCGGCCCACTGTGGTGGCTATGGGCCTGGGTCGCCTGGATGGGCTTTAACCTGCTAATCCTGGTGCTCTACCCCACGGTTATCGCACCGCTGTTCAACAAGTTTGAACCGCTTGAAGACGAACAACTCAAGGCCCGTGTCACCGCGCTGATGAAGCGCTGCGGCTTTGCAGCCAAGGGCCTGTTCGTCATGGACGGCAGCAAGCGCTCGGCGCATGCCAACGCCTATTTCACGGGTTTCGGTGCGGCCAAGCGCGTGGTCTTCTACGACACCTTGCTGCGGCAACTCAAGCCCGGTGAAGTCGATGCGGTTTTGGCCCACGAGTTGGGGCACTTCAAGCACCGCCATGTACTGCAGCGCATCGTCAGCCTCTTTGTGATCAGCCTGGGGGCGCTGGCGCTTCTGGGGTGGTTGTCGCAGCAAGTGTGGTTCTACACCGGTCTTGGTGTGAACCCGCATCTGGGAGTGCCCAACGACGCCCTGGCTCTGCTGTTGTTCCTTCTGGTGGTGCCGGTGTTTAGCTACTTCGTCTCGCCTTTATCGGCGCACCTGTCGCGCCGACATGAGTTTGAGGCCGACGCGTTTGCGTGCCGTCAGACTCAGCCGGCCGATCTGGCGACGGCCTTGATCAAACTCTACAAAGACAATGCCAGTACGCTCACCCCCGACCCGCTGTTTGCCCGTTTTTATTATTCGCACCCGCCGGCTTCCGAGCGACTGGCGCGCATGGGTCACCCCCACCCTTTCACACCATGACCGCAGCTGCTCCAAGACCCACGCGTAGCGCCCTGGGCCCCACCGAAATCGTGACGCGCCTGACGCAGCTCAACGCGGGGCAGGTCCCCGGCTGGCGTCTGATAGATGGCGCCCTGGAAAAGACTTTTGGCTTTCCAGATTTCCATCGAACCATGGGATTTGCCAACGCGGTGGCCTTTATCGCCAACGCCGCCGACCACCATCCCGACCTGCAGCTAAGTTACGGACACTGCACGGTTCGCTTTGTGACCCATGATGTCCAGGGCATCACGGTCAGCGATTTTTCCTGCGCCGCGCAAGTCGACGCCCTTCTCGATTGAGCCGGCAATCCGAGGGGTCCAGCGATGCCGGGGGACTCACCGCCCTGGTCGTGGCCAGCTTTGGTCGCCATGTGCTGGTGGAAGAATCCGACGGTAGACGCATCTTGTGTCATCCGCGCGGCAAGAAAAACGAAGCTGTGGTGGGTGACCGGGTCCGCTGGCTGCCCACGGCCGACGAAGGCACGATCGAGAAAATCCAGCCGCGGCGCAACCTCTTGCATCGGCAGGATGAATTGCGCATCAAGTCCTTTGCTGCCAATTTGGATCAGGTGCTGATCCTGCTGGCCGCCGAGCCGGAGTTCTCGGAAACCCAACTGGCCCGGGCGCTGATTGCCTGCAAGGCACAGCAACTGCCCGTCCTGATCGGCTTGAACAAGAGGGATTTGCGCCCGGCCTTCGAACGCGCCTGGGTCCGCCTCGAACCCTATCGCCAAATGGGGGAGGAGGTACTTCCACTGGCCATCAAACCGGGCGGGGCCGCGCCCGATCTGGCCGACCTGCGGGCACGACTGCACAGCAAGGCCACCCTGGTGCTGGGCCCTTCGGGCGCCGGTAAAAGCAGCCTGGTCAATACGCTGCTGCCTCAGGCCGGCGCAGCCACCGCCGAGATTTCGCGCGCACTGGCCAGTGGTCGCCACACCACCACCCGAACCATGCTGTACTGGCTCGAAGCCCAGCGCAGCAGCGCCCTGATCGATTCGCCGGGATTCCAGGAATTCGGTTTGCATCACATCCCGGCAGCGGCGCTGGCCACCTTAATGCCCGATCTGCAAGCCCACGCCCGGGACTGCCGCTTTCACAATTGCAGCCATCGGCATGAGCCGGGCTGCGGCGTGATCGCAGCCCTGCAGATGCCGAAAGGGGCGGCGGGCATCAGCCCCTCGCGCTATCGCATCTACCTGGACTTGTTTGAGGAGGTGTCTCGACCGCCGCGCTACTGAGGCTCACCCACGGGTGTTCAACCGAGCAGGCGGGCCAAGGTCAGCAGGGCCAGCATGACGATCCACAAGACGACCGCGCGCCAGACCAGTCCAACCACGCTGCGCAGGTGCGCCGACTCTGGAGGCCGTCCCACCGTGGCCATAAACGCCGAAGGCTCCAGAGACTGCGCCGCGTCTGCCGACATCGATCGCAGCTGCGCCCCCCCCAACTGCACATTCAGCGCACCCGCAGTGGCTGCCACGACCGTCGCCTCGTTACGCTGAACGCGGGACAAGTCAGCGGCTGCCATGCCAACATGACATTGCCGCCAACTGTCGACCGCCTCTTCGAAGCTACCGACGATCGCAAAAGCGATGGCTGTCGCGCGCGAAGGCAGGTAATCGATCAGGCCCCAGGCCCGATCGGCGGCCGTCACGAGGGCCGGGCTCACCGCCTCGCCAATCTGCCGGCTCTTGTAGGTCCAGTAGCGGAAGGCATAGTCGGACAGCCTGTAGATCACCGCACCGGCCGGTCCCAGGCCGAATGCGGCAAGCACGCAGTACCAGGCCAGAACACCAAACACATGGCGGTGTGCGGCCAGCACGGAATACTCGATCACATGACGGACGAGCTCCCCGCGCGGCAGTGCGGCCGCGTCTACGCGCTGCCAGCGGGCCAACTCGGACCGCGCCAGCGCCTCGTCGCCCAGCTCCAGGGCGTCCCGGATGGCTGTGAAATGGTGGCTGAACTGACGAAAACCCAGGGTCAGGTAAAGCACCGCGATATTCCACACAAACGCAAACATCGGATGCACCCACCATAACAAGTGATGCAAAGCAACGGCCAACACGACCCACGGGACCACCGCCACCGACCAGGCCAACCAGCCATGATGCGACAAGCCAGCGTCGAGGTTTCGACCCGCCATGCGCACCCAGCGACGCGGGCCAGCCTGTAACCACGCCCCCTGGGTCAAGGGCCTAGCCTGCTCAAGAATCAGCGCCACAAGAACTGCAACAAAACTCATGAGTTGATGATATCGCCAAGGTCACAGACAAACCACTTGAGTACAAACCGGGCGTGCCCCCGTTCAGGACTTTTCGGACTTGACCGGCTGCAAGACCGCACGCGGTAGTCGCGCATAGTTGCCGATACCAATTTTCTCCAGAGTCTTGTCGCTGACCGATCGACTAGCCAAATAATCGGTCATCCGACGCAAATCGTCGTAATGGTTGGTGAACAGCGCAAAGGGTCCCAAGCCATCCATATCGGTGCCGAAGGCAAGGTGATCTTCACCCACATCCTCAATCAAACTGAGGATACCGTCCCCGTAGTCCGCAATGCTTTTATAGTTCACCAAACTCGGCCAAATGCCAATGACACCCCCTTTGGCTGCCAGCTTCTGGGCGGTTGCCCTGGATACGGCCATGATTTCTCGACCACTGGAGCGGTAGTCCGACCGCCTGGGAATGATTGTGCTGTGCGACCACAGCATCGGCGCCCGCGAAACATCGAGCGCTTGTTCGACTGCCTGATCCGTTGAGTGCGCCAGATCGATCAGCATACCGAGTTCGTTGCGTTGGCCAATGACCTCTCGCCCCAGGGCACTTAAGCCCCCCCATTTAGGCACATCCGTCCGGATATCAGTTAGCTCACTGTTGGCAAAATGCCCCAGTCCGTTTTGCCGATAGCCAAATTGGTAGGCCCACTTGAGCCGGCCCGGATCACCTTCGAGGAAATAAGCCCCCTCGGTCGAGAGCACCACTCGAATTTCGCCGGTCAAGGCACGATCGATCCCAACCGGCGCAAGCAGCACCTGCAGCCCCTCTTGCTTGAGTCGGCCATGTACCATCCGCGTTAGCCGCTGAAATCGTTCGAAGTATTCGCCAGGCTCAGCACTTCGGGTGGTAATCACAGCGCCGGAGGCATTTCTTTGCAAGAGGAAACCATCCGTGCCCAGCGACCAGGAAATCAGCGACACCCTGTTCTTGATGAGTTGGTCGCGCAAACTCAGCGATTGGGTTCGCATGGAAAGACCGAAGTGCGAGTGCACATCAGCCAACCAGCCCTTCGCCATGACCCCGGGAGTCCATACCGAGGCCAAAGCCGACAAGCCCGCTCTAATCAACGCTCTTCGATTGCTCACCATCTTCCACCCCCATCCTCAAGGTACCGATGCGCTATTCACAAGCCCTCGAGGCTCGCAACTTGCGTCTACACACTCAAAAATCGATACAGATTACGCAACATGCCGGCGGTGGCTCCCCAAATGAAGCGCCGGCGTTGCTGCGCATCGGTCCAGGGCATGGACAAATACTGCCGCTGGGCCCCAGCCAACAGCGCCTCATGATGGTGATGGTGGGCGGGATTCATCAAATGGTCCAGGGGCACCTCAAACACATCGGCCACTTCGGCCGGATTGGGGTGTAGGCAAAAGCCAGGCTGCACCAGTGCCACGACTGGAGTGATCACGAAGGCCGTTCCGGTGATGTAGGTCGGCAAGGTGCCGAGCACCTCAACGAAGGAACCGTGCAGACCAATTTCCTCCTGGGCCTCGCGCAGAGCGGTGTGGACCAGATCAGGATCGCCGGCATCCTTGCGTCCCCCGGGGAAGGCAATTTGACCCGAATGCGAGGACAGATGGCGCCCGCGCTCGGTCAGGATCAAGGTCAGTTGCGACTCACGCATGACCAGAGGCACCAACACTGCGGCCTCGGCCGGCTGTCGGCCAGGCAGCCGCAACTCCCGAACGATTTCGGGCGTCCACGGCGGTGGTTGTGCGAAATGGTCGCGCAGAGCTTGCGCCGTCAGGCGGCCCTGCGGCACGGGCGGCAAATGGTGGTCGACGCGAACCGCCGGCACCGACTGCGGGTCGAAGTGCTCGATCGCGGTCACAGAAGGAACATCGCCATGAAAAAAGCCGCTAAGACTAGCGGCTTTTGTTCTTCGGACATGCAGGCGCTGCGCTCAGGCAGCCGCCTTGGCGCCGAGCTTTTCGCGGATACGCGCCGACTTACCGCTGCGATCACGCAAGTAGTAGAGCTTGGCCCGTCGCACATCACCACGGCGCTTGACCTCGATCTTGGCAATCAGCGGGCTGTACACCTGAAAAGTCCGTTCCACACCTTCGCCGTTAGAAATCTTGCGCACGGTGAAGCTCGAGTTAAGGCCGCGGTTGCGCTTGGCGATCACGACGCCTTCAAACGCCTGTACACGCTTGCGGTTACCCTCCACCACATTGACGCTGACAATCACCGTATCGCCGGGGGCGTACTGCGGGATGGTCTTGTTCAAGCGGGCAATTTCCTCGTGCTCGAGGGTTTGAATGAGATTCATGAGAGGATTCCTCGTCTGTCTTTTTCGTTCATGCACGCGCTACGCTAAAGACCGCAAATCCGAAGTCCCACGAGTGGAACTCACGCAAAAACTGCGCCGGTTGCAGTGGCCGCCAGAGGACCGAAAAGCTTTTGATTATAGCGGGGCGCTATCGCCAGCCGGGCCCGGGAGTGGCGCATCCCGCAAAACGGCCGCCTCATGGGTCGGATGGGCCTTCGCATCGTTGGCCAGACGCAACAAATCCGGCCTTCGCGCTGCGGTCAGCGCCCGACTTTGCTCACGGCGCCATTGCTCAATCTGAGCATGATGGCCCGAAAGCAGAACGGCCGGCACCGGTTGGCCTTGCCACACCTCGGGCCGACTGTAGTGAGGACAATCGAGCAAGCCGCCCAAATGCGCCCCGAAGCTGTCCTGCTGATGGCTGCCCTCGTCATTCAAGACACCCGGCTGCAAACGGGCCAGCGCATCGATCAAGGCTAAAGCGGCAATCTCTCCGCCCGAAAGGACAAATTCGCCCAGACTGATTTCCTCGTCGACGCAGGCCTGAACGAACCGTTGATCCACACCCTCGTAGCGGCCGCAAATCAGGATGGCTCCCTCGCCGGCCGCCCATCGCTCCACCGCGGCCTGATTGAGCGCGCGCCCAGCGGGGGAAAAAAGCAGCACAGGCGCTGGTTGGCCGCGTGCGGCGCGCACCTGCTGCAGGCATTGCCACAGGGGTTCAGCCAGCATCACCATACCCGGTCCCCCGCCATAGGGCCTGTCGTCTACCCGTCTGTAGGGCCCCTCGCCAAACTCGCGCAAATTCCACAGATGCACGGTCACCCGCCCCGACTCAAAGGCGCGTCGGGTCACCCCTTGCGTGAAGAAGGGGGCAAACAGCTCCGGGAACAAGGTAATGACATCGAAACGCATGCGCTTTTCAGTCGTCAAGTTGCCAGTCAACGGTGATACGCCGCCCCTTCAGGTCAACCGCATCCACATAGATCGACACAAAGGGGATCAGACAATCTTTTAAGTCGGGCGACTCGTGGCCCGTCTGAGCCGGGGTGATTACCAGCACCGAGGTGGGACCGGTGGGCATCAAATCGCGCACCCGTCCCAGCACTTGGCCCTGTCGGTTGATCACCTCCAGACCGATCAGGTCGACCCAGTAGTACTCATCGGTGGCGGTGGCGGGGAAGACAGAGCGCGGCAAGAAAATGCGCGCACCCTTGAGCGCCTCGGCACTGCTGCGGTCTTGCACCTGCTCAATCTGAGCCACCACCACATCCGAATGGATCCGGCACTCGCCTACGCTCAGGCTGACCGTCCCTTTAAAGGCGCAAAAGCCCGGGCTGAGCCGGGCTTGCGGGGCTTGGAGCCACCAGGTGCGCGTCTGGAGCAGGGCCAACGGGTCGCTGCTGTGGGGCAAGATTTTGACCCAGCCCTTGACGCCCCAGGCATCGACGATGCGCCCGACTTCCACGGCATCGTCCGGAAGGGACGATGGCTGGAACACGGACATGACCGCGATCAGGCAGCGGCCGGCGCCGCCTGTTTAACCAGACGCACGACCGTGGGCGATGCCTGAGCGCCAACGCCCTGCCAGTAGCTCAGGCGGTCCATGGCCACGCGCAGGCCTTCTTCGCTGGCGGTCGCCAGGGGGTTGTAAAAACCAATGCGCTCGATGAAACGGCCGTCGCGACGGTTACGCTTGTCGGCAACGACGATATTGAAAAACGGACGGTGCTTGGAACCGCCGCGTGCGAGTCGAATCACGACCATGGTTTATCCTTCGGGTGGAGCGGGCTAAAACTGCCCGCTGATCCACAGCGCATGAGACACGAGGCATGGCCACCCGGCCAGCCAAACGCTGCAAAGCCTCCCATTATAGTCCAAACCAGCCGCCCGACCTTCCGGGACTCTATTCGCCATGAGCCTTAACCTTCGCCCTAGCCTCCAAGAAGACCTGCCCGCCATCACCGAGATCTATGCCCACCATGTGCTGTACGGCACTGGCACCTTCGAGATCGACCCGCCCAGCCTGGAGGACATGCGCCAGCGACGCGACGATGTGCTTTCCAAGGGCCTGCCCTATTGGGTGGCTGAAATACAAGGGCAGATTGTGGGGTTTGCCTACTGCAACTGGTTCAAGCCGCGGCCGGCCTACCGGTACGCCGCCGAGGACTCCATCTACATTGCTGCGCAAGCGCATCGCCAGGGGGTGGGGCGCGCGTTACTCGATGCATTAGTCGATCAGGCCCAAGCCGCCGGTGTGCGCAAACTCATAGCCGTCATCGGCGACTCGGCCAATGCGGGCTCGGTGGGCGTGCATCGAGCCGCTGGCTTTACCGAAGTCGGCGTGCTGCGCTCCTGCGGTTGGAAATTTGAGCGCTGGCTCGATGTCGTGTTGATGGAAAGGGCCCTGGGTCCGGGCGACCAATGCCCGCCCGGGGACAGGGGATAAACAGACAGCTACGATCGCGCTGCCCGATCCGCAAGCCCCGCTCAAGCCGAACATGAAAAACAAAACCCTAAGTGCCTGGCTCGCCCTGGCCGGCGGCCCGCTGGGCCTGCACCGCTTCTACCTGTTCGGCCCCTTCGATGTCATAGGCTGGTCCCTTCCCATCCCCACCGCCTTGGGGCTGTACGGCTTTATGCGCGCCTGGGGGCTGGGCGTGGATGACAAGCTCAGTTGGATGCTGGTCCCCTTGCTCGGCTTCGTGGTCGCTGGTTGCTGCATCAACGCAATCTTCTACGGCCTGATGGCACAAGACAAATGGAACGGGCGCTTTAATCAACCCTCGGACCCAAGTAATCCAATCGATGCGGACGCCGGCGCCAGTAACTGGCTGACGATCGTCGCGGTCATCGCCTCACTGATGGTGGGAGCCACAGCGCTGATGGCCGCACTGGCCTACAGCTTTCAGCGCTACTTCGAGTGGCAGATCGAGCTGGCGCGACAGATCTCGCAGTAGTAGGTCCTCGCGCCCAAGCGCACACTCACAGCAGGAGGGCGAGCGTGGCAGTCAGGGTAACCAGAGCCAGCAAAGAGGACATGGCCACGCTGGCGGTGATCAGTTCCTGGGCCACCCGATAGCGCTGAGAGAACAGAAATACATTGGCCCCGATGGGCAGCGCAGCGGCCACCACCATAACCGTCATGGCCAGGCCGTCCACGCCCCAGAGCCAACACAGGCCCCACACCATGGCGGGGTGCAGCAAGTTCTTCACGGTCGACAAGGCCAGCGCGCCGCGCCAGTGGCTACCAACCCGGGCGTGGGCCAGGGAAACGCCGACCAACACCAGCGCCAAAGGCGAAAGCGCTGCGCCCAGCAGGGTCATGGGTTGAGCGATCACCGCAGGGATGGACCACCCGGTCTGGGCGTAGATCAGGCCCAACAAAATCGGCAGAGGAACCGGATGCAGGACGGTGGACTTGAGCGATTGCAGGAGCAAACTCGACATCGACGCAGTGGGCACACCCGGTGTTTGATCGGCCATGGCATCGCGCCGCACCGCCAACTCAAGAACCAGGGTCGCCAGGGTTAGCAAGACCAACGCGTGGATAGACACCAAAGTCAGCAAGGTCACCAGCCCCTGCGGACCAAAGAGCAGGTTGATCAGTGCGATCCCGATCATGACCGTGTTCGAGAAGGTACCGGCCAGTGCGAGCACAGCTGAGCGACGACTGAAGCCCTTGAGGTACAAAATAGCTGAGAACAGCAAGGCTGCCGCCACAAAATAGGCGGTCACCGGCATGAAATCGAGCTGCTCGATGCGCACCCGACTCATGGTCTGGAACAGCAGGGCTGGCGAGAGCAAGTAGAAGATCAGCTGGGTCAGGTCCTTGATCGCCGACTCACCCAGCCAGCCGCAGCGACCGGCCAGCACCCCGCAGGCGATGAGCAGGACCACCGGAGCCAGGGAATCGAAAACCAGCGGGTTCATCGGCGGCGATCTTAACGGTCGCAGGCACGATCTGCCCGACCCTCCGGTTTAGCCTGATGCGCGCGCTCAGCCGAGCAGCATCGGTTCGCACGCTGCCTGCGGCATGGCCCTGCTCCGCTGGAGCGCAAGCCAGCGCGCCACATCCTCGGGATGAACCACCGTGCGCAACTCCTGATACGCAATCTGCGCCTGCGGACTGGATCGGCGCAGATAGTAGAGCCACTGCTTGAGTCGACCCGCGCGGGCTCGCGCTTCCACGCGCTCCGACACGCCTTGCCAAAAATGGAACAAGTGGGGCAGCAAGGACGGCCAATCGCCGCCCCGCAGACTGCCCGCTGCCATTCCTGCCGGTCGGGGCCAGGACAAGGACTGTCTGACCTGCCAGGCCAGGGTCGGATCGGCAACCGCGCCGCGGCCCAGCATGAGGGCACTGGCTCCGCTTTCGAGCAGACATCGACGGGCATCGCCAACCGTCCAAATCTCGCCGTTGGCCACCACCGGGATCTTCAGCACCGAGCGTACATCGGCCACCCGGTGCCAGTAAGCCGGCGGGCGATACCCGTCGGCTTTAGTGCGGGCGTGCACCACCAGTTCGGAGGCGCCACCGGTCTCGATAGCCAGAGCGCAGAGCTGAGCATCGCGGTCATGCTCAAAACCCAGGCGCATTTTGGCCGAGACCACGATGTCAGGGGGTACCGCGCCGCGTACCGCCTCAACGATGCGCTGCAGTTGCTCGGGATCCTTGAGCAGGACGGCACCACCGCCGTGACGGTTGACCACTTTGGCGGGGCAACCAAAATTCAAGTCGACACCATCCGAGCCCATTTCCGCCAGTCGCGCTGCGTTGTCGGCCATACATGCGGGGTCGGATCCGAGCAGCTGGGCGCGCACCGGAACACCAGCCGCAGTACGGCTGCCCCGCATCAGTTCGGGCACGATGCGAAGAAAGACGCGAGGCGGCAGCAGCCGATTGGTGACGCGTATGAATTCAGCGACACATCGATCAAAGCCTCCCACCCGGGTCAGCACATCGCGCAGCACAGAGTCGAGCAAGCCCTCCATCGGGGCCAACACCAGGCCGGGTCTTGGCTTGACCGGCGCCCGAATCAGTCCGGCCGATGCCCCGAACGATGCAGGGCCACCCTCCTGAGAACAGGGAAGGTTTGAAAGATTCAGACCAGTTCCCGCCACAAGCGAATTTCGTCGGCGCGTTCGGCCGCGGCCGTGGGGACCGGTGGCGCAATCGTCTCGCGCTTGAAACCGGCATGCTCGAAGAACTGTAAAGCGCGAAGGTCGCGCTGGGCCACCCACACAGTGACTCGCGTACAGCCCTCTTCTTTCAAGCCTTCCTGGGCTGCCTCCAACAGCGCCGAACCGATGCCCTGTCGCCAATGGCCGGGCAAGACACACAAGGCCCAGATCTCGCCGGTGGTCGAGGGGGTCCCCTTGTCACGCGACCGGTCAAAGCCGACAAAGCCGACCATTGCATCGCTTTCTATGACCACTTTGACCTGGGGTTCGCTGTATTCGATGGCTTCGCGCCAGTACGCCTGCCGCTCTTCAAGCGAAGGTCCGCTGTGCTTGTCGGGCGCCTGGCGCTCCCTGCTGAGGACTTGGATGACGGCGGCGTGGACACGCGCAATGGCCTTGGCATCGCGCACGGTAGCCGGGCGAACGGTGTGAGTAATGGGCATTGAGTTTTGCATGATCTTTAGGGCTCTATTGTCGTCTCAGATCGAACCGGGCGAAGCCCCGGGGCCTTGTGCGCCCAGTTTGCGCCCTGGGCCACCCGTGGGGACATCGGCTAAATTCCCGCCTGCGTGTCACGCAAGACCGGTCTCCACGGCGGCCCGACTGTACCGGTCCTGCGCTGGTGCATCAGGCCCCACACTGTCGCCTCAACTGCCGATAATCGGGCGCCATGACCCTCGCCGGTAGCGCTGTGCAATGGATCCATCAGGATGCAGCCCTGCTGGTACTGAACAAGCCAGCCGGCCTGCTCGCGGTGCCTGGACGCGGCCCAGACAAGCAGGATTGCCTGAGCGCTCGGGTGCAAGCCCAGCGGCCCGGGGCCCTGGTGGTACACCGACTCGACATGGCCACCTCGGGCCTGATGCTCATGGCCGCTCACAGTTGCAGCCAGAAGGCACTCAGCCGTGCCTTCCAGATGCGGCAAATCCGGAAGCAGTATATGGCGCAAGTGATGGGCCGTGTCAGCGAGGCGTACGAACAGGTCTGGCACTGCATTGACCAGCCCCTGGCAGCCGATTGGCCGAACCGCCCGCGTCAAATGATTGACTGGGACAGGGGACGCCCGAGTCAAACACGCTGGCGGGTTTTACAGCGCGGCAACAACTTCAGTCGACTGCTGCTCGAGCCTGTCACCGGTCGATCGCATCAATTGCGCGTGCATCTGCAGGCCTTGGGTCATCCCATCATCGGCGATCCGCTTTACGCGCCACAAGCGCCCGCCCACCGCCTGATGTTGCACGCCTGCCGGCTTGAACTCGAACACCCTTCGACCGGTTGTGCCCTGATTTTCGAAAGTCCAGCGCCCTTTTAAAACCCGAAAACTGGGCTTGCGGGCATACTGGTCACCCACAGTTTTTTCAACCCTAACCATCTCCATGGCCCTTAAAGCCACCATTTACAAAGCGCACTTGCAAATTGCCGACATGGACCGGTCGCGCTACGCCGACCATGCGGTCACACTGGCCCGCCACCCTTCGGAGACTGACGAGCGGATGATGGTGCGCTTGCTCGCCTTCGCCCTGCAAGTACCTGCCGACGACCGCAACGGCCCACTCGAATTTGCCAAGGATCTGTGGGATGTCAAGGAAGCTGCACTTTGGCAGCATGACCCCACCGGTGTTCTCGAGCATTGGATCGATATTGGACAGCCTGATGACAAAAGGCTACTTAAGGCGGGCGGTCGGTCCAGACAGGTCAGTGTTTACAGTTATGCCAGCAGCGCCGCCGTGTGGTGGCGCGATCTTCAGGGCAAGGTCGGCCGCATGAACAACCTAGCCGTCTGGCACATCGATTCAAATCAGAGCCAGGCTCTCGCCGCCCTGGCGGCTCGGACCATGCAACTGCAAGTGACCGTTCAGGAGGGCACCATCTGGCTCGCAGATGGCCGTGCGACTGTCGAATTAACGCCTCGAAAGCTGCGCTAAGGTCCACTTACAGCCATCGACGCAGCACTTCGAGATAATTCGTACACAAACGATTTCACCATGCCCCGCGCCGCCAAAACCAAACCCCTGCTGCACCTGATGTGGGTACTGGGCTGCCTGGGTGCCGTCGTTACGCCTGTGCACGCCCAAATGGGGCCCGAAGACGGGCCGGGTGAGCCCTCGGCTGCGCGCCAGAGCCTGCGTGAGGTGGTCATTACAGCGCGCCGATCGATCGAGGAACGGTTTCAGGCCACTGGCTCCCTGGTGGTGATCGACCGGCAGGACATTGAGCAGATGGGTGTCGACTCCACGGTCGATGTCCTCAAGCAGTTGCCCGGGCTGCAAGTGACCACCGGGGCCAGCGGCAACGTCGAGATCCGTATGCGCGGCCTTGACGGTAGCGCCACCCGCGTTCTGATCGATGGCCAGCGCTCGGCCGGGCGGGCTCAGCTCCCCATCGACCAGCTACCCGCGGATTTGATTGAGCGCATTGAGATCGTTCGATCGCCCTCGGCCGAGTTTTCCGGCTCCAGCGGCGGCACGGTCAATATCGTGCTGCGACAAGCCTTTGTACAGCGTACTGCCATGATCAGGCTGACCGATACCATCACTTGGGGCGAGCACCGGCCGCGCCTGTGGGCCATGCGCACAGGCCCCTTGGGCGATGACAAAAACCCAGCTCAACCGCCATGGTCTTTCTTCACGGGAGTCTGGCTGGCCCAAAGCATCAATGGCTTCGACCAGGAGCGTGAATCGATCAGCAGCGGCGTTCTCACCGAGCGTACCGTGCGCAGCCGCACAAACCGGGAAGACTGGATGTTGATCCCACGGCTTAGCGGAAGGATCGGCCGCGATCAGGTTGCCCTGCGCGGCAATCTCAGCGGATCGAGTAGCAGCGGCGATTACCGGCAGCGAAACGCAAGCGGTGGCCTGATCAACTCGGAAACCTACAGCAGCCACCGCAGTTCCTGGCAGCTTGGCGGCGACTGGACCCGCAGGTTGCCCCTGGGAAAACTCGAAACGAGCCTGTCGGGCAATCGGCAAAGCGATGAGGCCGACCGCCAGCGCGGCGCAGGCAGCACTTTCCGAGAAGACCGCAGCGAGTCGACCTGGCAGCTGCGATCCAAGCTCACCGGATCGCGCGAGTCGCTGCTTTGGATGACAGGCTTCGAACACGAAGTGCGGCAAGCCTCGGGCAGCAGCTTGGACACGGCCTCCTCCGCAGGCCTCGAACGACTGGATTCGCGTATCGAGCGCAGCGCGATCTGGGGACAAAACGAATGGGCACTGCCCTACAAGACCACCCTGACCCTGGGTCTGCGCCACGAATCGGTGCAATTGCGCTCCCAGGTCAATGACAACGCAGCGCGCCAAAGCATGGATTTCTGGCAACCCTCCCTGCACACGCGCACGCCGCTGAGCGAGACGGCGCAGTGGCGATTCAACATCGCCCGCACCACCCGACAACCCAGCGTCTGGGACCTGCTCGATCGCACCGTGCCCAGTCAAGGCGACAACAGCGCAATCAACGCCGATCGGGTCGGCAATGCCCAGCTGCGACCCGAAGTGACACAGACCTTCGACCTCGGGGTGGAGCAGCGTTTACCCGGACAGGGGCAACGAGGCTTGACCGTGTTCGTGCGCCAGGTCGACGATGTGATCGCCACACAGACCTTCGAGCAGGCGGGTCGATGGGTTGACCAGCGGCGGAACATAGGCTCGGCACGGACCGTCGGGCTGGAGGCCGACCTCAAGCGGCCCCTGGCCAGTAGCAGCTGGGCCCGCGACTGGATGCTGACCGCCACGGCAACCGTACTGCAGTCGCGCATGACCAGCGGTGCGCGAGAAGGCATGGCCATCCCCGGGCAGGCAAGCTATACCGCCAACCTGAGCGCGGCGCGCCCCATGCGGCGCAGTGGTGGAACCTTCGGCGGACTGGCAGCGAACCTGACGGGACCCGCCTCGCTGACAATCCCTGGGATCAGTGGCCGAGAGTCCTCGCGCATCACCTTCGATGCCCACATCGGGCACTCGGTGCCGCGCGTGGGCTTCTGGCGCGTTGGCCTCTACAACATCGGCGACGCCCCGATGCAACGCAGTCGCTCTTATGTCAGCGGCGGCGCCAGCGTCACCGAACTGAACCGCACCTTCTACGCCCCGCGAATCTACGCCTCAGTGGGTCTACAGCTGTGAGTGCTCCTCCACAGAGCTCCCGGGCCATGCCTGCGATCTTGTATTTCTTCGCCTTCTGCAATTTGGTCATAGGCAGCAGCGCTTTCGTGCTGGGCGGGATCTTGGAGCCGGTCAGTCGGGCACTCGATGTGAGCCTGGCTGCAACCGGGCAGGCCATGACCGCCTATGCCCTGTCGACCGCCATCCTGGCCCCCCTGATCATCATGGCCACGGTCAAGTGGTCTCGGCATGCGGGCATCGCCCTGGCGCTGGCCCTGTTCAGCCTGGGCTGCTTGATTTCCGCTCTGGCCGAGTCGCTCATCGGGCTGATCATGGGGCGCATCGTGATGGGTGCCGGTGCCATGTTCAGCGCCGTGGCCTCAGCAACTGCCGTCGGTCTGGTCGTCCCCATGCTGCGCGGGCGCGCCCTGTCACTCACCAATGTGGGCCAGGGCATCAGCTACGCCATCGGCGTGCCGGTGGGCACCTGGCTGGGACTCGAGTTCGGATGGCGACTGCCTCTGTGGCTGGCAACCGGCGCCAGCCTGAGCATCCTGCTGCTGGCTTGGTACTGGGTTCCGCGGCAATTGCACGATGCCCCGCCAAGCGGCAGCTTGAGAGCAGCCATCGGCCAATGGGCTGTGATCCGGGTCTGGCTGCGCACCTTGCTTTTGTTTGTAGCTATCTTTGCGGTTTTCACCTATATCGGCCCCGTGCTGGTGGCGCTCGACGATCTCAGTGCGGCGGAGCTGGCCGTGGTTCTCGCCATCTTCGGGCTGGCCGGTGTGGCCGGCACATTGGCAGGGGGATGGGCCAATGACCGCTTCGGCTCCATCCGGGTCATCACCTACCAGTTGGTGGTGGTCGGGTTGATGATGGTGCTTCTGCCCTACACCCAGGGCCAGGTGGTTCTCACCGTACTGACGCTGGTGATCTGGGGACTGCACAGCTTTGGTTCGATGGTGCCCCAGCAGAGCCGCTTGGTCATGCTCGCCTCCTCACAAGCGCCCATGCTGATGAGTCTGAACAGCTCCATGCTTTACATCGGCTCGGCGCTGGGGGCCGTGGTGGGAGGTCTGGCCATGAGCAAGATCGGGGTCGGGCGGCTGTCGTGGATAGGCGCACCCTTTGTTTTGTTATCCCTGCTCACACTGGTACCCGACTGGGCCATGGAGCGCAAAAGCGGACCCCAAGCATGAGCTTGGCCCGTGAGCAGTTGCAAGACATCGCCGAGGAACTGCGAGGTTTACGCCATGGCAATGTTGCAATCGATGCCCTGATAGCAAGTGCCCAGAACGCAGAACAATTGCGCGCGCTACTGCCCGATGCTTTTTCCACCGTGCTTGATAACCTAACCGATCGCCTCCAGGCCTCAGCCCTTTTCACCGAAGAAAGCTGCTCATTCAGCCGTACCGATCTGATCGACAGTCTGCAGTTGTGGGTGGATAAGGCCCGAGAGCGATTGACTGCAGCGGGGCTTTGAGGCCGTTTTCAGACCACGGCCCTCAAAGACCAAATTCGCGCCAGCCTTTGTGGCCCAATTGCTGCAGGGTGCGGATGTTTTCCTCGAAGATCACATCCGGATCCTCCAAAGTGGACACCGCCTTCTCAACGCTGTCTTCGCGTAGAAGATGCAAGGTGGGATAGGGCGAGCGGTTGGTGCAGTTGCTCACATCGTCCGCCTCAGTGCCCTCAAATTGATACCGGGGATGGAAACTCGCCAGCTGTATCACGCCCTCCAGACCCAGCTCAGCAGGCGCTGCCTCGGCCAGCGCCATGAAATCGTTGAAATCGAGAAAGTCGGAAAAAAGCTCAGGCTCAATAATCAGCGTGGTTTCTATCTGCTCGGCCGGCGTATCGGCCAACAGCTTGAGCTCGCGGTCTAATTGTTCGAGCAAGTCATCGATATGCCGCGCCCGGCTGACAACGAAGCGCACGCGGTCGCGCAAGTAGGCCGCTCGCGCAAAGGGGCAAAGATTGAGACCGATCACCGCCTTCTCCAGCCAACGCCGGGTGCGGGCAATGACCTGTTCGTCCTGGGGTCTTGCGGCCATACCTGGGTTTGTAGCGCCTTACTTGAGCGCCTTAAAGCGCACCCGCTTGGGCTTGGCCGCCTCTTCCCCGAGGCGCTTTTTCTTGTCGGCCTCGTACTCTTGATAGTTGCCGTCAAAGAAAACCCACTGACTGTCGCCTTCAGCGGCCAGGATATGGGTCGCAATCCGGTCGAGGAACCAGCGGTCGTGGCTGATCACCATCACCGACCCGGCAAACTCGAGCAAAGCCTCCTCCAAGGCGCGCAGCGTTTCCACATCGAGATCATTGGAGGGCTCATCGAGCATCATCACATTGGCCCCCTGCATCAGCGTCTTGGCCAGATGCAGCCGGCCGCGCTCACCGCCGGACAGCATGCCCACTTTCTTTTGCTGGTCAGCGCCATTGAAATTGAAGCGCCCACAGTACGCCCGACTGGGCATCTGGAACTTGCCGACATTGATCATGTCCAGACCGCCCGAGACATCCTCCCAGACCGTTTTTTCGTTAGCCAGATCATCACGGCTCTGATCGACAAAAGCCAGCTGGACCGTCTTGCCGATACGCACTGCCCCAGAGTCGGGCTGTTCCCGTCCAGCGATGAGCTTGAACAAAGTCGATTTACCCGCCCCGTTGGGGCCGATGATGCCGACGATGGCACCGGCGGGCACCTTGAAAGACAGGTTGTCAATGAGCAGCCGTTCACCAAAGGACTTGGACACCCCCTCAAACTCGATCACCTCAGTGCCCAGACGCTCGGCCACTGGAATAAAGATTTCCTGGGTCTCGTTGCGCTTTTGGTATTCGTAGTCGGACAGCTCCTCAAAGCGCGCCAGACGCGCCTTGCTTTTGGCTTGACGACCCTTCGGATTTTGCCGTGCCCATTCAAGCTCCTTCTTCATCGCCTTGGCACGGGCGTCCTCGCTTTTCTGCTCCTGCGCCAAGCGAGCTTCTTTTTGCTCCAGCCAGGTCGAATAATTGCCCTTCCAGGGGATGCCACGCCCCCGGTCCAGCTCCAATATCCACTCAGCCGCATTGTCTAAAAAATAACGATCGTGGGTGATGGCTACCACGGTCCCGGGAAAGCGCTGAAGAAACTGCTCAAGCCAATCCACACTCTCGGCATCCAGATGGTTGGTCGGTTCGTCCAGCAAAAGCATATCGGGCTTGGACAACAGCAGCTGACACAGAGCGACGCGACGCTTTTCGCCCCCGGAGAGGTTCTTGACCACCGCCTCCCAGGCCGGCAGTCGCAGCGCATCGGCCGCGATCTCCAATTGGTGGTCACCGCCGTCACCGGCAGCGGCAATGATGGCCTCAAGCTCTGCCTGCTCAGCCGCGAGCTTGTCAAAGTCGGCATCGGGCTCGGCATAGGCCGCATACACAGCCTCCAGGCGCTGCTGGGCTGCCTTGACCTGTCCCATACCGCTTTCCACCGCATCACGCACCGTCGCCTCTGGGTCGAGCTTGGGTTCCTGCGGCAAATAACCGATCTTCAAATTGGGCATGGGCATGGCTTCGCCCTCGATCTCCTGGTCGATCCCGGCCATGATCTTGAGCAGAGTCGACTTGCCCGATCCATTGAGACCAAGCACGCCGATCTTGGCGCCCGGGAAAAAAGACAGCGAAATATCCTTGAGGATCTGACGCTTGGGCGGCACGATCTTGCCGACCCGATTCATGGTGAAGACGTATTGGGACATGGTCAATCTAGATGTTATGGGGTCAGCAAGTCAGCCCCAGACCGTCTGAGGCCAAAACATGCGCTCACGACGGAGGCTGCCCCAGCCGCCCGCATTATCCCCGGGGAAGCCCTCGAAAAACAGAAATACGAGTGAGTCAGGGCAGGCCCTCAGAGACAGAGGGTCGCGGCTGATTCGAAAGAGCTTGCATAAATCGCTCCGGAATCAATCGCATAAAAACGCGATGTGCGCGCCGCCTGCGCACTCCACAATGAGACGCCATCTGGTTTGCAACTCAGATCAGACGGGCCACCCCTTAAGTTGTAATTTAATTAATATGAGACTCGCTACTTTTAATCTCGAAAACATGTTTAGCCGTGCCAAAGCATTGGGCAGAAACTGGGATGAATGCAAACCAGTGCTCGAGGCGTACAAAGAGCTCAACTCGCTGTTCGACTTGAGCACCTACAGTTCCGTAGACAAAGAAAGAATGCTCAAGCTGATGGCTGATCATGGTTTGCTGCGGAACGACGACGGGGACTTTCTGATGATCAGGAAGATTCGCGGCAACCTTGTCAAAAGGCCAAAGGATGGCGAACCCGAAATTGTCGCGGCTGGCCGTAGCAGCTAGTTAGGCTGGGTTGAACTGAAAACAGAGCCCGTCAACGAAATTGCAACTCTCAATACTGCGCGCGCCTTGCACGCAGTCAATGCCGATGTGCAAGCCGTAATTGAAGCTGAAGATAGAACCACATTAAAACTTTTTAATGAGGAAGTGTTTTCCAAGGTAAGCGGATGCCCGTTTGATCATGTGATGTTGGTAGACGGTAATGATAAACGCGGAATTGATGTGGGGATCATGTCGCGCTCGAGCTACCCGATCGCCAGCCTGAGAAGCCATGTGGATGATCGGGATAGCAAGGGGAAAATTTTCAGCCGGGATTGTGCCGAGTACGAGATTGCTCTACCTGGCGGCAAGAGTCTTTGGGTGCTGATCAACCACTTTAAGAGCAAGGGCTATGGCTCACAATCGGCCAGCGACGCAAAGAGGAAACGGCAGGCCAAGCGCGTTCGCGAGATCTATGAACAGCATCTTGCCGAAGGCGACGAGTTTGTCGCTGTTGTAGGCGATCTCAACGAGGTGCCGTCCAATGACCCTCTGAGCCCTCTAATCGGCTTGGGTTCAACGCTCAGGGATATATCAGAGCATCCCCAGTACGATGGACAGGGCTTTGTGGGAACTCACGGGAATTGTGCAGCATCGGGCAAGCTTGACTACATCCTGCTCTCGCCAGCACTTTATGCCAAGGTCGATGCTGCAGGTATCGAAAGACGCGGCATGTGGGGCGGTGCCAAGGGGACGCTGTGGCCCCGCTTCCCCGAGGTAGGCGCCGCAGACGAGGCAGCATCCGATCATGCCGCCCTCTGGGTTGATCTGGATGTTTGAATGCGCCCCATTGCCCCTTACTGTCAGCAACCTTCACCCCAGACACATTCGACCGGAACTGATGGCTTGACCTCGATTGACTCGATCATGTGATGCTGTAGGGCGGCCGCGACAATCCTTGCTTATCCGATTTAGGGCGTCACACCGCCGGTGCGCTTACTGCCAGCGTGCGCCCCGATAGAAAACGCCAGGACTATTTCCGCCGCTACTGTCTTAATCGTAAATGAGGGGAAAGACGCGTTATTCGGGCCCAGTGAAAACGGGCACGGGGGCAAGCTACCCCTTGAGACGGCGGCAGCATCTTTTCTTATTTTTCACGACGCGATTTCATAAGGGCTTCGTCGTGCGACAATATCGACAGCCGGCAGCCTCCAGTTGCTGCGGCTTCAGCAATCTTGCTGGGAGATGCGGGCTACGCCCGCGCAAGCCTCCCTCCCTTGACCCCTTCGGCCAAGACTGGCGACTGCTCTGCAGTCGGATGAGCCGAACCTCGCGCCCGGTGGGCGCTTTTCCTAATGACTTTTGAAGATTTGAATTTGGCTCCGGCCATCGTCAAGGCCGTGCGCGAGCAAGGCTACGACACACCAACCCCGATCCAGAGTCAGGCCATTCCGGCCGTTCTGGCCGGGGGCGATTTACTCGGCGGCGCTCAGACCGGCACGGGCAAGACTGCTGCTTTCACGCTGCCCTTGCTGCAACTGCTCTCGGGCCGCGAGCGGGTTAAGGATCGCAGGGGCATCAGTGCGGTGCGCGCCCTCATTCTCACGCCTACCCGCGAACTTGCGGCGCAGGTCGAAGAGAGCGTTCGCACCTACGGCAAGTACTTGGACCTCAAATCCATGGTGATGTTTGGCGGTGTGGGTATGAACCCCCAAATCGAGCAACTTCGCCGCGGCGTGGATATTCTGGTGGCTACGCCCGGTCGGCTACTGGACCACGCAGGGCAAGGGACGGTCGATTTGAGCCAGGTACACATCTTGGTTCTTGACGAGGCCGACCGCATGCTCGACATGGGCTTCATTCACGACATCAAGAAGGTACTGGCCCTGGTACCCAAACAGAAACAGTCGCTGCTGTTCTCAGCCACCTTTAGCGACGAGATACGCGAGCTGGCCAACGGCCTGCTGCATTCGCCTACCCACATACAAGTTACGCCGCGCAACACGACGGTGCAGCGCATTGACCAGACGGTTCATCCGGTAGGACGGGGCAAAAAGAAAGCGCTGCTGGCGCACATCATCAACGAACGCAACTGGAGCCAGGTGTTGGTTTTCACGCGCACCAAATTCGGGGCCAACAATGTCGCTGAATACCTGGAGAAGAACGGTATCAGCGCGATGGCCCTGCACGGTAACAAGAGCCAGAGTGC
>VGHR01000041.1 GCA_016868205.1 Betaproteobacteria bacterium
ACCACAGGCCCACGGCCTGAAAGGGCTCGGGCATGAAGGGGCACACCACTTCATCGGCCACATCCGCCAGTGCTTCGCAGCTATCGCGTGCGCCCACCGGCACCGCCACGATGAGCCGGGCGGGCGCTTGCTGACGCACCGCCAGCACTGCAGTGCGCATGGTCGCGCCCGTGGCCAGACCGTCGTCCACCAAAATCACATGGCGCCCCCTCGGGCTGATCGCCGGATGATCACCACGGTAGCGGCGCTCGCGTCTTTGTAATACCAGGTCGCCGTAAATCCACTGCGAACCGATCGGAATGCGTACCTCGCGCGATGCGTTACGCCCCGGCACGGGTGGGCGCTCCCATTGTGGGTGGGGTGTGGGCTGAGGCGATTGCGTCATGAGAGCTTCCTGGGGCTCTCCAATCTAGCCAGTGAGCGACTGCATCCCTGTCATCGCAAGGACGACCCGCGCGTAGGAGAGGCCCCCGCAGAGCGCGCCTTGAGAGGCGGGTGCTGGCAGCGTTTGTCCTACCGGGCTTTTTCCAGCTGGCTGACCGTGATGTCCTTGTTGCCACCTAGAGTAAGAAGCTGTGTCGGCCCGCCGCTTTGCACAACGGTGGGCAAGCTCAAGTTGATTTTTCTCAACCCCCATTAGGAGATCCAGGATGGAAACCCCAACCATGACCCATAACGCCACGGACGCCGTTCGAGTGAACATCTCTGCCAGTGGCGATCAGTCGGCCTCACACTGGCGCAGCGCTGAAAATGCTCGCGATGCGCTCAACCGCACCCGAACTTTGGCGCACGAGGCGGTGGATCGTCTGGCCAGCGGCGCGTCAAATTGGGTCGACCGGATCGAGGGCCGCGGCCAGGGTTTGAGCGATGTACCGCTGCGCGCCTGGGACTACTCCCGCAGCGCCGTGCAAAACCATCCGGCCACCACCGTTGCCCTGGCGATGCTGGCCGGGTATTGGCGGCCCGGCTGCTGGATTTGCGTCGCCTGTGAGGGCCTTCCCAAGCGGACTTCTTGAAGGCGGCGTGCCCCAATGCCCGCCGGCCTTACAGGTGCTTGACCAGCACCTGACTCTTGCGATTGAGGTTGTATTTGCGTTTACGCGCCTCGGGCAGCCAGTCAATCTCCACCGCCTGAAAGCCGCGCTTTAGAAACCAGTGCATGGTTCGGGTGGTTAGCACAAAAATGCTGCTCAAGCCCTGGGAGCGTGCGCGCTGCTCGATCCGTTTGAGCATGCGCTCGCCGTCGCCCTGACCTTGACTTTGCGGCGAGACTGTCAAGGCCGCCATCTCGCCGGTGCGGGATTCGGGGTAAGGATAGAGGGCGGCACAGCCGAAGATCACCCCGTCATGTTCAATCACGGTGTAGAGGCCGGCATCGCGCTCGATTTCGGTTCGATCGCGCTTGACCAGGGTGCCGTCGTTTTCGAAGGGTTCAATCAATTGAAGAATGCCACCGACATCGTCTACCGTGGCTTCACGCAGGCTCTCGAGCTTCTCGTCGATGACCATGGTCCCTATGCCATCATGCACATAAATTTCGAGCAGCAGGGCGCCGTCGGTGGCAAAAGGCAGGATATGGGTCCGGTCAACTCCCGCCTTGCAGGCCTTGACGCAGTGCTGCAGGTAAAAGCCGGTGTCGGCAGGTTGCGCGGGGGCGGGGAGGGTCGCTAGCAGCTTCTCGGCCACATCAAGCGGCATTTCCGTATCAATGGGATTGTCCTCGCCGGCCGACTCGCTCGGCCGCAAGCGGATGCCGGGTACTTCAGTCAAGAAAATCAACTTGTCGGCTTGCAACTCAATGGCCACCCGCGTGGCTACCTCTTCCATAGTCAGGTTGAAGGCCTCGCCCGTAATGGAAAAGCCGAAGGGTGAGAGCAAGACCATGGCCCCCATCTCCAAGGTTTGACGGATACCCGGCACATCGACCTTGCGAACCAGCCCGGAGTGCTTGAAGTCGATGCCATCGACGATGCCCACCGGCCGGGCTGTGATGAAATTACCGGAAATCACCCGTACCGTCGATCCGGCCATGGGCGTGTTGGGCAGCCCCTGACTGAAGGCCGCTTCAATTTCGTAGCGTAGCTGACCTGCCGCCTCCTGCGCGCAGTCCAAAGCGACGCTGTCCGTGATGCGCATGCCTTTGGCGTACTGGGCTTCGTGGCCCTTGGCGGCCAGTTGCTCGTTGACTTGAGGCCTGAAGCCGTGGACCAGGACGATCTTGACCCCCATGCTCTGAATCAGGGCCAGATCCTGCGCGATAAGCTGTAGTTTGCCCGCGGCAATGGCCTCACCGGCCATACCCACCACAAAGGTTTTACCCCGGTGCAGGTGGATGTAGGGCGCCACCGATCGAAACCAGGGCACGAAGGTAAAATTGAAGACGGCTGACATAGCGCGGCAAGTGGTGTGGTTCCGCATTTTGACCCAAGTTCTGCGCCAGTTCCGGGGGATTCGCCCGGATTGCCTCCGGTCTGTTTTCGCGCCGGCCCTGATCTCTTGGCACTCTCACACAGCCTGTTTTTGGACTTCCCGCCAAACCTGCCCGTCTCGGATCGGCGGGAGGAGATTGCGCGTGTTCTCCAGGCGCATCAGGTGGTCATCGTCTGCGGTGAAACCGGCTCGGGCAAGACCACGCAGCTGCCCAAGATCGCCCTGAGCCTGGGCCGCGGCAGCGCCAACCACCCGGGCCGGCGTGGCCACCTGATCGGCCACACCCAACCGCGGCGCGTGGCAGCCTCCAGTGTGGCCAAGCGCATCGCCGAGGAGATGAAGACCCCCCTGGGCGAGGTGGTGGGCTACAAGGTGCGCTTTCAGGATCGGCTCTCGGCCACGGCCTCGGTCAAGCTCATGACCGACGGCATTCTTTTGGCCGAGACGCAGACCGATCCGCTGCTGCGCGCCTACGACACGCTGATCATCGACGAGGCGCACGAGCGCAGCCTGAACATCGACTTTCTGCTCGGCTACCTGCGCCAGCTCCTGCCGCGCCGGCCGGATCTCAAGGTGATCATCACCTCGGCCACCATCGATGCGCAGCGCTTTGCCGAGTACTTTTCATCCATCATGACCCCTGCGCCTGTGGTCATGGTCTCGGGCCGCACCTTCCCGGTGGAAGTGCGCTACCGGCCTTTTGAAGAAAGCCGCGAATACGACCTGAACGATGCCATTGCCGATGGCGTGGACGAGCTCTGGAAGGGCGGGGCGGCCTCGGGGGACATTCTGGTGTTTTTGCCTGGTGAGCGCGAGATCCGCGAGGCCGCCGACCACCTGCGCAAGCACCTCTCGCACCAGCCGGTGCTGCGCAGTGCCGAGGTGCTGCCGCTGTTTGCGCGGCTGTCGCAGGCCGAGCAAGACCGCATCTTCGAGCCGCACGGCCAGCGCCGCATTGTGCTGGCCACCAATGTGGCCGAGACCTCGCTCACCGTACCCGGCATTCGCTATGTGATTGACAGCGGCACCGCGCGCGTCAAGCGCTACAGCTTTCGCAGCAAGGTCGAGCAGCTGCTGGTCGAGCCTGTGTCGCAGGCGGCGGCCAACCAGCGTGCCGGCCGCTGCGGCCGCGTGGCCGAGGGCATCTGCATTCGCCTGTATGAAGAGGCCGACTTCAACAACCGGCCCAAGTTCACCGACCCGGAGATTTTGCGCAGCTCGCTGGCGGCCGTGATTCTGCGCATGAAGGCGCTGCATCTGGGCGCGGTGGAAGATTTTGTCTTCATCGAGCCGCCCCAGCGCCGCGCCATTGCCGACGGCTACCAGCTGCTCTCCGAGCTGGGCGCGGTGGACGAGGCCAACGAGATCACCCGCCTCGGCGAGCTGCTGGCCAAGCTGCCGCTGGACCCGCGCGTGGGCCGCATGTTGCTCGAAGCCCGTGACAGGAAGGCACTCAATGAAGTGCTGGTGATTGCCAGCGCCCTGAGCGTTCAGGATGTGCGTGACCGACCGCTGGAAAAGCAAGCCCAGGCCGATCAGCAGCATGCCAAGTTCGACGACGAAAAAAGCGAGTTCGTTTCGTATTTGAAGCTGTGGAACTGGATTCGCGATGCGCGGGGCGGGCATCCGGAGCGGCCGGGAGAGCCGTTGGTGCAAGCGGCCCCCGCCCAACACAAACTCTCCAACCACCAGTACGACATCCTGCTGCGCGAGACCTATATCAATGTGCGACGCGTGCGCGAATGGCGCGACATCCATTCGCAGCTGCTCAGCGTGGTGGGCGAGCAGGGCTGGAAGATCAACACCGAGCCGGCCAGCTACGAGCAGCTGCACCTGTCCATGCTCTCGGGCCTGCTGGGCAACATCGGCTGCAAGAGCGACGAAGACGACTTTTATCTGGGCGCGCGCGGCATCAAGTTCAACCGGCACCCGGGCGCGCGCCTCTCAAAACGCCCCGGCCGCTGGATCGTGGCCGCCGAGCTGGTGGAAACCACGCGCCTGTTTGGCCGCGGCATTGCCCACATCGAGCCCCAGTGGATCGAACAGGTGGGCGCCCACCTGCTCAAGAAGCAGCTGCTGGACCCGCACTGGGAGAAAAAAGCCGCACAGGTCACGGCGCTGGAGCGCGCCACGCTGTATGGCCTGGTGATCTACAACAACCGCCGCGCCAACTTCGGCCTGGTGGACCCGGAGGGCGCGCGCGAAATCTTCATCCGCGAGGCTCTGGTGGCCGGCCACTGGGAGAGCAAGCTGCCCTTCCTGGCCGCCAACCACAAGCTCATGGCCCAGGTGCAGGAGCTGGAACACAAGCAGCGCCGCCAGGATGTGCTGGTGGACGACGAGCTGATCTTTGCCTTCTACGACCAGCAGGTGCCCGCCGACATCCACAACGGCGCGGCGTTTGAGCGCTGGTGGAAGGACGCCTCGCGCGCCAACCCGCGCCTGCTGTTTCTCAGCCGCGAAGAGCTCATGCGCCACGAGGCCGCGGGCATCACCACCCAGGCCTTTCCCAAGACGCTGCGCCTGGGTGGCGTGGACTGCAGCGCCAGCTACCTGCACGAGCCCGGCGACGCCAGGGACGGCGTGACCGTGGAGGTGCCGCTGTTTGTGCTCAATCAGGTGAGCGAGGAGCGCTGCGAGTGGCTGGTGCCCGGCATGCTCAAGGACAAGATCCAGGCCCTGCTCAAGAGCCTGCCGCAAAAGCCCCGCAGCCGCTTTGTGCCCCTGCCCGAAAGCGCCGCCCGCCTGGCGGGGGAGCTGGCCGCGCCTGAAGTCTTTGGCGCCGGCTCGCTCACCGATGTGCTGCTGAAAAAAGTGCGCGACGAAACCAGCCTCGATGTCAAGCGCGCCGACTTCAAGCTCGACATGCTCAGCCCGCACCTCTTCATGAACCTGCGGGTGGTCGACGAATACGGCCGCCAACTCGGCATGGGCCGCAACCTAGGCGCGCTCAAGGCCGAATGGGGCAGCAAGGCGCGGGGTGCCTTCCAAGCGTTGGCGCAGCTCAAGGGCAACCTCGGCGAGCCTCAAAAATTGGGGTCGGATCCCGATTCGGCAAAGCCGAACTCGGGCTCTGACCCCAATTTGTCTCTCCGGAGCGAGAAGGCCGAGGCAAAGGGCGAAACCGGAAAAGCTGCCCCCAGCGCCGACCCACGCCACACCACCTGGACCTTCGGCGAACTCCCCGAGCTCATGGAAATCCGCAAGGGCGGCCAAACACTCATCGGCTTCCCGGCTCTGGTTGACGCCGGCGACGCCGTCACCATCGAGGTCTTCGACGAGCCCGAAGTCGCCGCCGCCAGGCATCGCAAAGGCCTGGCACGCCTCTTTGCCCTGCAGATCAAGGACGCGCTCAAGTACCTTGAAAAGAACATCCCCGACCTGCAAAAGATGGCCGTGGCCTACATGCCCCTGGGCACGGCCGAGGAGCTGCGCGCCCAGATCATCGATGTCGCCCTGGACCGCGCCTTTCTGCAAGACCCGCTGCCCAGCCACGAATTGGCCTTCAAGAAGCGTGTGGACGAAGGCCGCGGACGCCTCACGCTCATTGCCAACGAGGTGGCCCGCCTGGCCAGCACCATCCTGGCCGAATATGCCACCGCCACCCGCAAGATCAAGGACACCAAGAACGCCCCCGAAGCCACTCTTGATGCCACCCAGCAACTGCAGCGCCTGGTCCCCAAAAACTTCCTGGCCGCCACACCCTGGCCGCAGCTGCAGCACTTTGCCCGCTACCTCAAGGCCATCACCCTGCGCCTGGACAAACACCGCGCCGACCCAGGGCGAGATGCCCAGCGCCTGTCAGAGTTGCGCCCGCAAGAGCAACGCTACTGGCGCCTGGTCTCCGACCGCAAAGGCGTGCAAGACGCCCGCATGCTGGAGTTTCGCTGGCTGCTGGAAGAGCTGCGCGTGAGCTTTTTCGCGCAAGAGCTGCGCACGCCGCAGCCGGTGAGCCTCAAGCGGTTGGAGAAGGCGTGGGGGCAGTTGAATCACTGAAGTCTGCGGCGCCCCACAGATGCCCTACCATTGCCTTTCATCCGTCCGGCACCCCGCCGGACGCCTGTCTGTCACCTGCTTGAGAGTCTTTGCATGTCCGATTCCTATGTTCCACCCAAGGTCTGGACCTGGCAGCAGCCCAACGGGGGGCGCTTTGCCAACATCAACCGGCCGGTTGCCGGGGCCACGCACGAGCAGGCGCTGCCGCGCGGCAGGCATCCGCTGCAGCTGTATTCCATGGGCACGCCCAATGGGGTGAAGGTCACCATCTTGCTCGAGGAACTGCTGGCCCTGGGCCATGCCGGGGCCGAGTACGACGCCTGGCTGGTCCGCATTCACGAGGGCGCGCAGTTTGGCAGCGGCTTTGTGGAGGTCAACCCCAATTCCAAGATCCCGGCCCTGTTGGACTGCAGCGGCCCGCAGCCGCAGCGCGTGTTCGAGTCAGGCGCGATCCTGATGTACCTGGCTGAAAAATTTGCTGCCTTTTTGCCCACCGATGGGGCGCGGCGGGCCGAGTGCCTGTCCTGGCTGTTCTGGCAGATGGGCAGCGCGCCTTTCCTGGGCGGGGGCTTCGGGCACTTTTATGCCTATGCGCCGGTCAAGATCGAGTACGCCATCGACCGCTACGCAATGGAGACCAAACGCCAGATGGATGTGCTCAACCAGCGCCTGGCCCACAGCCGCTATGTGGCCGGCGATGACTACACCATTGCCGACATGGCCATCTGGCCCTGGTATGGCGCCATGGCGCGTGGCGAAGCCTACGATGCAGGTGAGTTTTTGCAGGTGCACGAATACACCCATGTGCTGCGCTGGGCCAACGAGCTGTTCGAGCGACCGACGGTGCAGCGTGGGCGCATGGTCAACCGGGTTCGGGGATCTCTGGACACCCAGCTGCACGAACGACACGATGCCAGTGATTTTGAGAATCGAACACAGGACAAGCTACAGGCCTCCCCATGATCACTTTGTACGATTGCGCCACTGCGCCCAATCCGCGTCGCGCCCGTATTTTTTTGGCCGAGAAGGGGGTGACGCACGAGACGGTCCCTATTGACCTGCGGACCGGCGAGCAGTTGCAGCCGGCCTACCGACGAATCAACCCCAACTGCACCGTGCCCGCCCTCAGGGTGGAGGAGGGCTTGATCTTGACCGATAACGCCTCGATCGCGGCCTATTTGGAGGCGCGCTTTCAGGATCCCCCCCTGATGGGCCGTACTCCCAGAGAAAAGGCGGACATCGCCAGCCTGAATTGGCGCATGGAGTTTGACGGCCTGATGCCGATCGCCGAGGCCCTGCGCAACGGGTCTCCCGCCATGGCAGACCGGGCCTTGCCCGGGCCGGTCAACTACGCCCAGATTCCGGAGCTCGCCCAGCGCGGGCTGGCGCGGACACAGCACTTTTTGGAGATGCTCGATGCCCTCTTAGCGCAGCGCAGATACCTGGCCGGCGATGTCTTTAGCGTGGCTGATATCACCGCCGTGGTGGCCGTCGACTTCGCGCGTATCGTCAAGATCAAGCCCGATGAGCGGCATCCGCATGTGCTTCGCTGGCGGGCACTGTTGGCCGAGCGAGCCTCGATCAGCGCTTAAGAGCGAGCGGACAGCCTATCCCCGGGGCTGTGCTTGCGCTGGGCCGACCGGCGCCGTGCCCGGGCGCCGGTGAGGGCTAAAGTTTGGCCAGGCGCTCCAGGGCGGCATGAAGGGTTTCGTCTTTTTTGGCGAAGCAAAAACGCACCACCTTCTGATCAAAACCATCGCCATAAAAGGCCGACAGGGGGATGGCAGCCACCCCGATCTCGGTGGTGAGCCACTTGCAAAACTCGGCCTCATTCAAGTCGCTCACCGCCGAAATGTCCACGCACTGGAAGTAGCTGCCTTCGCTGGGCAACAGACGCAGACGGGTCTTTTGCAGCCCCTGACGAAACAGGTCACGCTTGCGTTGGTAGAAGGCCGGCAAGCCCAGGTAGGGCTCAGGGTCCGTCATGTAGTTCGCCAGCGCGTGTTGCATCGGTGTGTTGACGGTAAACACATTGAATTGATGCACCTTGCGAAACTCGGTGGTCAGCGCAGCTGGTGCCGCGACATAGCCGATCTTCCAGCCGGTGACATGGTAGGTTTTGCCAAAGCTGCTGACGATAAATGCACGCGCGGCCAGGCCGGACAGGCTCGCTGCGCTGTGGTGGATGCGCCCGGGCGCGTCGAAGACCATGTGTTCATAGACCTCGTCGCTGATCAGCAGCACATTGGTGGGGGCCAAAAGGTCCTGCAGCGTGAGCAATTCATCGCGTGTCCAGACGGTGGCGCTTGGGTTGTGCGGTGTATTGATCAGTAGCGCCCGGGTACGCGGTGTGATGGCAGCGGCGATGCGCTCGAAATCGGGCCTGAAGCTGCCCGGCTTGAGGGGCACCCGCACCACCACTCCACCGGCCAGTTCGATGTTGGGCACATAGCTGTCGTAGCAGGGCTCCAGAACGATCACCTCATCGCCCGGGTGCACCACTGCCAAAATTGCGGTGATGATCGCCTGGGTAGCCCCCGCCGTAATGGTGACCTCCGTCTCGGGGCTGTAGCTTCGGCCGTACAGGGTTTCGATTTTGGCCGCTACGGCCTGCCGCAGACTCGCAATCCCGGCCATGGGCGGGTACTGGTTGAGGTCGGCGTTCATCGCTTGAGTGACCGCGCCGGTTAAGGCTCGGTCGCAAGCGAAATCCGGGAAGCCCTGCCCCAGGTTGACCGCGCCCTTTTCCGTGGCCAGCGCCGACATGACGGTAAAGATCGTCGTGCCCACATGGGGCAAACGGCTCTGCAATGCGGGGGTGTGTTCAATAACAGCGCTCATGATGATGCAGGATCAGAAACTTGCGACAAGGATGATGAAGAGGCCAGCGGCTCAGATTTTTCGGTCGTCCGCACGGCCCGACATGGCCTTGCTGATGAGCTCGCGCCCGAGTTTGGGGCTGACCCACTGGGCGAACTGGTAGACGAAGTTGCGTAAGTAGGCGCCGCGCTTGAAGGCGATGCGGGTGACATTCATGCCGAAGAGCGTGCTTGCCGGACGCGCCACCAAGTCTTGCGCATCCTCCTTGAGCATCGCCATTTCGGCCACAATCCCCACCCCCAACCCCAGTCGTACATAGGTTTTGAGCACATCCGAATCGATGGCTTCCAGGGCGATGCGGGGGTTGAGCTTGCGCGCAGCGAAGGCCTGATCGATGCGGGTTCGACCGGTAAATGAGGGGTGGTAGGTGATCAGCGATTGCTCAAGCAGATCTTCGAGCTTGAGGTTGCTGCGCTGCGCCAGGGGATGGTCTTTGGGCATCACCAACATGTGCTGCCATTCGTAGCAGGGCAGGGTGACGAGTTCTTCATAGTCGATCAAGGATTCGGTGGCGATGCCTACCTCGGCCACCTCATCGATCAGCATCTGGGCCACCTGGGCGGGCGAGCCCTGGTGCAGACTGACATTGACCTTCGGGAACGCTTCGCGCAGCTTTGCAATCGGCTCGGGCAACACATAGCGGGCCTGGGTGTGGGTGGTGGCGATCGAGAGCGTTCCGCTGTCCTGCGCCGAGTATTGCTCGCCGATGCGCTTTAAGTTCCCCACCTCGCGCATGATCAGTTCGATGCTGCGCAGCACATGCTCGCCCGGCTCGGTCACCCGCTTGAGGCGTTTGCCATGACGCGAAAAGATTTCCACGCCCAGCTCTTCCTCCAATTCGATGATGGCCTTGGACACGCCCGGCTGCGAAGTGTGCAAGGCCTTAGCGGTTTCCGTGAGATTTAAATTCCGTCGAGCCGCTTCCTGCACGAAGCGAAATTGATGCAGGTTCATGTGTTTTATTGGATAAGCAGGCTCAACATTATGCCTATTTGTTTGAAGGCGCTCGTCGTCGAGGGCGTCGCCGGGCTTTGAACGGCCTGCCTGCCGTCCCCTAGCGTCTCAAGACCAACCAGCCAAAGGCTGCCATTGAGGCGCTGGTGTAAAGCAGGCCCGGAAGGGCGGCGGCCAGCCAAGGCTGCCACTGCTGCAGGTTACCCATGTAGACCGCCAAGTTGTTCATCAGGAAAAAGCTGATGCCAATCATGACGCCGGCAAAAACATAGCCCGAGATGCCGCCGGAGCGCATGTGCAGGTAGGCAAAGGGCAGGGCCAGCATCACCATGACCAGGCAACTGAGGGGGTAAAACACTTTTTTCCAGAATTCGATTTCGTAGCGCTGGGCATTTTGGCCGTTGCTTTTCAAGTGACGGATGTAGCTGAAGAGATCGATCGTGCCCATGCGATCGGGTCTGAGCAGGGCGGCTGCCACCATTTCCCCGCTGATCGCCGTGTCCCATTTAAAGGATTGCAGGGTTTTGCGCTCCATCAAGCCTGTGCCGGTTGGGTTGAGGCCCGATGCACTTGTTGCGGGACCGGGGGCTTTGACTTCGCTGATCTGCACATCTTCGAGCACCCAGGCCTCGTCTGCAAAGCGGGCCTCGCGCGCCTGCATCAGCGCCTTCATTCGGCCTTGCGGATCGAAGGCATGGATTTCAATCCCCTGCATTGTGTTGTTGGGGGTGAGGGCCCTGACATTGACCACATAGCTGGCCGTGTCCTGTCTTTCCCGCAGCCATGCCCCGGTTTGTCCGATGGTGATGCGCCCGAGGTAGCGGGCCTTTAGCAACTGCGAGGCCTTGTCGGCGGCCGGTGCCACATAGTCGCCCACCGCGAAGGCCAAAGCCACGAAGACGCTGCCGAGGGTCAGCAAGAGCCGCAGGGCTCTCCAGGGGTCCAGTCCGCTGGTGCGCAGGATGGTGTACTCCGAGCTTTGAGCCAGGCGAGCCATGACAAAGATGGTGCCGATAAGAACGGAAATGGGCAGCAATTCATACAGACGGCTCGGTGCCAGCAAGGTCACATACAAGAGCGCATGCCGCATCTGGTAGGTGACCCCGTCGACCGGGTTGCTGCGCCCAAGATTTTGCAACTCATCGACCAGGTCGAAAAAGGTGAACAGGGTCAAAAATCCGAAGGTCACCAGTGCAATCGACAGAAAGGTTTCGCCGTAGATCAGCTTGCGCAGGGTCTTCATGTTTGGCTCCGGCCCACGCGCGGGAGCTGCATCCAGTGACCCAGGGGGGGCAGGGACCAGCCTGTGTTTCGGGTCCACAGCCAGGCCAGGGCCGCGCACAGAATCCCCCCATGAAGTGCGAGCATCATGGTGGGGAAGGGGACCATACCGAAGGCCACCCAGTTCTGGCTCAGCGTCATCAGGTTGCTGTAGGCCAGAAAGGTAAAAATCGCCAGGTTCAGGCGGCCGCTGCGACCGGCCCGCGGGTTGGCGTGAGCCATGGCCACGGCCAGAAGGACCAGATTGAGCCCGGAGAGGGTCAGGCCCACACGCCAAGCCAGCTCACCGAGGTTGGGTGGGGTCGGTGACTGAACCAGCGTCCAGGTCGGCAAAAACTTGTGGGAGCTCAGATTGCCTCCGCCCGCGCCCGAGCCGCTGATGCGGGTCCCATAGAGTTCGAATTCGCTGATGCGCAGGGCGGTCTCACCGGCCTTGCCCTCCAACTGAATTTCCATCCTTTGGCCACGCTCGAGCTGCAGAATCTTGCCAGAGTCGAGGATTTCAACCTGACCCGACTGGGCAGTGACAACGGCTCGCGATTTTTGGTCCCGGGTTGAGATGAAGATATCGTTGCCGCTGGTGCTTTGAGAGTCGCGGTCCACAAAAAACACCCGCGACCCATCCGAGGACTCTTGAAACTGACCGGGGGCCACCCGGTCCAGGTCGCTGCGCTGCTGGTAGCGGGCGCGCAGCTCCAGGGTCTGCTGGCTGGTCCAGGGCCACAGCCACAGGGCCGAGGCGGCAATAACCAGGAGAACCGGCCAGGAAAAACGCATCACCGGTCGCACAAAGCTCGCCAGGCTGCGACCGCTGGAGAACCACACCACCATTTCGCTGTCGCGGTACATCCGGGAGAGTGTGCTCAAAATGGCAATAAATAAGGACAGGCTTAGGATGGTTGGAAGGCGCCCCAGGGTGGCATAGGCCATCAGCAACACGACATCCTGCGGGTTGGCTTGCCCTTTGGCGGCCAGGCCCAGGGTCCGGATGAGCACAATGGTCAGGATGATGGTGGTCAGAACCACCAGAGTCGCTCCGAAGCTGCGCGCGAGTTCTTTACGCAGAGACGATTGGAATAACATTGCGCGATTTCGACAAAAGCAAAGTTTGGCCTGGAACCCCGGATTATGGACTTCGAACTCAAGACGCTGAGCCGTCCGCGCACCGCCTCGGAGCGATGCGATGCACTGATTGTGCTGGTGCCTGCGGCAGCGCTGACCCAAAACGACAGGCTGACCGGCCTGATCGGGCAGGCCATCAAGGCCCGGCACTTTGAGCCTGAACCCGGAAAGCTGTTGCAGGCCTACAAGAGCCCGGGTCTGCAGGCCACCCGCCTGATTTTGGCGGGGGTCGGCGGCGCCTCGGCGCGACAGGTTCGTGCGGCCTTGCAGGCGGCCATGGGGGCGCTCAAGGGCTCCGCCGCGCAAAAAGTCATTGTCAGTCTGTCCTGGCTGCCCGCAGAGACTGTTGACATGGCGGCCTGCGTGCAGGCGGCCGTAGCGGCCTGCGCCGATGCAGCCTATACCTACAGCCACACCAAATCCAAACCGACGCCCAGCGCGCCGCAGCGCCTGGTGCTTGGCGTCGGGGCGCAGGGGAGCTTGCGCAAGGCCTTTGACACCGCTTTGGCTACCGCCCATGGCGTGGATCTGGCCCGCGAGTGGGGCAACCGTCCGCCCAATCATGCGACCCCGACGCTGTTGGCGCGGGCAGCGCGCCAGTTGGCTCGCTCAAAGCGGGTTCGGGTCGAAGTTCTCGGCCCGCGCGAGGTGGCCCGCCTGGGCATGGGGTCCTTCATGGCGGTGGCTCGTGGCTCGGAGGAGCCCTTGCGGTTCATTGTCCTGCGCTACAACGGCGCACCGAGGAGCCAGGCGCCGGTGGTGCTTGTGGGCAAGGGCATCACCTTCGACACGGGCGGAATCTCTATCAAGCCGGCGCCCGAGATGGACGAAATGAAGTTCGATATGTGTGGTGCGGCCAGCGTGCTGGGGGTTTTTCGGACCCTGGCTGAGCTGCAGCCGGCCCTCAATGTGGTGGGGCTGATCCCGGCTTGCGAAAACATGCCCGACGGTCGCGCCCTCAAGCCCGGCGATGTGGTGCGCAGCATGAGCGGACAAACCATAGAGATCCTCAATACCGATGCCGAAGGGCGATTGATTCTCTGCGATGCGCTGACTTACGCCGAGCGATTCAAGCCCCGGGCGGTGGTGGATATTGCCACCCTCACCGGAGCGTGCGTCATTGCCCTGGGCAGTGCGCGGTCGGGTATGTTCTCCAGTGACGATGCGCTGGCCCAGGCCCTGAGTCGGGCCGGCGAAGAGGCGCTTGATCCCTGCTGGCGCATGCCCTTGGATGACGACTATGCCGAGGGCTTGAAGACCCACTTCGCTGATGTGGCCAATGTGGCGGGACGGGCGGCTGGATCGGTTACCGCGGCCAAGTTCCTCCAGCGTTTTGCCACCCGCTATCCTTGGGCGCACCTAGATATAGCCGGGACGGCCTGGAAGGGGGGCGCAGCCAAAGGAGCCACCGGACGGCCGGTGGGTCTGCTGGTCCGTTATCTGCTGGCTCAGGCGGAGTCCCCGGGCGCCGGCGTGAGCCCACGCCGAAGGAAAGCATGACCCGGGTTGAGTTTCATTACAACATCGGCAACAAGCCGCGCTACCTGCAGCGACTTCTGCACAAGGTGATCGAGCGCGACCTTAGCGCCTTGGTGCTGTGCCCGGCTGAGCAGTTGCAGTCCCTGGACCAGCACCTTTGGACCGACGAACCAAGCTCCTTCTTGCCCCATTGCACGCTGCAGGCCGCAGCCGTCACCCGGTCGGCCAGTCCGGTGTGGCTCTCCGGTACCTGGGTGGAGAGCCATGGGCGCCAGGTTCTGATCAATTTGGGGCTGACTTTGCCGCAGGGGGCGGGGCCGGTGCAGCGCTGGTTGGAACTGATCAGCATCGATCCCGCCGACACCCAGGCAGGGCGTAAGCGCTGGCGGGACTACCAAGCCCGCGGATTTTCCATTGAGGCCCACAATCGCGCCGGCCACAGCCTGTGACGAATCGCCTTTATTTCCCATTGTCTCTGTCAAGAGTAAAAATCCGCGGGTCTTCCCGGTCCGGCTGGGGTTCCCGGGGGCGACCGCTGGTGCACAATGCGGACTCCGTTGGCGGGAGGTCAGGCGCAGCCGGATCCGATTTCCTCAAACAGGGGAATGAGATTGAGCCCCCCGCTTTCTTAACCTTTTACGGAGATCATTCATGCAATTGAAACTCAAGACCCTCGCTTTGGCCGGCCTGACGGCCGCCGCAAGCCTGAGCTATGCGCAGGACGTACAGGTGGTGCGTATCGGCCATGTGGCCCCGACTTCGGGCCCCCAGGCGCACTATGGTCGCGACAACGAAAACGGCGTTCGTATGGCCATCGAGGACCTCAACGGCCAAAACATCTCGATCGGCGGCAAACGGGTCCGCTTCGAAATCGTTGCCGAGGACGATGCGGCCGATCCCAAGCAGGGTACCGCTGCAGCCCAGAAGCTTTGTGACTCCAAGGTCTCGGGGGTCGTCGGCCACCTTAACTCTGGCACCACCATCCCGGCCTCCAAAATTTACAACGATTGCGGTATCCCGCACATTACCGGCGCGGCGACCAATCCCAACCTGACCCGCCCGGGCTACAAGACCACCTTCCGCATCATTGCCAATGACAACGCCTTGGGGGCTGGTCTGGCCAATCATGCTGCCGACAACCTCAAGCTCAAGCGCGTGGCCATCATAGATGACCGCACTGCTTACGGCCAAGGCGTGGCCGAGGTGTTCAAGCGCACGGCTCTGGCCAAGGGCATGCAAGTGGTTGATGAGCAGTTCACCAATGACAAAGCCACGGACTTCATGGCGATCCTGACCGCCATCAAGGCCAAGAACCCGGATGCCATCTTCTTTGGCGGCATGGACCCGCAGGCTGGCCCGATGCTGCGCCAGATGGAGCAACTGGGCATGGCCAATGTGCGCTATTTCGGCGGCGACGGCATCTGCACCTCTGAGATCGCCAAGCTCGCTGGCGGCGCCAAGACCTTGAACAATGTGATCTGCGCCGAGGGCGGTGCCTCCCTGAGCAAGATGCCCGGTGGCGAGGCCTGGAAAAAGCGCTATGACACCAAGTATCCCAATCAGTTCCAGGTTTACAGCCCCTACACCTACGATGCCACATTTGTGCTGGTCGACGCCATGAAGCGGGCCAATTCGGTTGACCCCAAGGTCTACACCGCGCACCTGCCCAAGAGCAACTACAGGGGAGTCACCAGTGTGATCGCCTTTGAGGCCAACGGCGAACTCAAGAACGCGGCTATTACTTTGTATTCGTACAAAGACGGCAAGAAAGTGCCGATGTAATTGCGTCTGATGCCATGAAAAAGCCGCCCGTGAGGCGGCTTTTTCTTTCCGGTTCGGACCGGTTTACTTAATTACCGGGGAGACTGGGCGCCAGATGCCCCCGCGGGCCTGGTCGACGGTGATCAGCTCCGGGTCAAAGTGATTGTTCTTGAAGCTGGCCGCCCCCAGGAACACCGGGTGATTGGAGGTGGTCGCTTGCAGGGCCTTGATCGCCGAGTCGATGTTCAGATTGCGTCCGGCAGCCTGTAGCCCCCTGACGAACCAGTCGGCGTAGGCGTAGGCCAGATATGCGTTCTCATCGGGCTCGAGGTTGAATCGCCTCTTGTAAGCGTCCGCCCAGGCCTTGTCGGCAGCGCCCGCGTTGTTCGGGTCGAGAATCTTCCAGGGTCCCACGCCGTACAGACCTTCGATGGCGTCTTTGCCGAGCTTGGAGACGATCATCGTGCGCCCAGGGTTGCCGGTGAGTACGGCCACATTGTTCCATCCGATTTTCTTGATCTCGGCCATCATGCCCACGGTCTCGCGGGTGATGGTGGCCATCACAATCAGATCGACACCGGCGGCTCGCATGCGTGCGACCTGGCTGGAAAAGTCGATTTCGCCCGGCTTGTAGGAGGCTTCGGCGGTCAGCGTCATTTTGCGCGCCTCCATGGCGCTTTTGACGCCGCGGCCGATCAGGTCACCGAAGGGGCCTTCCATGTAGACCCAGCCCACTTTTCTGAAGTTGGGGTTCTGATCGAGCAGCCAGGTCAGACCAGCGTGGGTGGTCGTGTGATAGTCCGGGATGGTGGTGAACAGACGCGGGCTTTTGCCAGCGATTTGTTGCAGCACATTGGAGGCGGCCCAGGGAGAGAAGTAGATCACGCCTTCATCGACCGCGCGCTTGACCACCGCCGCGTTGGTGCCCGAACCGAAAGGATTGACGATGGCAAATACCTCGTCCTTGCGGATCAGCTTATCCACCGCCCGCACTGCTTGCTGGGGTTGGCTGGCGTTATCCTCGACGATGAAGCGGATGCGCCGGCCATGAATGCCGCCGGCCTCGTTGGCCTCGTCAAAGCGCATCTGGGTGCCATTACGCAGTTGCGGCATGCCGGCGGCCACCGGCCCAGACAGGTCCATGTGGGTGCCGACGACGATCTCCTTGTCGCTCACGCCCGCTGCCTGGGCGGCCCAGGGCGCTGCGGCCGCGGCCAGCGCAGCCAGCGCCGCGGTCATCCATTGTCTTTTCGTACTTCTCATGTCATCTCCTTGGGGTGGGTGAAAAAATGGTGTGCCTCGCGTAGGATTTGCTTCAAGGCGGATACATGGTGTCAATCAGCGGGCCGTACTTGGCGGTCACCACCTTGCGCTTGAGCTTCATCGTCGGCGTGAGCTCCTCGTCTTCGGCCGTGAGCATTTGATCGATCAGCCGGAAGTCCTTGATCTGCTCGACCCGAGCCAGGCGAGCATTCACCGTTTCGATTTCCTTGCCGATGAGCTGCAGCACCGCTTGCGCCCGCGTCAGACTCGCAAAATCGGTGTAGGGAACCTGTCGGTCTTGTGCATACTTGGCCACATTGTCTGGATCGATCATGATCAGGCAGGTGAGAAAGCGGCGCGCCTCGCCGATCACGATGGCGTCGGAGATGTAGGGGCTGAACTTGATCTGGTTCTCGATCAGGCTGGGCGTGATGTTCTTGCCACCGGAGGTAATGATGATGTCTTTGATCCGGTCCTTGATGCGCAAGTAGCCTTGCTCGTCCATCTCGCCGCAGTCGCCGGTGTGCAGCCAGCCTTCGGGGTCGATGGTTTCTGCAGTTTTTTCGGGCAGGTTCCAATAGCCGGCAAAGACATTACCGCCGCGTACCAGAATTTCTTCCTCGTGGCCGATGCGCACTTCGGTGCCCAGCGCCTTCACGCCGGCATAGCCGATCTTGATGCGCGAGGGAGGGTTGGCCGTGCAAAAGCCGCAGGTCTCCGTCAGGCCGTAGGACTCGATCAAGTCGATGCCGATGGACATGTACCACTTGAGCAGGTCCGGTGAAACCGGTGCTGCGCCAGTCAGTGCAGTCTTAATTTCGGACAGACCAAGGAAGCTGCGCAGATTGCTGAAGACCAGCCTTTGCATCAGCTGATAGCGAGCGCTGCGCCAGGCCGCAACCGGCCGCCCGCTCAGTCGGGCCTCTGACAGCACCGCGCCTTCGCCACTGACATAGGCGTAGGCCCAGCGCGCCAGGGCGATCGAGTCCTGCAGATAAAGGGTGACCTGGGAGTACATCTTCTCCCAGAAACGGGGCGGCCCGAACAGCAGGTGAGGCATGACCTCCCGGGTGTCGTTGAACACCGTACCTGAGTTCTCAGGAAAGTGAACAATAGGACCGAAGGCCAGGGGGTTGTAGACCGTACCCATGCGCTCGGCGATATGACACAGGGGCAGGAAGGACAGCGTACGGTCGCCGCGTTTGAGGTCCAGGTATTGCGGCGCGCTGGCAATCTGGAATACAAGATTGCGGTTGGCCACCATTGCCCCCTTGGGCTGACCGGTGGTGCCCGAGGTGTACACGAGAAAGGCGATGTCCCCGGCTCGCCCCCGGTCTACGGCGGCTTCAAAATCGGCCGCCTTGCTTTTTTCCACGGCCAGTTCATGCCCGCCGGCCACAAACTCGGTCCAGGTGCTGATGCACGGGTCGGACAGGCCGCGCAGGCCTTCAAGATCAATCACCACAATGCGCTGCAACTCGGGGCATTGGGCCCGCACGGCTACTGCCTTGTCCAGTTGCTCCTGGTTTTCAACGATCAGTACGCGCGCACGGCTATCCTGAAGGATAAAGGCCACCTGTTCTGGCGAGGCCGTTGGGTACAGCCCGACGCCAATCAGCCCCATGGCTTGGGCGCCCATATCCGCGTACAGCCACTCGGGGCGGTTCTCGGCCAGGATGGCTACTGTCTGACCGGGCTGCAGGCCTTGCGCGCTCAGAGCCAAGCCAACGGCCCGAGCCTGCGCGTAGTAGTCGGACCAGCTCACGGTATGCCAGATACCCTTTTTCTTGTGTCGCAGGGCGGGTGTGTCGGCCCACTGCTGGCATCGAAGCCGCCACAGCTGTTGCGGGGTCTGGCAGCCCTCCATCGGTGGCGGTACCTGTGGATCGGTTGGTGTGTGAACCATAGGGAGGTGTTCGTGTTTCATCGCCAGGTCTTGCGCCTTTTCCAGCGCTGCTTGCTGCCATCAACGAGCTCCCTGTGGCTGACGCCACCCAGATAGAACTCCTTGACATCATCTTTTTCGCGCAGCTCGGCGCAAGGCCCAGCCGCAGCAACCCGACCGAGTTCCATGATGTAGCCATGGTGGGCCGTGGCCAGGGCGATGGCCGCATTTTGTTCAACCACCAGAATCGACATACCGGTCTCGGAGTTGATGCGTTCGATGATGCGAAAGATCTCCCGCGTCAGCAGAGGTGACAGGCCCAGGGAGGGCTCGTCGAGCAGCAGTACAGTGGGGCTGGCCATCAGGGCCCGACCGATGGCCAGCATTTGCTGCTCACCGCCGGAGAGCAGTCCGGCGGCCTGCCGCTGGCGCTCGAGCAAACGGGGGAACCAGGCATACACGCGCTCGAGGTCGCTCTCCATGCCTTGGGCCTGCTGACGCGCAAAGGCTCCCATGCGGAGATTTTCGGCCACCGTAAGGAAGGGAAACACCTGCCGCCCTTCGGGCACGAGCACCAGGCCACGACGGGCCACTTCATCGGGGTCCAGGCCGTGTAAGGGTTGACCGAGGAAGTGCACGCTACCCTTGAAGGGATCAATCACGCCGGCCAGGGTGTTCAGCAGGGTGGTTTTGCCGGCACCATTAGCGCCAAGCACGGTGACGATATCGCCTCGGTACAGATCAAGGCTGACTCCCTTGATCGCAGCGATCGGTCCGTACCAGGTTTCCAGGTTTCTCACCGAGAGCAGCGGTTCCGTCGTTTGCACTTCACTCGGGTTCGGGCTTTGGGGCACGAGGGATGTACTCATGAGTCCGTGCTCCCGAGATAAGCCGCAATCACTTTGGGGTCGGACTGAACCTGCGCAGGTGTGCCCGTGGAAAGCACTTCGCCCAAGTTCATGCACAACACCCGATCGGCTACTTCAGAGACCAGCGACATGTCGTGCTCGACCATAACCACGGTCATGCCCAGGTCGCTGCGTATGTCTTCAATCCAGAAGGCCAAGTCGCGCGTCTCTTCCGGGTTCAGGCCAGAGGCCGGCTCGTCGAGCAGCAGCACTTGGGGCCGCGTGGCCAAGGCCCGGGCCAGTTCCACCACCTTGCGAACGCCGTAGGGCAGACCGGTGATCAGGGTGTTTCGGTGCGGGGCCAGGTCGAGCAGATCGATCACATCTTCAACATGGGCGCGCAGTTGCGCTTCGGTCTGCCTTACTTTAGGAGTCCATAGGCATTGCCCCCAGAAGCTTTCACGGGCGAAACGGTGGCAGCCGAGCATGAGGTTGTCCAGCACAGTGGCCCCCTCGAACAACTCGATGTTCTGAAAAGTCCGGGCGATACCCTGTTCAACCACCCGGTGGCGGGGTAATCCGATCAGGTCCACGCCGCCAAAGAGCACCGAGCCAGCGGTCGGATCAAAGACCCGGGTGATGACATTAAACACGGAAGTCTTGCCAGCGCCGTTGGGTCCGATGATGGCAAAGATTTCGCCCGGTGCCACATCAAAGCTGACATCGCGAATGGCGTGCACGCCACCAAAACGCAGAGCCAATTGGCGCACCTGCAGTCCGGCTGATGCGGGGGCCGTACTCATCGATAGCGCTCCGATTTCATATAGGTCTTGCCGCGGCGAAAGACATCTTTGCGGTACAGGGGAAAGGTTTCGAAGAAGGCTTTGACCTTGAGCCAGCGCCCGTTAAGCCCCTTGGGCTCAAACAATACGAAGAAGGCCAGAATCAGCCCGAAGAAAAAAATCTCCAAACCAAATTGCTTGCTGATGCGGTCGCCCAGATAGGGTTTGATCTGTGAGATGAAGGCCGGCACCATGCCAATCAGAAAAGCACCCAGGATTGCCCCACGCAGCGAACCGAGTCCGCCGATGGTGACCATCAGCACCAGTTCCAAAGACAAGAGCAGGCTGAAGCCTTCCGGGGTGATATGCCGCATGTGGTGAGCCAGAAGAGCCCCTGCAAAGCCGCTGACTGCTGCGGAGATGACAAAGGCCAACACCTTGTGCCCGGCCACCCAGATCCCCAAGCTGGCAGCGGCCGCCTCGGAATCGCGCACACCGACAAAAGCGCGCCCGGTCCGCCCCCGCATTAAATTGATGAGCAGCAGCAGGATCACGATCAGGCAGCCCAGGCACAAAAAATAGAAAGACTTGAGGCCCGAGAGGTCCAGGCCAAACAGGCTGGGGTCGGCCACAGGCATGCCATTGAAGCCGCCGGTGACGCTTTTCCAGCGACCCAGAACATGTTCAATCAGGATGGCAAACGCCAGCGTAACCATGGCCAGGTACAGGCCAGAGACGCGAATGGCCGGCAGCCCCAGTGCCAGACCGACCAAACCGCTTAAGGCCGTCGCCAGCAAAATACTTGCTGCGAAAGGCAGGCCCTGACCCAAAAACCAGGCGTGTGCATAGGCGCCGACGGCCAGGAAAGCGGCATGGCCCAACGACACCTGACCGGTGTAGCCGCTGAGCACCATCAGTCCCAGGCTGGCGATGGCCATGATGTAGAGGTAGGTCAGTTCGCCGACATAGTATTTCGGCAGCAACCAGGGGGCGG
>VGHR01000042.1 GCA_016868205.1 Betaproteobacteria bacterium
CGTAGGTTGGTGTCAAAACTAACCCAGCGGCCGGCCGCTCTGGCGGCCTCTGCCATTGCCAGGCCGGCGTCGCAGGCACTCTCAGAAATGGCCAGGCTGATCCCCGAGAGATGAAACACCCGAGTCGACAGTGCCGAGCCCGCCGGTACGCTGGTGGGCCCCAGGCGACTGGCCGCACTACCTTTTCGAAAGAACTGGAAGTGATGACCGGCGCTGTCATGGGTAACAAAGTAGATCGCGGTGAAGGCCTGCTCGTCGGTGGCCACCCAGTGATGGTCGACACCCTCCAGGGTCCATAGTCGGCGCAGCATTTGTCCGTAAGGGTCGGCGCCCACCGCGCTGACATAGGCTACGCGTGCGCCCTGGCGTGCCGCCGCAATGGCAAAGTTGGATGTATCGCCGCCAAAGCCCTGGAGATAGCTGCGTCCGCCGTTCTCGCCAGTCTGGTTGAATTCGACCATCGGCTCGCCGTAGGCGACGATATCAAAGCCTTGCGGGTGGGGCTCGCTGTCCAGAGGAGTCATGCCAGGCTCATTTTCGCGAGGACACCACAATGCCGCCGACGATCATGACGAAGGCCACGAGATGAAAAATCTGCGGCGCCTCGCCGAGCAATAAAGTTGACAGCAGCGCCGCAAAAAGCGGAGAGAGGTTGCTGAAGAAAGCGGCAATCTGTGGGCCGGCCCTTTGCACGCCCATGCCCCAGAAGCGGTAGGCCAGTACGGCCGGCCCCACCGCAATAAAGACGACCGCGGCCACCACGGGCCCGCTCCAAAGAATTTGCGGCGAGCCCAGGGTCCACTCGGCGCCGGTAAACAGTCCGGACCAAACCAGTCCGAACAGAATTTGCGCCATCAGAAAACCAGCCCAGTCGCCACGCAGCTCGCTGGGCTCGCTCGGACGCGCGAGCATCCAGCTGTACAGGCTCCAGCAAAGAGTGGCCAGCAGCACATAGGCATCGCCGGGAACGAAGCGCAATTGCATCAGGACCGACCACTGTCCACGGCACAAGACCAGCAGGACGCCGCCTATGGACAAAACCGCCCCCAGCCATTGGCGGCCCGATATGGCCTGACCGTGCAGCAGCCGGCCCAACAGCAGCGTCCAGACGGGCATGCTGCCCGCCACCAGCGTGACATTGACCGCATTGGAGGTGTGCAGGGCCATGTACTGCAGCGTGTTGTAGGCGCCAATGCTGAGCAGTCCCAGCACGGCCAAGCGTCGCCAGTGCGGCCAGATGGGGCCATCGGGCCGCAGAAAGCGCCAGGCCAGGGGCAGCAGGATCACAAAGGCGAGTACCCAGCGCAGTAAATTGAGTGTCAGCGGCGGCACTTGTTCGTGGATCCATCGACCCACCAGTGCGTTGGCCGCCCACAGCAGCGCGGGGGTGCTGAGCATCAGCGCCGTGGTCAGAGACAGATTCGAATTCACTCCAGTGACTGTAGCGCACTCGGGCATAAGGGCTCGTAGACTGCAACTTGCCTCAATTCGTGCCAAGATAAGGGCCTTTTCCAACAGCACCCAGGAGATCGACATGAGCGCCACCCTGTCCGAAACGGTTCGCATTGAGAAGTTCGGTGGTCCCGAGGAAATGCAACTGGTCGATGTCAGCGTGGGAGAGCCAAGGCCGGGTGAAATCCGGATCCGGCACAAGGCCGTCGGCCTTAATTTCATCGATGTCTACCAGCGCACCGGTCTGTACGCCATGCCCTTGCGGCTGAACTTGGGCATGGAGGGCTCGGGCGTGGTAGAGGCCGTCGGCGAGGGGGTGACGCATTTGAAAGTCGGCGACCGTGCAGCCTATGCCAGCCAGCCGCCGGGCAGCTACTGCGAAGTTCGGGTGATGCCCGCTCGCTGCGTTTGCAAGCTGCCGCAGGCTATCTCATTCGAAACGGGCGCAGCCATGATGCTCAAGGGCATGACCGTGCAGTACCTCCTGCGCCGCACTTTGCCGCAGGGCGGACTGCAGGCGGGTGATTTTGTGCTTTTTCATGCAGCTGCGGGAGGCGTGGGTCTGATTGCCTGCCAATGGGCGCGCGCACTGGGTTTGGAGCTGATCGGCACCGCCGGATCCGATGAGAAATGCGCTCTGGCCCAATCAAATGGGGCGACCCATGTGATCAACTACGCCAAGGAGGATTTCGTGGCCCGCGTGAAGGACATCACCGGTGGCAAGGGGGTCAAGGTTGTGTACGACTCGGTGGGAGCCGATACCTTCATGAAGTCACTCGACTGCCTGCGGCCTTTTGGTTTGATCGCCAATTTCGGCAATGCCTCGGGCAAGGTGCCGCCCTTTGATATCAATGTGCTGGCGGGCAAGGGCTCGCTCTACGCGACCCGGCCCACTTTGTTCACCCACTTGGCCACGCGAGAAGCGACTCAGGAAATTGCCGACGACCTGTTCGGCATGGTGACCAGCGGGAAGGTGAAGATCCAGATCGATCAGAGCTTTCCCTTGGCGCGCGTTGCTGATGCGCACCGTGATCTTCAAGCGCGCAAGACCACGGGTTGCACTATCTTGACGCTCTGAGCCGATCTATCGCGATCGCCTGACCCGCAGCAACTCGTCGAGGATCAGGCAAGCCGCGCCCAGGGTGATGGCGCTGTCAGCCACATTGAAGGCTGGGAAGTGCCAACCCGCCCAATGAAAATCAAGAAAGTCGATGACATGACCGTGCACCAGACGGTCAATCGCGTTACCGACGGCCCCGCCCAGAATGCAGCTCAAGGCGAAGCAAAACAATTTTTGCGTCGGATGCGATCGCAGCAGGTAGAGAATCAGTAGGGTGGCGGCGGCGGCAATCGCTGTGAAAAACCAGCGCTGCCAACCCGATGCTCCAGCCAGAAATGAAAATGCGGCGCCGCTGTTGTGCACCCGCACCAAGTTGAAAAAAGAAGACAGGGTTCTGGCCTGCCCGTGCTCAAAGCTCCCAAGGATGAGTACCTTGGTGAGTTGATCGAGCATAAAAATCAGCAGCGCCAGCACCAGCCAGGGCAGCATGCTTTTGGAGACCTTGGCCATCAGGCCACCTGACGCGCCTCGCCGGCGCCGTAGAGGTTGCTGGTGCAGCGGCCGCACAGCGTGGGGTGGGCGCTGTCGTGGCCTACATCGTCGCGATAGTGCCAGCAGCGTTCGCATTTGGGTGCGGTGCTGGGCACGACTTCAATACGCAGAACATCGCTCGCAAGGCAGCGCAGCTGTGAGGTAATGAAGACAAAGCGGGCATCCTCACCGAGGCCGTCGATCAGAGCAAAGTCCTGCGGCGGCAGGTAAAGGATGACATGGGCCTGCAGCGAGGAGCCGACCTGCCCGGCCGCGCGCAGGTTTTCGATATCCTTGTTGACAAGATCGCGAAGCTCGCGGATGCGAGCCCAGCGTGTCAGAAGGGCTGCATCGGGCGTACCCAACTCAGCGTAGGTTTCCAGAAAGATGGTTTCAGACGCGCCAAAACTCTTCCAGGCTTCCTCCGCAGTGAACGACAGGAAGGGCGCCATCCATCGCAGCATGGCGTGGGTGATGCGATGCAGTGCAGTCTGCGCGCTGCGTCGGGCCAGGCTGTTGGGGGCGGTGGTGTAGAGCCGGTCCTTGAGCACATCGAGGTAGAAGGCGCCGAGGTCTTCCGAGCAGTAAACCTGCAGCTTGGAGACCACGGGATGAAATTCGTAGACCTGGTAGTGCTGGAGGATCTCGCCTTGCAGCTCAGCCATGCGCGCCAGCGCATAGCGGTCGATATCCAACAGCTGCGCGTCCGGCACGCTGTGGAGGGCGGGATCGAAGTCGCTGACATTGGCCAACAAGAAGCGAAGGGTGTTGCGGATGCGCCGGTAGGCATCGACCACCCGAGCCAGGATTTTGTCGTCGATATTGAGGTCGCCAGAGTAATCAGTGGAAGCCACCCACAGGCGAATGATCTCGGCGCCGAGCTTGCCACTGATTTCCTGCGGGACCACCACATTGCCCAGGGATTTACTCATCTTGCGTCCCTGGCCATCGGTGGCAAAGCCATGTGTTAGCAAGCCTCGATAGGGCGCCCGGCCTTCGAGTGCACAGCCTAGCAGCAGTGAGCTGTGGAACCATCCGCGATGCTGGTCATGCCCTTCGAGGTACAGATCGGCCTCGGGCCCGTTCTCATGGTACGGGGGGCGGGCGTAAGCTGCCTTGTGACTGCCGCGCAGCACATGGCTGAATGTACTGCCCGAGTCAAACCACACCTCAAGGATGTCGGTGCTCTTGGTGTAGTCGCTGGCGTCCTGGCCCAAAATCTCCTCGGCAGTGACCCGGCTCCAGGCCTCGATGCCGCCACGCTCCACCCGGTCAGCGGCTTGGTCCAGGATGTCCAGCGTGCGCGGATGCAGTTGGCCGGTTTCCTTGTGTATGAAAAATGGCAGAGGTACGCCCCAGCTGCGCTGTCGCGAAATACACCAGTCGGGTCGACCGGCAATCATGTCGCGCAAGCGGGTTTTGCCGTTTTCGGGGTAGAAGCGCGTGCGTTCAATTGCATCGAGGGCAAGCTGGCGCAGGGACTGGGGCGGCTTGAGCGCAGGGTTTTCAAAAACTCCGGTGCCCTCGTCCATGCGAACAAACCACTGCGGTGCGGCTCGATAGATCACCGGGGTCTTGTGGCGCCAGCAATGGGGGTAGCTGTGGGTGATGGTGTGCGTGGCCATCAGTCGCCCTGCCGCGCGCAGACTTTGCAGTATCAGGGGTACGGCTTTCCAGATGTGTTGCCCCCCGAACTCGGGTAATTCCTGGGAGTAGATGCCATTGGCTTGCACCGGGTTGAGGATGTCCTTGTAATCGAGTCCGTGGGCGACGCAGGAGTTGAAATCGTCGACGCCGTAGGCCGGCGCCGAGTGAACGATACCGGTGCCGTCTGTGTCGCTCACATAGTCGGCCAGATACAGGGGGGCTTTGCGCGCGTAGCTGTAGCGACCAGCCGGGCTGGGGGTGTCGTGGAGCGGGTGTCGGAAGACCAACCCCTTGAGGGCCTCGCCTTTGGCGGTGGCGATCACCGGACCGTCCAATTCATAGCGCTTGAGGCACGCCTGAACCAGGCTGGCGGCCAACAGCAGTACGCCGCGTGGCGTGTCCACCAGCGCGTAGTCAAGCGCCGGGTGTGCGTTGAGCGCTTGATTGGCCGGGATGGTCCAGGCGGTGGTGGTCCAGATCACCGCAAGGACCGGCTTACCCGCGGGCAGGGTCTGGAGCCCGAAGGCTTGCGCCAGCCGGTCCGGTGCATCGGCTTCGAAGGCCACATCCAGGGTTTCGCTCTTTTTGTCGGCGTACTCGATCTCAAATTCGGCCAGGGACGAGGCACAGTCGAAGCACCAGTACACCGGCTTGAGGCCCCGGTAGACGAAGCCGCGTTCGATCACCCGCTTGAAGGCGCGAATCTCCCCCGCCTCGTTGGCGAAGTCCATGGTGCGATAGGGTCGCTCCCAGTCCCCGAGCACGCCCAAACGCTGAAAGTCCTCGCGCTGCTGGTCGATTTGTTCGGCCGCGAAGGCTCGACTTTTGGCTTGCATGTCATCGCGCGAGAGGTGACGGCCGTGCAATTTCTCGATGGCGTTTTCTATCGGCAGGCCGTGGCAGTCCCAACCGGGGATGTACTGAGCGTCGAAACCGGCCAGTTGCCGCGTCTTGACGATCATGTCCTTGAGCACTTTGTTCAAAGCATGGCCAATGTGCAGTTTGCCGTTGGCATAGGGAGGCCCATCGTGCAAGACGAACAGCGGCCGGCTGGCGCTGGCCTGACGCAACTTGCGGTACAGGCCCTTGTCGTTCCATTCCTGAACCCAGGCCGGCTCGCGTTTGGGCAAATCGCCCCGCATCGGAAAGGCGGTGTCCGGCAGGTTCAGGGTGGTGCGGTAGTCCGTGGCTTTTTCACTCATGGGCGGGATGGCGATAGGGCCGCTGCGCGGCGGCTGGGAGTCGACAAGGCAAGAAGCCCGGTCTTCAAATTCGGTCGCGGGTGGTCTGCCGATGCGTCCGATTGTGGCGCGAGGCGAACCAGGCGCGGGCGTCCTCGCAATCGGTGGCGATGCCTTCGGTCAGGGCCTCCAGGCCCTGGTACTTGCGCTCGTCATGAAGCTTGTGCAGCAGGTCCACCCGCAAGATTTTACCGTAGCCCCCCTCGCACGCCAGTGCGTCCGGCCAATTGAGCACATGGGTCTCCAAAAGCACTTGCCCGCGGTTGATATCGCTGGCTTCCAGCGACGGACGCACCCCGAGGTTGGCCACGCCCTCAAGGGCTTGGCTTGCCAGGCCATGCACCTCCACCACAAAGATGCCGCCAGCCGCCGGCTGACGGTGGGCAAATCGCAGGTTGAGCGTGCGAAAACCCCGGCCCGCGCCCAGACGGCCTGCGCCCAATTGGCGTCCCAATTTGCGGCCGTGCACCACATGCCCTGATATCGCATAGGGCCGGCCCAGCAGACTGGCGGCCAGGTCCATCTGCCCGCGTGCCAAGGCCTCGCGCACGGCCGAGCTTGACACCCGCAGACCGTGGACCTCGTAGCTGTTCATCCGGGCCACATCGAAGCCCAAGTGGCTGCCGGCGGCATCGAGCAGGGCATAGTCGCCCGCACGGCGAGCACCAAAGCGAAAATCGTCGCCCACCAGCACATAGCGCACCTGCAGTCCTGCCACCAGAATATCGGTGATGAATCGATGCGCATCGAGTCCGGCAAGCCCAGCCCTGAAGGGCAGAACCACCACCTCGTCGACCCCGCAGCGCTGTAGCTCGGTGAGCTTGTCGCGCAGGGTAGAAATGCGTGCCGGTGCCGAGTCGGGCGCGAAATACTCGCGGGGGTGCGGCTCGAATGTCATGACCCGCACCGGCAAGCTGCGGTGTGCCGCTTCGCTGCGCAGCAGGGCCAGCATGGCCTGATGCCCCCGATGCACGCCGTCAAAATTGCCTATCGTTAGCGCGCAGGGGCCGGCCAGATCGCGGTGCTGGTATCCACGGAAAATCCTCATGACCCAACGATTATCGGCCGGTCTGGGGAAAGGTCATCAATTCAAGTTATATTGTGGATGACCGCCGGTCAGCCCGGGCACCAAGGCTCGCTGTGCGATCGGCTGTCTTGCCGTTCAGGAGGTTCGCTTGAAGGTTTTAAAGCTCTCCGCCCAGGGCTTGCCGCAGTCCTGGATCAGTCTTGAGCAGGCTGTGCTGCACTATGCCGCCGACGAGGTGCGCTGGGAGGCCGGTGTCGAGGTGGCGCTGTTTCGGGGCGGACACAATGCGCGCACCGGTGAGCAGTCGCAGATCCGCGTCAATAGCATTATTGGGACCCGGGGCGTGCCCAATATCAATCCCTTTGATCTGCGGCCGGGTCTGACCAACAGCAAACTGTTTGCCCGGGACCGCAATGTGTGTGCCTACTGTGGCGGCCGCTTTCATGAGAGTGACTTGACCCGCGAGCACATCATCCCGTTTGCCCAAAATGGCGTCGACAGTTGGATGAATGTGGTGACCGCTTGCCGCTCCTGCAACCACCGCAAAGGCAGCCGTACGCCCGAGCAGGCACGGATGTCGCTGCTGTACACGCCCTATGTGCCCAGCTTGTGGGAAGACTTTATTTTGCGCAATCGCCGCATCCTGGCCGACCAGATGGAGTTTCTGATGGCGCATGTACCGCGCCACTCGCGGCTCCTCGTTTGAGCGCCCCTGCCGGGCTCGTGCCTTGCCAACCTGCTGCGAGCAGGGCTGCGCAGTTCAATTGAAGACGCCGGCTGTCTCCTCCATGGCGCTGGCCACCTGACCGAGGTGATGCAGCGTGTCACCAAAGCTCAATTCGAGCTGGGTCAGCTTTTTAAAGCAGTGGCTGATGATGTATTCGTCCGTTACCCCGATGCCACCGTGCAGTTGCACGCTTTGTTGGCCGACAAAGCGCATGGATTGCCCCAGTTGCACCTTGGCCCGGGCAATCGCCTGCTGGCGTTCGGCCTCAGGCGCATCGAGCTTGAGCCAGGCGTAGTAGCTCATGGAGCGCCCGAGCTCGACCTGCATCTTCATATCAGCCACCCGGTGCCGCAGCGCTTGGAAGCTGGCGATTGGCACGCCAAATTGCTGACGCTGCTTCATGTAGTCGCAGGTGATGTCCAGACTGCGCTCCATGACGGCGACCGCTTCGGCGCAGACGCAGGCGGCGCCCAGATCGACCGCATGCCTGAGTGCAGCCAGGCCCTCGGGGGTGATCAGTTCGGCAGGCGTGTCTTCAAAATGCAGGTCGGCAGCTCGCCCGCCGTCTTGGGTGTTGTAGCCGTGGCGACCCAGGCCTGAGGCGCCGGCCTGGACCGCAAAGAGGGCGATCTGACCGTCCAGACGGGCCGAGACGATCAGCCCCTCGGCTTGATCGCCAGCCGGCACCACATGCTTGCTGCCCTGGAGCCGATAGGCTCCGTCCCGGGTGCTGGCCTGTGTTTGGCAGACATCGGGGCGATGGCGCGCGCTGCGCTCTTGCCAGGCCAATGCCATCAAGGTTTGACCGCTGGCCACGCCGGGCAGCCACTGCTCCTGGATCGCTTTGGGCGCTCGCGTGGATAGCAACAGGCCGGCTATCAGGGCTTGTGCCAGCGGCTCGAGCACCAGGCCACGGCCGAGTTCCTCCATGACCACCATCGCCTCTACCGGGCCGAGTCCCATGCCGCCGTGCTCGGCCGGCACGCTCAGTCCGGTCAGGCCGAGCTCGGCCATCTCCAGGTAGGCCTGGCGGGAGAATCCGCCCGCTTGCGCAATCTGTCGGCGCCTGTCGAACGAGTAGGCTTTGTCCACCCAGCGTGCCACCGCTTCGCGTAGCTGTATCTGGTCGTCCGAGAAATCGAAATCCATGAGATGCTCCTTTCAGCCCAGTAGGGCCTGCGCCACAATGTTGCGCTGCACCTCGTTGCTGCCGCCGTAAATCGTGGTTTTGCGCATGTTGAAGTAATTCGGGGCCAGTGGCGCGCAGTGCAGTGCACCCCCTGGAAAGGCCGGCAGCGGTCCGGCCTGGTCGCCCTGCCATCCGGCCTCCATGGCCTCGTGAATCAGCGGCAGGGCGCTGGGGCCGGCCGCGAGCATCATCAGCTCGGTGTAGCGCTGCTGGATTTCGCTGCCGCGAATCTTCAGCAGGCCGGCGATGTCCAGCGATTGTTTGCCGGCACGCTCTGCCGACAACACCCGCAGCACCAGCATTTCCAGGGCCACGACATCGACTTCAAGCAACGCGATTTGGTCGCGAAAGCGCCAATCGTCCCAGACACCTTCGGCGCGTGCGATACGCTTGAGGCGTTCGAGCTCACGCTTGGCGCGGTTGACATCGGCAATATTGGTCCGCTCGTGACCGAGCAGGTACTTGGCGTAAGTCCAGCCCTTGTTTTCTTCACCGACCAGATTTTCTGCCGGTACTTCGACCTGATCGAACCAGACTTCATTGACTTCGCATTCGCCATCGAGCAGCCGAATGGGTCGCACGCTGACACCGGGCGACTTCATGTCGATCAGCAGAAAACTGATGCCGGTCTGTGGCTTGCCTTCGAGACTGGTTCGGACCAGGCAGAAGATCCAGTCGCCATACTGGCCCAGCGTGGTCCAGGTCTTTTGACCGTTGACGATGAATCGATCCCCGCGGCGTTCGGCGCGCGTCTTGAGCGAGGCCAGGTCCGATCCCGAGCCCGGCTCGCTGTAGCCCTGGCTCCACCAGACCTCCCCGCTGGCAATGCCGGGTAAAAAGCGCCGCTGCTGCTCGGGGCTGCCGAAAGCCATGATCACCGGCGCCACCATCACAGGCCCGAAGGGCACCACACGCGGCGCACCGGCCAGCGCACATTCTTCTTCGAACAGATGGCGCTGCACGGCGTTCCACCCCGGACCGCCGAATTCCTGCGGCCAGGCGTGACCCAGCCAGCCCCTGGAGCCCAGGATTTTTGCCCAGGCTTGCATATCTTCGCGGCTCAGGCGCAGCCCCTGGTGCACCTTCTCGGCGATTGGCTGAGGCAGGTGGTCGCGAACCCAGGTTCGGACTTCATCGCGAAACTGCAACTCGTCGGCAGTAAAGGCCAGATCCATGCGTCAATCTCCAAAGCGGTGAGCCTCGCGGGCCCGGTGGTCGGCTCTGCACCTCGCAGCGCCGGCGTCCCTGCAATTGTGACCGCAGCCGAGTCCCTCTGGCTTGCCCGGGTGGGTCCGATCAGCTGCTTCTAAACTTCAGGCATGTCCGTACAGTCCAAGCCCAACATCCAATTGCCTTCCGGGGCGATTCGGCCGATCGTGATTCTCATCTCTGGCAGTGGCTCCAATATGCGCTCTCTGGTGGAGACGGCTGAGCGCGAGGACTGGGCCGAGCGTCTGAAAGCTCAGGTCGTGGCGGTGATCAGTAACCGCCCCGACGCCAAAGGCCTGGATTGGGCCCGCTCTGCAGGTTTGATCACACAGGTGCTCGATCATCGGGGCTTTGACAGTCGCGAGGCCTTCGACGCCGCCCTGATGCGATTGATCGACGGCCATCAGCCTGCGTTGGTACTGTTGGCCGGCTTTATGCGCATCCTGACGCCCGACTTTGTGGAGCACTACCAGGGGCGATTGATCAATATTCATCCGTCGGTGCTGCCCGCTTTCCCCGGCCTGCACACCCACCGCCGGGCACTGGAGGCTGGCTGTGGATTTGCGGGGGCCACTGTGCATCAGGTGACGGCCGCACTTGACCACGGACCGATCCTGGCGCAAGCGGTCGTGCCGGTGTTGCCGGGTGATACCGAGCAGACCCTGGCCCAGCGGGTACTTTCACAGGAGCACCGGATTTATCCGCAAGCAGTGGCCGCCTGGCTGCAAAGCCACTAAAGCCCCCCTTGCTTCGTGCGCCCCTACATCTTGGCTTGAAACACCAATCCGGCATGCTCGCGCAGGGCGTGGAATCTGATTTTGGGCCACTGCTGCTCGACGGCGCGCAAGGTGGCGCTGTGGTCCACCAGCAGAGTCGGGGCATCGACGGCGTCCAGGGCCACCCGGTGCTGGTTGGCGTCGATGAACTTTTTAAGCTCGGCCGGCTCCTCGCTCGTGACCCAGCGCGCCAGATGGAAGTGGCTGCTGCTGATGCGCGCTTTTACGCCGTATTCGTGCTCGAGGCGGTGCGCGACCACCTCAAATTGCAATTGGCCGACCGCGCCGAGCAGCAGCACCGAGCCGGCCACCGGCCGAAAGACCTGGATCGCACCTTCCTCGCCCAATTGGGTCAGGCCGGCGCGCAGTTGCTTGCTGCGCAGTGGATCGGCCACCTCGACACTGCGGAACATTTCCGGCGCAAAAAAGGGCAGACCGGTAAATTGCAGGGCCTCGCCCTCGGTCAGCGTATCGCCCAATTGCAGTACGCCGTGATTGGGGATGCCGATGATGTCGCCGGCAAAGGCGGTGTCCAGCAGTTCGCGCCGCTGGCTCATGAAGCTGACCACCGTGTTGGGCCGCAGCTCCTTGCCGCTGCGCACCACCTTCAGGCGCATGCCGCGGTCAAAACGGCCTGAAGCCACGCGCAAAAAGGCGATGCGGTCGCGGTGCGCCGGGTCCATGTTGGCCTGAATCTTGAAAACCACCCCGGAGAATTTCTTCTCCTGTGGCGTGACGGTGCGTTGCAGCGCAGCGCGTTCGGCCGGCGGCGGCGCCAGATCGACCAGCGCATCGAGAATTTCCTGCACGCCAAAGTTGTTGATGGCCGAGCCAAAGAACATGGGTGTCTGTTGTCCCGCCAGAAAATCGGCATGGCTGAAGGCGGGCGTGGCCGCCGCCACCAGCTCGATCTCGCCCTGGGCCTGCGCGTATTCAGCCCCGAAACGCTGCGCCGCCTGGGGGTTGCCCAGTCCTTCAAGGATCTCATCGTCGCCGCCGGCCTTGTCCTCGCCGGGGCTGAAGATGCGCATGCGGTCGCGGCGGCGGTCAAAGACGCCATGGAACAGCTTGCCCATGCCCACCGGCCAGGTGAAGGGCACCACGGTCATGCCCAGTTCGCGCTCGATCTCGTCCATCAGACTCATCGGGTCCTGCACCTCGCGGTCCATCTTGTTGACGAAGGTCAGGATGGGCGTGTTGCGGGCGCGGCACACCTGCAGCAGGCGGCGGGTCTGTGGCTCCACGCCGTTGGCGGCGTCGATCACCATCAGGGCCGCATCGACGGCGGTCAGCACCCGGTAGGTGTCTTCCGAGAAATCCTGGTGACCGGGCGTGTCGAGCAGGTTGATGACGCAGTCGCGGTATTCCATCTGCATGACCGAGGAGGCTACCGAAATACCGCGCTGCTTTTCGATCTCCATCCAGTCCGAGGTGGCGTGGCGTGCGGCCTTGCGCGCCTTGACGCTGCCGGCGATCTGGATGGCGCCCGAGAACAGCAGCAGCTTTTCGGTCAGCGTGGTCTTGCCGGCGTCGGGGTGGGAGATGATGGCAAAGGTGCGGCGGCGCTGGACCTGGCTGGCGATATCTTCAGACATAACCATCCATTATCGGGGCGGGTGCTTTGGCTCGGAGGCGTTCGACGGACGGCGCAGAGCGCCACCGCACAAGGCTCACGCGCCGGCCAAGGCCCGATCAAGGCAGGGAGGTCTCAGCCGGCCCCTGCCATTTGAAGCGCGGTTGCCGGACCCCGTCGATCTCCACTTCTTCGAGGAACATCGCTGCCGGCCGCACCCACAGGCCGCGCTGGCCGTAAAGGGCGCGGTAGAGCGTCATCGGCTCGAGCGTTTCGCTGTGGCGCACCGTGCCCAAGACCTGATAGGTCAGGCCCTTGTAGTGCTGGTAGAGGCCGGGCGGGGTTTCAAGCAGGGCAGGCAGATTGTGGTCGGACATGGCTAGGGGCAAGGCTGAGCGTGGGTGGGACAATGCGGAGATGCATCCTAAGGCTCTTCTAGACAGCGCCGCGGATCTGCTCAAGCAGATTCTGCGTTTCGATCATCCGGCTGATGCCGTTCTTTCACGCTACTTTCGTGAACACAGGGTGGGGCCGCGTGAGCGGGCCACACTGGCCGAGACGGTCTATGAGGTCTTGCGCCGGAAGATCTTTTTGAGCTATCTGGCGCAGTCCGGTTCCGGGCCAATGGAGCGTCGCCTAGCCATCCTGGCCTTCGCTGCCCCCCGCGACTTTTTGTTGGGCGCGCTCCACGCTTCAGACAAGCAGTGGCTCGAGCAGTGTGATCAGGTGCGCCCCGGCGATCTGATGGACCTGCATCAACACAACCTGCCGCAGTGGCTGGTCGATGCCCTCAAGTCCGAAGTGGGCCAGGAGTTTTCGGCGCTGGCCGACAGCCTGGGCCGGCCTGCGGGGCTGGATCTGCGCGTCAATCTCATCAAGGCCAAGCGCTCCGAGGTCCAGGAGGCGCTGGCCCGGTTGGGCATGGCGTCCGAGCCGACGCCCTATTCGCCCTGGGGGCTGCGCCTGGCCGACAAGCCGCCGCTGGCCCAGCTCGACCTGTTTCGGCAGGGCCTGATCGAGGTGCAGGACGAGGGCTCGCAGCTGCTGGCCCTGCTGCTCGATGCCCGCCGGGGCGAGATGGTGGCTGACTTTTGCGCCGGCGCCGGTGGCAAGACCCTGGCCATAGGCGCGACCATGCGCAGCACCGGCCGGCTCTACGCTTTTGACACCTCGGCCCATCGGCTCGATGCGCTCAAGCCGCGCCTGGCCCGCAGCGGCCTGTCCAATGTCCATCCGGTCGTCATTGCCCATGAGCGCGACGAGCGCATCAAACGGCTGACCGGCAAGATGGACCGGGTGCTCGTTGACGCGCCGTGCTCGGGTTTGGGGACGCTGCGCCGCAATCCCGACCTCAAATGGCGCCAGAGCCCGCAGTCGGTCACTGAACTGGTGCACAAGCAGCAGGCCATCCTGAGCAGTGCTGCCCGCCTGCTCAAGCCGGGCGGGCGCCTGGTCTATGCCACCTGTAGTTTGCTCCAGGCGGAAAACGAGGCGGTGGCCAAGGCTTTTGGGCAGTCGCATGCGGACTTCGAGCCGGTCGACGCCGGGACTTGCTTGCCTGACGAGCTGCGTACCGATCTGGTGGAGGCCGGTTGCCTGCGTCTGTGGCCCCATCGGCACCGTACCGATGGGTTTTTTGCGGCGGTTTGGCAGCGTCACTGAGCCTTGTCGGGCTGAGGCGTAGTTTGTTCTGAGGCGAATTTGCCGCGAGATGCGCCACTTTATGACCTTTTAGGGCCCATTTTATTGATTTTTTCAGCTCCGGCCTGTAACTTCAGCTTGCCAAGGCTGGGCTGATGTCTGTGACCCACCTACAATGCGCAACCTGGGATGGAAGACCTGGGTGGCACCTGCCGACTGAAAAGGATGAACGATGATTGCTTTTGATGCAGCGCTTGATTGGCTGGCCCATGGTCTGTGGGAGCTCGCTTGGTGGCAGATCGTTCTCTACGCCCTGGCGACGACGCACATCACCATGATCAGCGTGACGGTCTTCCTACACCGTCACCAGGCGCATCGCTCGCTCGACCTGCACCCGATTGCATCGCATTTTTTCCGGCTCTGGTTGTGGCTGAGCACGGGGCAGGTTACCAAGGAGTGGGCGGCCATTCACCGCAAGCACCACGCCAAATGCGAGCAGGAGCAAGACCCGCACAGCCCGCATGTCCATGGCATTCGCACCGTGTTGCTGCGCGGTGCAGAGCTGTACCGCGCGGAGGCCAAGAATAAAGACACCCTGTCCCGTTTTGGGCACGGCACCCCGGACGACTGGATCGAGCGCAATCTTTATACCCGCTACTCCTGGCAGGGCGTGGGCCTGATGATGATCATCAATCTGGCTTTGTTTGGCGCTGCCGGGCTGGTGGTCTGGGCGGTGCAGATGGCCTGGACCCCGGTGACGGCTGCGGGCATCATCAATGGCGCGGGGCACTATTGGGGGTATCGCAATTTTGAGGCGCCCGATGCCAGCACCAACCTGACGCCCTGGGGCATTGTCATTGCTGGCGAAGAGCTGCACAACAACCACCACACTTATCCCACTTCAGCCAAGCTGTCGATCAAGCCCTACGAGTTCGATATCGGCTGGATGTATATCTGCATCTTGCAGGCTCTGGGGCTGGCCAGTGTCAAGAAGGTGCCGCCTCGCCTGCAGTTGGGACATGTGCAGCCGGTGGCCGATGAGAAGACGCTGGAAGCACTGATTGCCCATCGCTACGAGGTCATGGCCGGTTTCGCACGGGAGTTGCGTCGCTCGGCTCATTCGGAGTTGGCCGCGCTCAAGGCCCGGCGCGCCGATGTGTCGGTGCTCAAGGCCGCGGCGCGCTGGCTGCACCGTGATGACGATAAGGTGCCGGCCTCGGCCCGTCCGCACCTGGCGCAGGCACGCGCCGAGCATCCAGTGCTTGACAAGATGGTCACCATGCGCGAAGAGTTGCGTCAGCTTTGGATGAGCACCTCGTCTTCGCGCGAGCAGTTGGCTGCCGATCTGCAGGCTTGGTGCCAGCGCGCCGAGGCCAGCGGCATTGCGGCGCTGCAGCAGTTCTCGCAAAGGCTTCGCGCTGCCCGCGCCTGAGCCCCCCTGCCGCTCGAAGCGGTCAAGTCGACCAGATTCTTGGCGGGGGTGCGTCCATTTGCCAGGCGCAGCGGCGCCAGGCCTGCCAAACCTGTCGCATCAGCAGCATGGCTGGCTCGACCAGCGGCGACAGAATTCTCAAAACCACCATTTGGTCGTTGGGCGAGGTCACACCCGCGGTCGTCATCAGGGCGTGACCGGCCAGACAGCCGCGGGTCTGCTCGAGCCAGTTCTCTCGGCCTTGACGGTCGATCGGATTGCCGCTGATAAAGAACAGCGTGGCCAGGCAGCGCCTTTGAGCCAAGCCCAGCGGGCTGTTCATCAGCCGGTCGTCGGCTGCATCGAGTTGCGCGCGCTCTAGCCAAAGTCCGGGCACTTCGATGTGCTGCAAGAGGCGTCCGGCGGTAAAGGGCTGCCCCGATTGCGGCAGGCCCAGGGCGGTGATGTCCCAGCCTATGAGCTCGGCCCCCGGGGCCAATCGCATCTCAAGCCGGTTCTCTCCCAGACAACCTGCAAAACACAAGGCCTCCAGCGGCAGCCACTCGAGTCGCGCGCCCGCTGCCAGTTCCAGTTGTGTGCGCTGCACCGCCTGTTCGCCGGTGGATCGGTAAAAGCGCGTTGCCCCCGGGGTGGTGATCAATCCGTGCGCTTGTGCCGCCACTTTGATGCGCAGATCGAGCGTATCGCCGCCGACCAGACCTCCGGGAGGGTGGACCAGTATGTTGTGACAGACCGCGGGGCCTTGGGGGTACAGGCTTTGCAGTACGCGCAGCGGTCCTTCGTGCCTGAAGCGCGCCACGCTGCGCCCTTCTTCGAGCGCGTAGTCCAGGTCCAGTCGGGCATGCCAGCTCATGAGCGGTCAGTGTAGGGCAGGGGGCGGCGCTCATCCGGACAACTGCGGTAACGGCAGGGCCGTCTTGTAGCGCACCTGCTTTAGGGCAAAGCTCGAGCGAATTTTTTCAACGCCTTCGATGGGTGAGAGCTTGTCCAGAATGAATCGTTCCAGCGCGGCCATGTCCGTCACTGCAACACGGATCAGATAGTCGGAGTCGCCAGTCATCAGGTAGCACTCCATCACTTCCTCGTAGTCAGCCATGCGCCCTTCAAACATGGCCAGAGCTTCTTTGCTCTGGGTGCGCAGGCTGATGCTGATAAAGACATTGAGTCCCAGCCCCAGCTTGCTCGCACTGACCAGGGCCACATAGCGTGAGATGACGCCGGCCGCCTCCAGCGCCTTGACCCGTGTCAGGCAGGGAGAGGGCGACAGATGCACTCGGCGAGCGAGTTCCACATTGCTGAGGCTGCCATCCCTTTGCAACTCGCTGAGCAGGCGCAGGTCTATGGAGTCAATTTTCATGCTGATTTTTCATAAAAAACGATATTTTATGCCTTGCAAACAGGTTTTTGCAGCCTTTAAAGCATCAAGTTTCGGGTGTTTTTGCCTACAGTACGCGCGATCAGTTCAGGAGACCACATGAACGCCCCCTTACTTCCGGCCTGGCTGCAGAACGCTGCGCTCACTCCCGACCCGGATCCGCAAGAGACTACCGAATGGCTCGAGGCCTTCACCGCGCTTGTGCAATCGGGACCCGACGGTCAGGCGCGGGCTCGACAAATTCTGGATGTGCTGGCCTCGCGGGCGCGCGCGATGGGCACCGGCTGGAATCCGGACCTGAACACGCCCTACATGAACACTATCCATGTCGAGGATCAACCGGTGTTCCCGGGCGATCTGGCGATAGAGGAGCGACTGGCCTCCTTGATGCGCTGGAATGCGCTGGCCATGGTGGTGCGCGCCAATCAGGCTTATGGGGATCTCGGTGGACATATCGCCAGCTACGCCAGTGCGGCCGATCTCTTTGAGGTCGGCTTCAATCATTTTTTTCATGCTCGCGACGCTAAGCATCGTGGCGATCTGGTGTTCTTCCAGCCGCACAGCGCTCCTGGCGTGTATGCACGGGCTTTTCTGGAGGGGCGTTTGAGCGAGCAGGAGCTATCGCACTATCGACAGGAGCTTCAAGGGCTCGGTAAAGGCACGCGCGGCCTGCCGAGCTATCCGCATCCTTGCCTGATGCCCGACTTCTGGCAGTTTCCGACCGGGTCCATGGGCATCGGCCCGATCAGCTCGATCTATCACGCGCGATTTATGCGCTACCTGACGCACCGTCATCTGCTCGATTGCCAGGGGCGCAAGGTTTGGGGTGTTTTCGGGGACGGCGAGATGGACGAACCCGAGAGCATGAGCGCGCTGACTCTGGCCGCACGCGAAAAACTGGACAACTTGGTGTGGGTGGTCAACTGCAATTTGCAGCGGCTCGATGGTCCGGTGCGCGGTAACTTCCGCATCATCGACGAGCTCGAAAAGTTGTTTGCCGGTGCCGGCTGGAATGTCATCAAGCTGATTTGGGGCAGCGATTGGGATGGCCTCTTAGCGCGCGATTCGTCCGGAGCCTTGTTGCGCGCCTTCGCCAACACGGTAGATGGTCAAATGCAGACCTTTGCGGCTAATGACGGCCGCTATAACCGCGAGCATTTTTTTGGCCAAAGCCCCGAGCTGGCGCGTCTGGCGCAGGGCATGACGGATGATCAAATTGATCGGCTAAAGCGTGGCGGCCACGACTTGGTCAAGATTCATGCCGCCTATGGCGCTGCGGCGGCCCACCGTGGCCAGCCGACCGTCATCTTGGCCCACACCAAAAAGGGCTACGGCATGGGCTCGGCAGGTCAAGGCAAGATGACCACCCACTCCCAGAAAAAACTCGATGAGCAGGACTTGATTGAGTTTCGCAACCGCTTCAACTTGCCGCTCAGCGACGAGCAGGCCAAACAGCTAGATTTCTACAAGCCGGCCTCGGAGAGCGCCGAGATGCAATACCTGCACGCCCGGCGACACGCGCTGGGCGGTTACCTGCCGCAGCGCGATGTTGCTTGTGAGTCGGTGGCGGTGCCCGAGATCGACAGCTACGCCAGCTTTGCGCTCAAAGCGGCGGGCAAGGAGATGAGCACCACCATGGCCTTTGTGCGTATGTTGGGCAATCTGCTCAAGACCTCGCCGCTGGGGCCGCGCATTGTGCCCATCGTCGCCGATGAGGCCCGCACCTTCGGCATGGCCAACCTCTTCAAGCAGGTGGGTATTTATTCGAGTGTGGGGCAGCGATATGCACCTGAAGATATTGGCTCGGTGCTCAGTTACCGCGAGGCGCTCGACGGCCAGATTCTGGAAGAGGGCATCAGCGAGGCCGGCGCAATTGCCAGCTGGACCGCTGCCGCCACCGCCTACAGCGTGCACGGCGTGGCCATGCTGCCTTTCTATATTTACTACTCGATGTTTGGCTTTCAGCGGGTGGGCGATGCGATCTGGGCTGCCGCCGATCAGATGCCGCGCGGCTTTTTGCTGGGGGCCACCTCCGGCCGTACTACGCTGGGTGGTGAAGGCCTGCAGCATCAGGACGGCAGCAGCCATTTGTGGGCGGCGACCATTCCCAATTGCAAAGCTTACGATCCCGCCTTTGCCGGTGAGCTGGCGGTGGTCCTGTCGCAGGGCATGCAGGAGATGCTGGTCGAGCAGCGCGATGTTTTTTACTACATCACGCTCATGAATGCCAACTACGCTCAGCCTGATCTGCCGGACGGCGTGCGCGACCAGGTCATCCGAGGTGCCTATATCTATGGCCGTTACGGACCTGCCATGAAAACCCGTGCCTCGCGTGATCGCATGGTCACGCTCCTGGGCTCTGGCGCGATCCTGACCGAAGTCATTGCAGCGGCCGAGTTGTTAGCCGCCCAGGGTGTCAGTAGTACCGTAGTCAGCGTGACCAGCTGGAGTGAGCTGGCCCGTGATGGGCAAGCTTGCGATCGAGCCTGGCGCGAGCAGGGCCAGCGCCCGCAGACATACCTCGCCGAGCAGCTGACAAACACGGCCGGCCCCATCATCGCGGCCAGCGACTATGTGCAGGCGGTCGCCGAGAGCGTGCGGGCTTACCTGCCGCCGGGGCGCCTCTATGTGACGCTGGGCACGGATGGTTTCGGTCGCAGCGACACGCGTTCGCAATTGCGCCAGTTTTTTGGGGTGGATGCCGCCAGCATCGCCCGTGTGGCCTTGCAGGCTCTGGCCTAGGTGCTCAAGCGGTGAGAAATACGCCGGCCCGGCGCGGGGTCAGGCGCAGGCGTTGCCCTTCTTTCAGTTCGAGTTGCGCGAAGTAGTCGCTGCTGATCTGTGCCTCAATCAGTCGCCCGGTGCCGCTGTCCTCAGCCTGCAGCTCCAGCCGGGCCACCGGTCCCACCACGATGGCACGCTGAAGCAGGGCGGCAATGCCGCTAGCGCCCGGGTGGTCGCGCTCGACCCTGATCTCGTGCGGGCGCACATAAGCCAGCGCCTGTGCATTCTGGGCCGATGCGTGCTCGGGGGCGGGTACGGCGATGCCGTCCAGATGCACCTGACCCTCGTGCGCTCGGCCATGAAACAAATTGACATCGCCCAGAAAGCTGTAGACGAAGGGGCTGGCGGGTTGGGCCCAGACCTGCTCGGGCGAGCCGACCTGCTCGATCACCCCCTGATTCATGAGCACCACCCGGTCCGCCACTTCCAGGGCTTCTTCCTGGTCATGCGTGACGAACACGCTGGTGACATGGAGCTCGTCGTGCAGCTTGCGCAACCAGCGGCGCAGCTCTTTGCGTACCTTGGCGTCAAGCGCGCCGAAGGGCTCGTCGAGGAGCAACACCCGTGGTTCGACCGCCAGAGCCCGGGCCAGCGCAATGCGCTGGCGCTGGCCGCCCGACAGTTGCGAGGGAAAGCGATCGGCCAGCCAGTCAAGCTGCACCAGTTTGAGCAGATCCATCACCTTGCTGCGGATTTGGGCTTCATGGGGCCGCACCGCGCGCGGCTTGACACGCAGGCCAAAAGCCACATTCTCAAATACCGTCATGTGCCTGAACAGTGCGTAGTGCTGGAACACGAAGCCCACTTGCCGCTCGCGCACATGGACCTCGGTGGTGTCTTCCCCGCTGAACAGGATGCTGCCGGTGTCGGGCGCCTCCAGACCGGCGATGATGCGCAGCAAAGTGGTCTTGCCGCAGCCGGAGGGGCCGAGCAGGGCGACTAATTCCCCCGAATCGATTTCGAGAGAGACATCTCGCAGCGCTTGGAAGCGACCAAAATTTTTACTGACATGGCGTATTTCGATACTCATGGCATCCTCATGACTAAAAATTCAGAGGGACACCGCAGCGCCCGTGTCGACCCTGCGCCCCGAACCAGGGCGCTGGGTAGTGATGGTCGGAGACGACTCGGGTCGCTCCGGAGGTAGCTCGGCTGCGGCTCGCAACTCGCGCTCATGCTGCCACTGCGCGATGCTTTTGATGACCAGGGTGAGCAGGGCCAGCAAGGCCAGCAGGGAGGCCACCGCAAAGGCGGCCATGGACTGGTATTCGTTGTAGAGAATTTCCACATGTAGGGGCATGGTGTTGGTCTGGCCGCGAATATGACCGGAGACCACCGAGACGGCGCCAAATTCCCCCATGGCCCGGGTGACCTGCCCCGGGCTATTAGGTCCATTTGTAGTGAGAAGCTCAACATGGCATCAAGGAGAAGGACATGCCAAGGAAGAAGACCTCACCCGAGCGGATCATTTCGCTGCTGCGGCAGATTGAAGTGCAAATGGCCAGTGGCGTGACATTGCCACAAGCTTGTAAGCAGGCTCAGATCTCAACGCAGAGCTACTACCGCTGGCGACAGGAGTTCGGTGGCTTGCAAGTCGACC
>VGHR01000043.1 GCA_016868205.1 Betaproteobacteria bacterium
CAGGAAAGGCACCATCACCATGCCCCCTCCGATACCCAGCAAGCCTGCAAGAAAGCCGGACATTAAGCCCAGGCCCACCAGTTCGAGAATCAGGATCGGATCAAGCGCCATGGAATGGGGACGGCCCGTTGGGGCTGCATGCACGAGGGTGGGGGGGCACTGCCGCGGCGTGATGGCTGGCCATGGATACAGCCCCAAAGAAGGTGTCTGCGGTAACCACCGGGCCGGCATCCTGAACCGGGGGTTCAGGTGGGCGAGGGCAGGCTGGCGTTGGGTTCATCTGACGCGAGACGATCACGCTCACCAGCCGATGTACCAAGCCCGAGCTCAAAGAGCATTGGTTCAAGGAATTATAAAACCCGGCGCGAGCCGCAGACTGCCTTATTCTAGGCCCTCGCGACGGCCTTGGAGTCGGCCACCCGACGGAGGGTTCCTTAGAGCAGCTGGCCGTCGTCACCGAGGGCCTTGTCAAGCCGCGCCATCAGTGCCGTCACTTGCTGCGAGTTGGGTTCGGTCGTGCCAACGCTTGGAGCGGGAGCGGAACCACGGTCGCTCAATTCGAAGGCCAGATTGAGCGCGGCCAGCACAGCGATGCGGTCGCGGGCCTTGAGCTTTCCCGCATCGCGAATCTTGCACATGGCCGCGTCGACTTTGCTCACCGCATCGCGCAGGCGGTCCTCGCCGCCTTCGGGGCAACCGAGTAGATAGCTCTGTCCCATGATTTGCACTTCGAGCTGTTTCATCAGGATGCGGGGCCGTGAGTGCCGTCAGAGGGAGTGGCCGGCAGTCGCTCGAGCAGGGCATCGACTCGTGCCCGAGCCGCGCTCAGGCGGGATCTGAGCGAATCGCGCTCCTGGCTCAAGGTGCGCACCTGCTCCGAAAGCAGGAGGTTGGTTCGCTGCAATTCCTCGTAGCGTAGCAGCAGGCGGTCGACACGATCGGCCAGCTGGTCCAGGGAGGGAGGCTTTGCCATGACAGGCAGATTGTAGGGTTTCAGGCCGGTCGCTGCGTAGAATGCGGATCGTTGGTGCTCGCGGTGTGGTTCGCATACCGCAGTTCAACGGGAAGCAGGACGGCGGACGAGTCAGAGCGGCGAAAGCCGCGCGGCACTCCAGGCCCAACCTGCGCTGCCCCCGCAACGGTAAGACGAACGGGTCGATGGCAGGGCCTGGAGCCCCAGACTTCGAACCCCGCTGCGCTGAAGCAGCCACTGAGTGCCTTGAACAAGCGCTTGGGAAGGCCAGCGTAGTTGCTTTGTCAGCCCGGATACCGGCCAACACGGTGAAGGCGCGCCCGCTTCGGCGCGACTTTGTAACGCTCATGCACTGGCGGGGAGGCCGGTGAGAGCTTTCAGTCTGGAAAGGTTCAACATGAACTCACATCTGCCTAGGGCGCGCCGTATCGCCTTGAGTCTATTTTTTGCTGCGTTTTTATCTTGTGTTCACGCAGAGCCCGCGCCTTTGGATGAGGTGGTGATCACGGCGACCAGGGTACCTGCGTCTGTTTCCGCGTTGAGCGCATCGGTGGAGGTACTCACCCGCGAGGATATTGAGCGGTCGCAAGCGGCCTCGCTGGCCGATGTCTTGCGGGGGGTGGCTGGCTTTGAGTCGGCCCGCAATGGCGGGCCGGGCACCACGACCTCTTTCTTCCTGCGCGGTCACAACAGCATTAACCTGGTGCTGATGATCGATGGCGTGCGGGCGCCGGTGGATGGATTCGGGAACCCTTTGGTAGCGGATATTGCACTGGCCCATGTCGAGCGGATCGAAATTTTGCGTGGCGATGCCAGCGCGCTTTATGGTGGCGCGGCCAACGGCGGCGTGATTCACATCATCACGCGTAAGGGGGCTGGGCAGTACGCCATGCTCGGTGTGGGCGGCCAGGGTCGGCGTTCCTCGCAGGCGGCGCTAACTCAGTCGTTGGGTGGCACTGAGGTGGCCATCCGACTGGGGCGGGAGCAATCGGGGCGCCTGTCGGCCATGAATGTGGCGCAAAAGCCTGCGGCTAATCCCGATCAGGACCGCTCAACGATCGATAACATGACGCTCCATTTGGTGCATCAGCTTGATACGAATCACAAGTTTCGACTGTCTGTGTCGCAGGTGATTGCTGATATTGAGTACGACGATGATGACTTCGGCAGTGGTAATACGCACGACACGCACGACTTGAAGCGTAAGACCGCGGGGGCGGCGCTGGTGCTCACCTCCAGGCTTAGCCCCCGGTGGCGCAGCGAGATAGCGCTGAGCCAGAGCCGGCAGACCCAAGAGGACCGCAAAAACGGGGCGCTCAAAACTTCGGCCTATGCCTTTGGGCGGGCCTCCAGCGATCAACTGGGATTGCGCTGGGTCAATCAGCTGGCGGTCACAGACCGATCAATCCTGTTGCTGGGGCTGGAGGTCACCGAAGAAAAATTTCACTCGGATGCCACGTCCAGTGGCTTTCGCTTAAAAAAGGACGATGGGGCTCTGCTCGCGGGCTTAAGCCATGAGCAAGGGGACTGGGCCTTGCAGGTCAACCTGCGGCGCGATTGGCTCGCAACTCAAGATCAGAATACCAGTCGTCAGGGGAGTGAAGAACGCAACTCGGCCTTGTTGGGGGTGTCCTATCGCCTCAGCCCGGTCTGGAAGATGCTGGCGCAGGTCTCAAGCGGCTTTCGTGCCGCCAGCGTCGGAGAGCAGACCTATGCCTCGGGACCTTTACGTGCTGAGTCTTTCGACCACAGGGAACTCGCGCTAGCCTACAAGCAGTCGGCGCATCAGCTGCGGCTTGGCTATTTCTGGGTTGACATGAAAGACCTCATTGCTTACGACCGCAGCTCCAACCTGACCAATCTGCAGGCTCGCAATCGAGGCCTGGAACTCTCGGGGCGCAGCCGTTGGGGATCGACCGACATCCGGCTGGGCCTGACGGTTCAAGACCCTGAAAACCTGGAAACTGGAAAGGCTCTGTTGCGCCGGTCCAAGCGCCAAGCCAGCCTAAAGTTTCTGCAGCCCCTGGGGGGGGGTACTGAGTGGAGCGCAGCCCTGAACTATCACGGCCAGCGCAAAGACTTCGGCGAGCGACTCTTGGGCTCCTACGGCTTGCTGGACATTGGGGCCTCTTATGCGCTAGGTCCGAAAGCTAGGCTGAGAGTAAGCTTGGACAATGTTACTGACAGGATATATCAGACGGCTTATGGCTATAACGCCCCCCGACGCGGAGTGTTCGCGGCTATGAACCTGCAGGCTCCTTGATGGTCCCCGAGCGCATCGTCTGTCTGACCGAAGAGCCCACCGAGTGGCTCTATCTGCTTGGACAGGCGCATCGCATCGTCGGGATTTCCGGCTACACCGTGCGGCCGCCCCAGGCGCGCCAGGAAAAGCCGCGGGTCAGTGCATTTTTGAGCGCCAAGATCGACAAAATCCTGGCGCTCAGGCCGGACTGCGTGCTTGGTTTTTCTGACTTGCAGGCCGACATTGCCGCGCAGCTCATTCGCGCAGGGGTGCCGGTGCACATCTTCAACCAGCGCAGCGTGGAGGAGATCTTCTCCGTGCTCTATCAGCTTGCCGCGCTGGTGGGGCAGGCCGATCAGGGCCTGGAGCGCCTGGCGCAAATGCGCGCCGATCTGCAAGGCATCAAGCAGCGTGGTCAAGCCCTCAAGCGTCGGCCGCGCGTCTACTTTGAAGAATGGGACGATCCGCCAATCAGCGCCATCTGTTGGGTCTCGGAGCTGATCAGTATTGCCGGCGGCGAGGACATTTTTCCCGAGCTCGCGCTCGCTCCCATGGGAAAGGACCGCATCATCGCAGACCACCGCCTCATCGTGGAGGGCTCGCCGGACATCATCATCGGCTCATGGTGCGGAAAAAAATTTCGGCCCGAGAAAGTGGCCGATCGACCCGGCTGGCAGGCGGTGCCCGCAGTACGCACGGGGCAGCTGTTTGAGATCAAGTCGGCCGACATTTTGCAGCCGGGACCGGCTGCGCTGACCGACGGCCTGTCCCAGTTGCACCGGATCATGCTTCAGTGGGAGCAACGGTATGCCTAGGGGACTCGGGCGGTTCTGGGCGTGCCTGATGGCGGCCTGTGTACTGACTCCGGCTGTGGCCTGGGGACAGGCTATCGCAGTGCGCGATGATCTGCAGCAGGAGCTGCGCTTGTCGCAACCGCCCCGGCGGGTGGTCAGCTTGCTGCCCGCTCTCACCGAGTCGGTGTGTGCCCTGGGGCAGTGCAAGCGCCTGGTGGGCGTGGATCGCTATTCCAATTGGCCTGCTTCCATACAGTCTCTGCCCCGCATGGGCGGCGGTCTCGATGTCAACCTCGAGGCTGTGGTGGCCCAGCGGCCTGACCTGGTGCTTATGGCCGTCTCCAGTCCGGGACAGCAGCGCCTGCGTGCGCTGGGCGTGCCTGTTCTGGCCCTGGAGCCGCGCACCCATGAAGATGTGCGGCGAAATCTGCTGACTCTGGCCCGCGTCTTCGGTCTGCCGCAGCGGCAGGCGCATGCGGTCTGGAGCCAGGTGGACGCCGCGGTGGCGGCCGCGGCCCAAAGCCTGCCTCAGTCTCTGCGCGGACAGAAGCTTTATGTGGAGGTGGGCAGCGGTCCGTACGGGGCCAGCGAGTCGTCCTTCATCGGCCAAACGCTCAGCCGCCTGGGACAAGTCAACATCCTGTCGGCTGCCCTCGGGCCTTTTCCGCAGATTCAGGGTGAATTTGTGGTTCGATCCCAGCCCGATGTGATCGTCGTCAGCCGTGAGGGCCGGGATGATCTGGTCGGACGACCTGGCTGGTCGCAGTTGCGTGCCGTGCAGCAGGGCCGGATCTGTGCACTTGCCCCTGCACAGGTGGACATCCTGATGCGGCCCGGACCTCGTCTGGCCGAAGCCGCGCACCTCTTGGCAGCCTGCCTGCTGCAGTCTGGGGGGGCGCGATGAGGTCGCTGCGGACATGGCGCCCCGCAGGCCTGGCGGTCCTAATGATGATCGTGGCGGTCTCGGGCCTGGCTCTGGGGGCAGCGGCAGGCAGCACCGGCTGGCAAGCGCCGTGGCTGGCCTGGAAAGAGCCGCAGGCCTGGCAGATTGTTTCCGAGATCCGCATGCCGCGTTCCCTGGGGGCGTGGCTGGCGGGCGCGCTGCTGGGCCTGGCCGGTGCCTTGGCCCAGGGCGTTTTTAGAAATCCTTTGGCCGATCCTTTTTTGCTGGGCAGTGCCTCCGGCGCCTCGCTCGGTGTCTGCCTCTATCTGTCCATGTGGCTGGGTAGCGGCGCCTGGACCCTGTCCTGGCTGGCCCAGCTGGGTCTGACTGGCGCTGCCTTCGTGGGCGCAGGGATGGCGGTTATGATCACTACGCTGCTATCGCGGGGCGTACAGCACACCCTCAGGCTCTTGTTGGCCGGCGTGATCGTGGGCGTGACCCTAGGGGCCTTGAGTTCCTGGTTCAGTCTGCTTCGGCCCGAGGTGCTTCGTATCATGCAGAGCTTCATGCTTGGCAGCACCGGTTTGCTGAGCTGGCCTGCTTGTGCCCTGATGGCCCTGGCCCTGTTGCTTTGCATCGCCTTGGCCTGGCCCTTGGGACGCGTGCTCGATGCCTTGACGCTTGGTGAGAACACGGCGCGCAGCTTGGGCATGCCAGTGGCCTCAGCGCGTATCGCCCTGGTGCTAACCCTGGCGCTGGCCACCGGGGCAGCGGTGGCCCAGGTGGGTTTGGTGGCCTTCGTGGGGCTGGCCGCGCCGCACTGGGTGCGGGCCTGGGCGCCTCTGCCGTATCGCTGGCTAATTCCGTTGGCTGCCTGCATGGGGGGCAATCTGCTTTTGGCGGCGGACCTTTTGGCACGCACGCTGATGCACCCACAGGATCTGCCCGTGGGCTTGCTCACCGCGGTGTTGGGTGGCGCCTATCTGTTGCTGCGCATGTCACGTCTGCAGGGCCAGGGGACTCCAGTATGAGCCTGATGAGCGCGGCCTTCGAGGCCCAAGGCCTGAGCGTCAATCTTGGCGGGCGATCGGTGCTCAAGGGCATCGATCTGCGGATCGCGCAGGGCCGCTGGACCTGCGTCGTCGGGCCCAACGGGGCGGGGAAGTCCACGCTCCTGCGGGCACTGGCTGGCCTGCTGCCGCATCAGGGCCAGGTGCTCTGGCAAGGGGCGCGGCCTGCTGAGCTGACGCGACGGGATCGGGCGCGGCGGTTGTCTTGGCTGGGCCAGAGCGAGCCGGTCGCCGAGGACCTCTGCGTACTCGATGTGGTTCTGCTCGGGCGCCTGCCGCACCAAGACTGGCTGGCTGCACCCGGCGCTCGAGACCGGCAGGCGGTGGAGTCAGCCTTGCGCGCTGTGCATGCCTGGGACTGGCGTGATCGCCTGCTCGGGCAGCTCTCCGGTGGCGAGCGCCAGCGGGTGCTGCTGGCTCGTGCCTTGGCCGTGGACGCGCCGCTGATGCTGATGGACGAGCCGCTTGCGCACCTGGATCCACCGCATCAGGCCGATTGGCTGGAACGGGTGCAATGTCTCAAGGCCAAGGGCGTGACCCTCCTGAGCGTGCTGCATGAAATCGGCGTGGCCCTGCACGCTGACGATGTGGTGGTGATGCAAGCCGGTTGTGTGATGCACCAGGGCCCCTGCGGCGATGCCTTCAGCCACCGGGCCATTGAGGCGGTGTTCGATCAGCGCCTGGCCATACACGCCGTCGGCTCCCAGTGGGCGGCGTTGCCGGTGAGCACCCCGGATGGCGTTTGAGTTTCCAGGAGAAAAGTCCACATGCAGTCCTCTTACCCGCTTGTTCCTGCGCTGGAGCAAGATGCGCTGGCTGTGTGTCTGCAGCGCAAGCTCGATGGCAAGACTAAGCCTCAGGGGTCGCTCGGCCAGATCGAGCGTCTGGCCTTGCGCATCGGTCTGATACTGGGCAGCCAAGCCCCTGAGCTCGAGCGCCCGCAGTTACTGGTGTGTGCCGCCGATCATGGTTTGGCCATTCATGGCATTTCGGCCTATCCCGGCGATGTGACCTGGCAGATGGTCGAGAATTTCTTGGCCGGCGGCGCCGCCGTCAGTGTGTTGGCGCGTCAGCACGGCCTGGAGTTGACGGTGATCGATTGCGGTGTACGGCATGACTTCGCACCGCGCCCGGGCTTGCAAGTGCGCAAAATCGCAACGGGTACGGCCGACGCGCTGTCGGGGCCGGCCATGAGCCAGGCCCAGTGCGATCAGGCGCTGCGTAATGGCGCCCAGTCGGTTCTGAGCCTGCCAGGCAATGCCCTCTTGCTCGGCGAGATGGGCATAGGCAACACCTCTGCCGCCTCGCTGCTCATGAGCCGCCTGATCGGCCTCGATATCGCCGATTGCACCGGCGCGGGTACGGGCCTGGATGCCCTGGCGGTGCAGCGCAAGATCAGCGTCTTGCGTCAGGTGCTGGACCGGCATGCGCAAGCTCGCGAGCCCTTGGCTGCGCTGGCGGCCTTTGGCGGTTTTGAAATCGCCACCCTCGTCGGTGCCGTTCTGCAGGCCGCTGCGCAAAGGCGCGTCATCGTGGTCGATGGCTTTATCTCCAGTGCTGCTGTGCTGGTGGCCAGTGCCTTGCAGCCGGCGGTGCTGGAGCGCTGTGTTTTTGCGCACCGCTCTGGTGAGCGCGGCCATACCTTGATGTTGGCGCACCTGAAGGCCGAGCCCTTGCTGGACTTGGGCTTGCGGCTCGGTGAAGGTTCGGGCGCAGCCCTGGCCTGGCCGTTGTTGCAAAGCGCCTGCGCCCTGCTGCGCGAGATGGCCAGCTTCGAATCGGCCGGTGTCTCGCGGCAAGAGTCTGCCTTGCCGTAGCACAGGGGTCAACCATGTTCGTGCGTTTTGTTCGACATCTTTTTCTGGCGGTGCAATTTTTCACCCGTATTCCGGTGACTGGGCGGCTGGCCGATTGGGTGGGGTTCTCGCCGGAGATGTTGCGCGCCAGCGCGGCTCATTTCCCGGCGGTGGGCGCTTTGGTGGGGACCCTGACGGCAGCGGTGTTTGCGGCCCTGATGGTGCTTCTGGGTGAACTGCCCGCCGGCGTCTGGGTAGCCGCGGTCCTGAGCACCGCTTTCGGTGTGCTGCTGACCGGTGCCTTCCATGAAGACGGATTGGCCGATACCGCCGACGGTCTGGGGGGGGGGTGGACGCCCGAGCGGGTGATCGAGATCATGAAGGACTCGCGCATTGGCAGCTACGGCGCCATTGCCCTGGTGTTGGCCCTTTTGAGCAAGGTGATACTGCTGGTGACGCTGGAACAGATCAGCCTGTCCTGGGTGCTTGCCGGATTGCTGGCTGCGCATGTCAGCTCGCGCACGGCGCCGCTCTTTATCATCCGCGCCCTCAAGCATGTAGGGGACTTGCCACACTCCAAATCCAAGCCGCTGGCTAACGAGATCAGTCGGATGGGCTTGCTGGTGGGCGTGCTGTGGTGGGCCTTCGCCATGGCGGGCGTCTCCCTCGTCCTGCCGGCCCAGGCGTGGCTCCTGGGTAGCCTGGGGGCTGCCCTGGGCGCTGTGGCGGTGGCCTGGCGATTGCAGCGGCGCATTGGCGGCTACACCGGTGATGGGTTGGGCGCGAGCCAGCAGGTGGCCGAAATCGCCTTCTACCTGGGCATGCTGGGGGCGGCGGGCACCGCATGAAGCTCTGGTTGCTGCGCCATGCGCAAGTCCTGGCCAAGCCGGGCTTGTGCTACGGAATCAGTGACTTGCCCGCTGACCCGACGGCGACCGCCGAGGCGGCCCGCCGTTTTGCGCCGTGTCCGGCCGCGGGCAGCGCACTGTGGTGCTCACCTTCGCAGCGCACCGTCGAATTGGCGCAGGCCCTGCGCCAACACCGGCCCGATCTACCCGAACCCGTTGTCGACGAGCGACTGCGCGAGATGGATTTTGGCCGCTGGGAGATGCAGCCCTGGGACCGCATAGACCGCAGCGCCATCGATGCCTGGGTGGCTGATTTTGGAACCCATCGTTTTGGCGGACGCGAATCGGCCCAAGAGGTGATCGACCGCTCGGTGCAGGCACTGCAGCACGCGCAATCGCTAGCGCTGTCCGAAATTGTCTGGGTCACCCACGCCGGCGTGATGCGAGCCGCTGCTTTTGTGCACGGCGCAGCACCAGGGGCGCCCATCACCAGCGCCAGCCAGTGGCCTCGAACGGCCCCGCAGATGGGGCAGTGGACCTGGCTGGAGTTTTAATCGGGGCTCTTGGGCTTGAAATCGCACCAGGGGCGCACTGCACACTGTCCGCACAGCGGCTTGCGCGCCTGGCACACATAGCGCCCGTGCAGGATCAACCAGTGATGTGCGTGCACCAGATAGGTCGGTGGTATTCGGCCAAGCAAGGCGGCCTCGACCGCATCGACGGTCTTGCCGGGGGCCAAGCCGGTGCGGTTACTGACGCGAAAGATATGCGTGTCCACCGGCATCACCGCTTCGCCGTAGGCGCTGTTGAGCACTACATTGGCTGTTTTGCGGCCTACGCCGGGTAAGGCTTGCAGGGCTTGCCGATCTCGCGGAACCTGCCCGCCGTGCTGGTCCAGCAAGATCTGGCAGGTCTGCATCAGATGCCGCGCCTTGCTTCGGTACAGGCCAATAGTCTTGATGTAGGACTCCAGACCCTCCAGGCCCAGCGACAGAATTTTGGCTGGCGTATTGGCCACCGGGAAAAGCCGCCGCGTTGCCTTGTTCACGCTTACATCGGTGGCCTGCGCCGACAGCAGTACCGCCGTCAGCAACTCGAAGACCGTGGTGTATTCCAGCTCGGTCACCGGCAGTGGATTGGCAGCGCGCAGGGTGGAAAAAAAGGATTCGATGGATTCGCGTTTCATGGCCGCAGTTTATCGAGGCGGTGTTGGTCAGGTCAGGGCTTGTAAGATGTCTTGGAGCCCAGATGGGGCTTGTGTGCAGGCAGCCGATCGCCACGGACCCTGCGCCTGGTGTTGTCTTTACGGGGAGCTTTCCATGCAGGTATCCGGTCAATGCCACTGCGGCGCTGTTTCGTTCACCGCTCTGATTGATCCGAATCGGGTCATCGTGTGCCACTGTGCCGACTGTCAGCAGCTCAGCGGAGCGCCTTTCCGGGCAGTTTTACCCACACCGGTGGCTCAGGTGACGATCTCGGGGACGCCCAAAAACTACATCAAGACGGCCGCCAGCGGCAATCGACGCGCGCAGGCGTTCTGCCCGGAGTGCGGAACGCATCTTTATGCTACCGAAGCCCAAGAGCCCAAAGTGCTCAATCTGCGAGTGGGCTGCATCCAGGAGCGGGCCCAGTTGGTACCCACCGTGCAAATTTGGGGCCAGTCGGCCATGCCTTGGTTGGACGATCTGATGCATCGCCCCCTTCACGCCCAAGGCTTGACGAGTCCGCCGCTGAAGCGGCGAGCTGATCACCGTGCTTGACTCTGGGGATCGGTCACCCGCGTGATCGGAGCTACTTTGCGGGTCTGAGGGCGCTAACATGGCGCCCTGATTTTTTGAAGAGGGCATCATGCCAATTGAATTTGCCGACCGACTGCGCAATGTCGAGACTTCCGCGATCCGTGAATTGTTCAAGTTGTTGGGCAAGCCCGGCATCATCAGCTTTGCCGGTGGCTTTCCGGATAGCGCCTTGTTTGATGTGGAAGGCTTGAGTCAAGCCTCGCAACAAGTCCTGACCACCCAGGCCGGCGCTGCCCTGCAGTACGGCGCTACGGAAGGCTATGGGCCGCTGCGCGAGCAACTCGCCCATTTCATGGCTGACAAGGGTATCAGTGCGCGCGCAGAAGACCTGATCGTCACCACGGGCAGCCAGCAGGCACTCGATCTGCTGGGCAAGGTGATGATCAATCCGGGCGACAAGGTCATTGTGGAGGGGCCAACTTTCCTGGCTACGATCCAATGTTTTCGTTTGTATGGGGCTCACTTGATCAGCGCCCCGATCGATGCGCAGGGGGTTCTGGTTGACCGCTTGGAGCAACTGATCGTCGAGCACAAGCCGCGCATGATTTATCTCATCCCCACCTTCGGCAATCCCAGTGGGGCCATGCTCAGTATCGAGCGGCGCATGAGAGTCCTTGAACTGGCCGCGAAGTATGGGGTGCTGGTGGTGGAAGACGACCCCTATGGCGATCTCTACTTTGGCGACCCGCCGCCCCCGAGTCTGATGGCCTTGTCAGCGCAGGTCAGTGGCAGCCGGGACTGTCTTGCCTATTGCGGTAGCCTGTCGAAGGTGCTCAGCCCGGGTCTGCGAGTGGGCTGGATGGTAGCGCCGGCTCAATTGCTGGCCCGTGCCACCATGTGCAAACAGTTCAGCGATGCGCACACGAGTACCTTCTCGCAGGCAACGGCGGCTTTCTATTTGGAGTCCGGCCGCATGCCGCTGAGTGTGGCGCAGGTGCGGCGCATCTACGCAGAGCGTGCTGCGGCGATGGGGCAGGCTTTGCGAGAGCAATTGGGTCGCGCGCTGCGGTTTAGTCAGCCGCAGGGCGGTATGTTTTTTTGGGCTCAACTGACCGGCGAGGGCGGCCGCACGCAGCAGGCCACTGAGTTGGCTCAAAAGGCTATCGAGCAGGGCGTCGCTTTTGTGCCCGGCGCGCCGTTTTACGCGTCCGACCCCGACCCCTCCACCTTGCGTTTGAGTTTTGCCACCGCCGATCTGGCGCGTATTCAAGAGGGTGTAAGGCGATTGAAAGTGGCTTTGGGCTGAGGGCGGCGCTCCCGCGCATTTGGGTCAGAGCCGCACCACCCGGGTGCGGGCCGCGCCCTCGCGGCGATGGTGTCCCCCATCACCAGTGGTTGCGCAGTTCCCGCAGTTTCGTAAACACCGTCCGTCGGTCGGGATGCTCGGGCAGATCGGGAAAGCTTTTGCGCAGGATCGCAATCAGGCTCGGGCTATCCAGGCGCATGAAGGTGTTGTGCTCGCGCTCCTGCGCCAGCGTAGTCACAGGCGCGCGCGCTGGATCGTGCCCCTTGGCTTGCTCCAGCCTCTGGCCAGCAGCCTGGTTGTCGTTCTCTCGGTCCAGCGTGAAGCGCAGGTTGTTTTCCAGATAGTCGTGGCCAGGAAAAAGCCGGGTCGATCCGGGCAACGGGGCCAGTTGCTGCTCAAAGGTATCGAAAAGCGCATTCACGCAACCCCCGTTATGGACATTGCCGGCCCCGGCGTTGAAGAGCGTGTCACCTGAAAACAAAGCCGGTTCATCGGTGTTGGCGAATAGGCAGATGTGACACATCGTGTGCCCGGGGGTGTCCAGGCACTGCAGCTCGATGTATCGTCCAAGCTTGATCACATCGCCCGCCCCCACGCCCCGATCGACGCCGGAAATTTTTCCGGCCGCTTTGTGATGGGCCACCACCTTGGCGCCAGTGGCAGCCACAACCGCCGCATTGCCGCCGGTGTGGTCGTGATGTTCATGGGTGTTGAGCACCTGGGTGATCTGCCAGCCCCTGACCCGGGCCGTATGCAGACATTTTTCGGCGTCCAGCGGATCAATGGCCAGCGCCTCGCCGCTGTCGGGGCAAGCCACCAGGTAGTTGTAGTTGCGCAGGCTGTTGCCGGTCCAGATGCGTTCGACGATCATGCACGATGCTCCAAGAAGTCCGATCATTGCAGGAAGCTCGGCGGCGCGCAAGGCGTATAGTCGGGGCCGTCTACTGATGCAGGCGGACGTGAAGTCCCCGGAGTTTTTTGATGTTGCTTGATGCCGACGACAGCCAGTTGGTGCTGGTCGATTACCAGACGCGCCTGATGCCCGCCATGCACGAATCGACCCTGGTGCTGGGCAATGCGCTGCGACTCGTGCGCATGGCCGAACTGCTCAAGGTGCCCGTGGTCGCTACAGCGCAAAACCCCGATCGGCTTGGACCGCAGATGCCTGAGCTTGAAGCGGCGCTTGAGGCTGCGGGCGCTCAGCCTTTGTCCAAGATTCACTTCAGCGCTGTTCCTGATGGACTGAGTGCGCTGCTGCGGCCTGTACAGTGCAAGCCGGTGGGCAACGCCCGCAGCTTGCCCCGACATTTGCAGCGAGCTCCGCAATCCGAGTCTGGCCGTCAGTCTGTGGTCGTGGCCGGTTGCGAGGCCCATGTTTGCCTGCTGCAAACCGCCCTTGACTTGTTGGCCGAGGAGTTTGAGGTTTGGGTGGTCACTGATGCCTGCAGTTCTCGCACTGAGCGCAATCGCGACGCCGCCTTTGATCGGCTTGCCAGTGCCGGCGCTGAGTTGGTCACCACGGAAATGGTGGCCTTCGAGTGGTTGCGAACGGCCGGGCACCCGGCTTTCAAGGTGATGCAGGCGCTGATCAAGTAAGGCCCGCACCGAGTATCGCTACTCGATGCGGATCTGGGCGCTGCGAATGACGGGCGCCCACTTGCGATTTTCTTGAACCAGAAAATCCTGGAATTCGCGCGGCCCGAGGTTGAGGGTCTGCATGCCCATCTCGGCCAGTTTGTTGCGGCTTTCCGGTGCCGACAGAACCTTGACCATCTCTACCCGCAGCCGCTCGACCACGGCCGGTGGTGTGCGTGCCGGGACTGACAAACCGAACCAGGCATCGCCGACCGCCCCGGGCACCGTCTCGGCCAAGGTGGGTACCTGTGCAAACTCCCGGTCGCGCTGGGCGCCGGTGACGGCCAAAGCGCGCACGCGGCCGGCACGAATGTGGGGCGCCGAGGCGATCAGTGCGTTGAACATGAGGTCGATCTGACCGCCCAACAGATCATTGAGGGCGGGACCCGAGCCCTTGTAGGGGACATGCACCATCTGGATCTTGGCCAACTGCTTGAGCAATTCACCGGTCAGGTTGCCCGCCGAGCCAACGCCGGCCGATCCGTAACTGAGCTTGCCCGGTTGCTCACGCGCCAGGTTGAGCAAGTCCTGCACCGAGCGCGCCGGATGGTCGGCACGCACGATGAGCGCATTGGCAAAGCTGCCAATCAGGCTGATATGCACAAAATCGTCGAGTGGCTTGTAGCCCAGGTTTTGCCCCATCAGTGGACCGGTGGTAATCGCCGCCCCGTTGCTCAGTACCCAGGTGTAGCCGTCGGGCGTTGCCTTGGCTGCCAACTCGGTGCCCAGGACCGAGCCGTTGCCCCCCCGGTTGTCGATCACCACCGGCTGGCCCAGCGCCTGGGTCAGTCGTTCAGCGAGCACGCGGGCGATGAGATCGCCCGATCCCCCCGGTGCGAAGGGCACGATCCATTTGATCGGTTTGTTGGGATAGGGCGCTTGGGCGTGCGCCGGCCCGGCGCTCCAGCAGGCCATACCCATGATCAGGGCCAGACCGGCGCGCAGGATCTTGCCCAGCCACGCTCCAAGCGCCCCATTCTTGAGTGCGGATGAACCTTCCATGACCCAAGTCTAGCTTGCTCAGGTGCTCGGACAACCCGTCTGTTGTCAAATTCAGGCCCCATCGCCGTGAGGGCGCAGCTCCCACCAAAATCTAACGCCGCGAGGACGCGGCGCCCACACCTTAAAACCAGGTGGTCAATCTTCGCGTGGGAGCGCCGCCCTCGGCGCGATGCGGTGCCTCTTTCAGGGCAAGGCGCAGTAAATCACCGCCGGAAAGCTCGCCAGCCAGGCCCAAAAAAAACGATTGAGCCCAAAGTACCAGTACACCAAGAAATGAAAAGCCAGCGCGCTGGCGCAATACGCCAGGGCGATGCGCTGGTCGAGCAGCGCCAGAACGAAGCAGCCTTCCCAGAGGGTAAAGATCCAGCTCACCGCGCGCGCGACCCGCGGTCGTCTAAACAGGCTATCGGGGGGCAGGGGGCCGTACACCCCGGAGTCCAGAAAAATGGGCAGCGCTGCGCCACTGCGCCACTCCGGGCGCAGGAGCTTGACCCAGCCGGAGACAAAGTAAGAGCTGATGGTCTGCAAGGCGACATACCAAAGGCAGGTAGTCCATCCTGTTTCGGCGTGGCCCAGTGCCTGACCGGTCTGCGCCAACAGCAGGCCGCTGAGGCCCACCAGCGTCATGAAATCGCTGCCGCCGTTGAAGGCACCGCGCCAGCGAAACAGCAGCACCACGGCGATCAGAAAGAGCAGCACCGCACCCGACAGTCCGAGCCCTCCGCTGATCAGCATCAGGGCCAGGATCAGGCGTAGCACCAGCATCGCGCGGTAGGGCCCGGGCTGCATCAGCGCATCGAGCAGCGGCGTCAGCACGGCAGGGCGCCGGGGGAGCTCCTGCCTTTGCACCGGCCAACAGCTGATGCGGTCCATGCAGATGACGCGCAGAGATTCCAGCGTCTGCAGGGTCAAGCTCCAGCCCAGCAGCAGCTCGAAGGCCCGCGCGGCGACGAGCAACTCCATGTCTTATGCGGTCCTCGCCGGCAGCGGCATGAAATCCGATTGCAGCATCAGCACGCTCTCGGGCGCGTGGTCGGGCAGACCGGGATGCTCCATGCGCAGCTCCAGCTGCCAAGCGGCCGCCTCGGGCATAGCTTGTGCGATCAGGGTTTGATCGCCCCAATGGCCGCCCTGCAAGGCATCCAGAGCAAGGCGGCATACCAAGGCGTAGCTCACGCAGTGCTGCGGGTCGGCCCCCTCAGGCAGGTCATTGATATCCTGGGCTAGATGGTCGATCAGGTTCTGCTGCGTCAGCGCCAGATTGACAGCCGGGTTGTGCAGCAGGTGCCAAGCTCTTCTGGGCAGTTGTGGGTAAATCCGTTGCCAGGGTCCGCACTGCCCATTCACATCGCGTCCGCGCACGTACAGCCGCGGGGCGCGACCGACGGCATGGAAGAACTTCCAGTTGGGGAAGAAGGCGCGCAGAAAAAAAAGCCAGGGTCCACGCAAGGTGCGGCCCCGGTGCCGCAGACCCCAGGCCAGGGCAGCGAAATAGGCGACAAGTAACAGGACGGTACCCAGCAACCAGGCATCCACGATTCAGGCCTTCCTTGCTTCTTGACAGACCCAGGCTGCCGTGGAACGCACAGAAAGTTCTCAGCCTTCTGTGCTCACCGGCGCGCAGCTGCAAAACAGATGACGATCTCCCCAGACATTGTCCACCCGACCGACCGGCGGCCAGTATTTGCCCTGCCTGAGGCCGGCCACCGCAAAGGCAGCCGCTTCGCGTGGGTAGGGGTGGGGCCAGTCATCGGCCATCACCCGGGCCGCGGTGTGCGGCGCGTTCTTGAGCGGATTGTCGTCCTGCGGCCAGACGCCGTTTTCCACTTGGCGAATCTCTTCGCGGATGGCGATCATGGCGTCGATGAAACGGTCCAGCTCCTGCAGCGTCTCGCTCTCGGTGGGCTCGACCATGAGCGTGTTGGCCACTGGAAAGGACAGCGTGGGCGCGTGAAAGCCGTAGTCCATCAGGCGCTTGGCGACATCTTCGGCCATCACGCCGCAGCTGTCCTTGAAGTGACGCAGGTCCAGGATGCACTCGTGGGCCACATGCCCGCTGTCGCTGGCGTACAAGGTCGGATAGTGGGGCGCTAGACGCTTGCTGATGTAGTTGGCCGCCAGGATGGCCGCTTCGGTCGCGTGCTGCAGACCCTCGGCGCCCATCATGCGGCAGTACATCCAGGAAATTGGCAGTACGGCCGCGTTGCCCAGGGGTGCCGCACTGATCGCACCGACCCCGTTGACCGGCAGCCCGCCCGTGGCATGACCGGGCAGGTACGGCACCAGCTCGTCCACCACACACACTGGTCCGACACCTGGTCCGCCGCCTCCGTGCGGGATGCAGAAGGTCTTGTGCAGATTCAGGTGGCTGACATCGCCCCCGAATTCGCCAGGCGCGGCCACACCCACCAGCGCATTCATATTGGCTCCATCCACATACACGCGGCCGCCATGCTGGTGCACCAGCTCGCACAAGGCCTTGACCTGGGTTTCAAACACCCCATGTGTGCTGGGATAGGTGATCATCACTGCCGCCAAATGGGCGCTGTACTGCTCGCATTTGGCCTTCAGTTCGGTCATGTCCACATTGCCCTTCGCGTCACAGCCCACCACCACCACCTGCATCCCCACCATTTGGGCGCTGGCCGGGTTGGTGCCGTGGGCGCTGCTGGGAATCAGGCAGATGTGGCGATGGCCCTGACCGTGAGCCCGGTGGTAAGCCTGGATCACGAGCAGGCCGGCATACTCGCCTTGCGATCCGGCGTTGGGCTGCAGGCTGATGCCGGCATAGCCGGTGGCCTCGCACAGCCAGTGGCGCAGCTGGCGATCGAGCTGCGCGTAACCCTGCAGTTGCTCATGGGGCGCAAAGGGGTGAATCTGTGCAAATTCAGGCCAGCTGATGGGAATCATCTCGCTGGTGGCATTGAGCTTCATGGTGCAGCTGCCCAAGGGGATCATGCTGCGATCGAGGGCAAGGTCTTTGTCGCTCAGGCTGCGGATGTAGCGCAGCATGCTGGTCTCGCAGTGGTGGCTGTTGAACACCGGATGGGTCAGGAAGGCGCTGCTGCGGCGCAGGTCCAGAGGGATCAGAGTTTCGATGCCGCCTTCGTAGTCGGACACGCTGGGCAAGGTTTGGCCTGGTGACGCAAAGAAGCTCCACAGCTGCTCGATGTCTTCACGGGTGGTGGTTTCATCCAGACTGATGCTGAGGGCGTCTTCGCCTAGACGACGCAGATTGCAGCGGTGCTCCCGCGCACGCTGCAGGAGCGTGTCTGTGGCTGCGCCCGCGCACACCCGCAGGGTGTCAAAGGCAAATTCGGTTTGCACATCGACCCCCAGCTCGCGCAGTCCGCGCGCCAGGATGGCGGTGTAACTGGCCACGCGACGGGCGATGCGCCTGAGACCAGCCGGCCCATGGTAGACCGCGTACATGCTGGCAACCACCGCCGGCAGCACCTGTGCGGTGCAGATGTTGCTGGTGGCTTTTTCTCGGCGAATGTGCTGCTCGCGCGTCTGCAGGGCCAGCCGGTAGGCGGTGTGGCCATGGACATCGACGCTGACGCCCACCAGGCGACCCGGTAGCGAACGCTTGTAGTCATCGCGGCAGGCTAGGTAGGCCGCATGTGGGCCGCCGGCGCCCATGGGCATGCCAAAGCGCTGCGTGGTGCCCAGCACGATGTCAGCGCCCCAACTGCCCGGAGGTTCCAGCAAGGTCAGCGCCAGCAGGTCGGCTGCCACGCAGAAGGCGGCCTGATGCAGATGAGCCAGCTCGGCCAGTGGGCGCAGATCATGGATGGCGCCATCCGTGGCCGGGTACTGGGCCAGGGCTCCAAAGAAGTCGCCTGCGGCCATCAGGCTCGACAAGGGCTCGCTGCTGTTGGCCACCTTGACATGAATGCCGAGAGGCCGTGCCCGGGTCTGGATCACTTCCAGCGTCTGCGGGTGGCAATCGGTGGCCACCAGAAACACCGAGCTCTTGCTTTTGACGCTGCGCTTGGCCAGCGTCATGGCCTCAGCCGCTGCGGTGGCTTCGTCCAGCATCGAGGCATTGGCGATCGGCATGCCGGTCAGATCGGTGACGAGGGTCTGGAAGTTCACCAGCGCCTCCATGCGGCCCTGCGAGATTTCGGCCTGATAGGGCGTGTAGGCGGTGTACCAGGCTGGGTTTTCCAGGATGTTGCGCAGGATCACGCTGGGTGTGTGGGTGCCGTAGTAGCCCTGGCCGATATAGCTTTTAAAGACCTGATTACCCGCCGCCAGCCGCTTGAGTTCGGCCAGTGCCTGCGCCTCGCTCAGCCCGGGCTCGATGGCCATGTGTGTGCGTCTTGTGATTGATCGCGGTACCACCGCTTCGATCAGGGCGCGCCGCGAAGCCTGGCCGATGACGCCCAGCATGCGAGCCTCGTCCTCAGCCGTCAGGCCAATGTGGCGGGCGATGAATTCCTGCGGGTTTTCCAGTTCGCGCAGCGGATCAGTGGTAGTCATCAGCATGGCAGGGCTCGGCGTTGAAGGGTCAAGAGTTCAGGGGAATCAGCTGCTCAGGCGTGCATAGTCGGCTTCGTCGAGCAGACCGTCGATTTCGGCCGGCTGCGAAAGCTCGACCTTGAAGAACCAACCCGCACCCATCGGATCGCTGTTGGCCAGCGACGGATCGGCGCGCAGCGCCTCGTTGACCTCAAGGATCTTGCCGCTGACGGGCATGTAAATGTCGGCAGCGGCCTTGACCGACTCCACTACGCCGGCGGTGGCCTTGTGGGCCAGCGTGCTGCCCACTTCGGGCAGGTCGACAAACACCACATCGCCCAGCGCATCCTGGGCATGCTGCGTGATACCGACCGTGGCGCTCTGGCCTTCGATGCTGATCCATTCGTGGTCTTCGGTGTACTTGATCATGGCGGGTCCTGATGGGGTGATCGTTGAAAGGGTCAAGGGTATCAGCCGCGCATGTAGCGCGGCGGGACAAAAGGCAGCGGCACCACCTCCATGGGGATGGCCTTGCCGCGCACGCGGGCGTTCATTCGGGTGCCGACCGCCGCGAAGGGGGGTGGGACATAGCCCATGGCAATCGGCCGGTCCACCGTGGGAGCCAGCAAGCCGCTGGTGACTGCGCCCAACGGCTGTCCGCTCAGGTCTTCCAGTCCGGTATGCTCGCGCACCGGCACCCGCTCCAGCGCCAGCAGGCCCACTCGCTGCCGGCGCAGGGGCGTGGTGCCCTGCAACTGCCCCAGCACCTTGTGCGCACCGGCAAAGCCGCCTGCGCGTGCACCGCCGCTGCGACGGACTTTCTGCAGCGCCCAGTTCAGGCCCGCCTCGACCGGGGTGGTGGTGGGGTCCAGGTCGTTGCCGTAGAGGCACAGCCCGGCCTCCAGGCGCAGCGAATTGCGCGCCCCCAGGCCGATGGGCTGCACCTCAGGTTGGGCCAGCAGGGCACGGGCAAAGTCCTCGGCGATTGCAGCCGGCAGAGACACCTCAAAACCATCTTCGCCGGTGTAGCCGCTGCGGGTCACATACAACGGCTCGCCTTGCCAGACCGAAGGCGTGCCGGTCATGAACACGAGTTGCTCTATCCCAGGCAGCAGACGGGTCAGTGCGGTCACGGCCTGCGGACCCTGCAGCGCAAGCAGGGCGCGATCGAATTGCGGCAGTACCGTGCAGCGCTGGCCGATGCGCTCCAGCAGATAAGCCAGATCGGCCTGCTTGCAGGCGCCATTGACAATCAAAAAGAGGTCCTCGCCGCGATTGACGAACATCAGGTCGTCGACGATGCCCCCCTCTTCATTGAGCAAGAGGCCATAGCGCTGTTTGTGCAGCCCCAGCCCGAGGACATCCATCGGCATCACTGTCTCCAGGGCCAAGGATGCATCGGCGCCCATCAGGTGCAACTGCCCCATGTGGGAGACATCAAACAGCCCCGCCGCCCGGCGCGTATGGTGGTGCTCGGCCATCAGGCCTGCCGGGTACTGCACCGGCATTTCATAGCCGGCAAAGGGCACCATGCGGGCGCCCAGCTCCAGGTGCAGGGCATGCAGCGCGGTCCGCTCAAGTGCAACAGGGTTGATGGGGGCAGCGGGCAAGGACAACTCCAGGGCAAGGCAAGGGCCATGACGCATCATGGGCTGCCCTTCTGTCCTCTTTACCTGAGAGATTCACCCGGCGATGCGGGTTTGCTCCTTCGGTGGGTCCGCTCGGCGGCGGGCCTCTCTCCAGACGGGATCGCAGCGCCCGAGGGCCGCTGCGCTTGTCAGTCCTGGGTGCCTGAGCGTTCAGCCCGTTGCGGTGGGGCAAGGGCCTGCGCCTTCGGCGGTCTTCGGTGGCAAAGACGCTCTCCTGACGCGCGCATTCTAGCTGGGGGTCTGAACCGGTCGACCGGTGGGAGCGGACTGGCGCTGGAGCCGCGCACAAGTGGTTGAGGAGGCAGCCTGTCGCGTGCAGCCGGTCTTGTCCTACGACCCAGCCGCAGGGTCATCCGAACAATGCGGCTGTGATGACGCTCGCCGATCGAACCGACCCGACAGGAGCCCGCGCCGCTGGGCGTCGGGAAGGGCCTGAACTGGGCGGGCGTCGCCAGCCGGCCCGGCTCGGCGCGCATCTGCGCGCCAGCGGCCACAAAGGCCGGCTGCAGCGCGCCCAGCAGGATCTGACTGGGGATATTGACCAGGTTGTAGGCCACGTTGTAGAGGCCCAAGGACCAGGTGCCCAGCAGCCGTCCGACGAACAGGCGGTCGAGGTGATTGAGTGTCCAGTTGACCCAATTGGTCATGAACACCGCCTGAGCACCCGCCTGCCCCAAGGGTCGATTCACGGTATGGCCCTGCGACAGGAGGGAAACGCAGCGGAGATCTCTCGCATGTTCCTATGGTGTCGCGCCCTGCAGTGACGCGCTGTCAGCG
>VGHR01000044.1 GCA_016868205.1 Betaproteobacteria bacterium
CCCGTGACTCGCGAGGCCAGAGTCAACAGGGAAACCAGGGAGGCAGAACGAAACAGCGTCACGGGCCCGAGTGTAATGACCGGCCGCGACGGGGCTGCCGGAAGAGTCGCTTGCCTCCCCTATAATGGAAGGCTTTGCTGCATCATCCTTAAACACTCAAAGGAATCTTCATGGCCACTGGTGGCAAACCCAAAAAGAAAAACCCACGCCTGGCGTCGGGCCGCAAACGCGTCCGTCAGGATGTGAAAATCAACGCTGCGAACACCTCGCTGCGCTCCAAATACCGCACGGCGGTGAAGAATGTCGAAAAGGCAGTCGCCTCCGGTGACAAGGCCAAGGCGACGGAACTCTTCGCCAAAGCCCAGAGCATTGTGGACAGCGTCGCCGACAAAGGCGTCTTCCACAAGAACAAGGCTGCACGCGACAAGAGTCGCCTGTCAACCAAGGTCAAGGCTCTCGCCCTGGCCGCCTGAAGGTCGCAAGACCTCGCCCGGATGGCCCTCCCGTCATCCGCCGTTTTCAGCGGTGCGCTGCAGCAAAAAAGAAAACCGCCTTCGGGCGGTTTTTTCATGGGCGCCTGACGGCCGAAGGCTCAAGCCAAACGATCCTGAGCTGGTTGTCTTTCGCAAAATTGAGCACAAAATCCCATGCCATAGGCTCGGCCGAACGCAGGTCGGGTTGCACCACCACACACTTGAGTCCCTCCATGTTCGTCAGAACGCACCAGGGTGAATAGCTCAGGTGACTATCGTGCTGCATACCGCCGGGCCGAAACTGACTCATCACCCCGGCCAGACGATCAGCCCAGTCGCTGGGTCGAAATGGCTTGCCTTCAGAGGTAAGGCCTTGAATCACGAGGACCTGCGGGGGGGAAGGCGGCTGCATGCTCACGGAAAAATCGGCAAGAACTCAAGGAAAACCGGGGCACGCGCAGCAGAAAAACACAGCCGATCGGCACAAAAAATTGTATCTTATATAAGACTTGGCTCCAGCGGCGCGAGCCAGAGACACCCCCCTGGGCGGCGCCCGCGCAGGGCCGAGTATCATTTCTTCTGATTTTTGTTTCTGACAACAACCGGCGAGCGCGGCTTTGCAGCACTGACCGGCCTTCATCCTGACTGAGCCCCTCCATGAGCGCCCCCTCGAACACCTCGCCCTCTTCCCCCCATGTCATGCCGACCTACGGTCGCCTTCCGATCGCGCTGTCACATGGGCAAGGTTGCCGCGTCTGGGACACCCAGGGCAAGGGCTACCTCGACGCCCTGGGCGGCATCGCAGTCAACACCCTCGGGCACGGTCACCCCAGACTGGTCAGCGCACTGTGCGATCAAGTGGGCAAACTCATTCACACCTCCAACTACTACCACATCCCGCTACAGGAGCAACTGGCCGCCAAGCTGGTGCAACTGTCGGGCATGAGCAATGTCTTTTTCTGCTCGACGGGTCTGGAGGCCAACGAGGCTGCGCTCAAGCTGGCCCGCAAGTTCGGCCATAACAAGGGCATCGATCGCCCCGAAATCGTGGTCTACGAAAAGGCCTTCCACGGCCGCAGCATCGCCACGCTCAGTGCAACAGGCAACCCCAAGGTGCAAGCTGGCTTCGAGCCGCTGCTGGAAGGCTTTATCCGGGTGCCCATCAACAACATCGCGGCATTGGAAAAAGCCACCGCCGGCAACCCCAATGTGGTCGCCGTGTTTTTTGAGGCCATTCAAGGCGAAGGCGGTGTCAATCCCATGGACGCCGACTACCTCAAGCAGGTGCGGCAGCTATGCGATCAGCGCGACTGGCTGCTCATGATCGATGAGGTGCAGTGCGGCATGGGCCGAACTGGCAAATGGTTTGCGCACCAGTGGGCAAGCATCACTCCTGATGTCATGCCCCTGGCCAAGGGGCTGGGCTCCGGGGTGCCGGTCGGTGCAGTGGTCGCCGGCCCGAAGGCTGCAAACATTTTTGGCGCCGGCAATCACGGCACCACCTTCGGTGGCAATCCTCTGGCCATGCGCGCCGGTGTCGAAACCATACGCATCATGGAGGAAGACGGTCTCCTCGAACACGCCGCCCGCGTGGGCGAGCATCTGCGTGCCGCGCTGCAACGCGAACTCGGATCGCACCAGGGCGTCAAGGACATCCGGGGCAAAGGGCTGATGCTTGGCGTCGAGCTGACCGTGCCCTGCAGCGAACTGATGGCCCGGGCGGTAGAGGCCGGCCTGCTCATCAGCGTGACCGCTGAAACCGTAATCCGGCTCGTGCCCCCACTCATCCTTAGCAAGGCCGAGGCCGACGAAGTGGTCGCGATTTTGGCGCCGCTGGTACGCGCCCTGCTGGCAGAAAAGGGGGTGACATGAGCACCAAACCTCCAGGGCTGCGTCACTACCTGCAATTCAGCGACTTGAGTGCCGAGGACTACGCCTACCTCTTCGAACGCTCTGCGCTGATCAAACGCAAGTTCAAGGCCTATGAGAAGCATCAGCCACTGAGCGACCGCACGCTGGCCATGATTTTTGAGAAGGCCTCCACCCGCACGCGAGTGAGCTTTGAAGCGGGCATGTACCAACTCGGCGGCTCGGTGGTTCACCTGACCACCGGCGACAGCCAGCTTGGCCGGGCCGAGCCGATCGAAGACAGCGCCAAGGTCATCAGCCGCATGGTGGACTTGGTGATGATCCGCACCTACGAGCAGACCAAGATCGAAACTTTCGCCGCGCACTCGCGGGTGCCGGTGATCAACGGCCTGACCAATGAGTTTCACCCCTGCCAGATCCTGGCGGACCTCTTCACCTTCATCGAACACCGCGGATCAATCGCCGGCAAGGTGGTGGCCTGGGTGGGCGACGGCAACAACATGGCCAACACCTGGCTGCAGGCCGCCGAACTGCTGGGCTTTACCGTGCATCTGAGCACCCCCAGTGGTTACGAAGTCGATCAGGCCGTAGCCGGTATCCGCTCGGGCGAGAGCTACAAGGTCTTTCGTGACCCCATGCAAGCTTGCAAAGGCGCCGATCTGGTGACCACCGATGTCTGGACCAGCATGGGTTACGAAGCCGAGAACGAAGCGCGCAAAAAGGCTTTTGCTGACTGGTGCGTTACCCCCGCAATGATGGCCGTGGCCAAGAACGACGCACTGTTCATGCATTGCCTGCCTGCGCACCGTGGCGAAGAGGTCATGGCCGAAGTGATCGACGGTCCCCAATCAGCCGTCTGGGACGAGGCGGAGAACCGCTTGCATGTGCAAAAGGCGCTCATGGAGTTCCTTCTGCTTGGGCGGCTCGCGTGAAAGGTAAGCCGCCAGGCGCGCAGCGCCGCCGACTGTTTGAGCGCAGGCTGACTTTGCGCAGCAAAGTCAAGCGCAGCGGCCGAACAACCGGGGGCGTTCAAAGCCGAATCTGGGATGCCGCGCGGACCATCGTAAGATCTGGCTGAGTCGCGCCGCCGCGGCGCCGCACAAAAGGAGTTCATCATGGGCAAAGAGCAGCGCAGCGAGAAGATGAGCAAGAAGCCGAAGAAGGACACCAGCCCGCCCAAGCCCTCATCGCCTTCGGACCGTCCGACTCCGCCGGTAACCTCGGTCATCCCGCGGGGCAAAGACAAAAACAAACTCAAGTGAGTCGGCGCGCCCTCACCGATCCCCATACAGCCACGGCACATCCATCAGCCGGCCGCCCAGCGCGCGCAGAGCCAGATCGCGGCCCCAGCGCAGCGGGCCATCAAGGTGAAAGATCTGCCCGTTGCGCCTAGAGCGGGCCTGCACCCGAGCGGCGCGCTGCCAGCGTTGCTGCGCATAGCGGGCCAGGGCGGCGGGTAAATCCCGTCGCGGATGGGGCAGGCCCTCAAGCACCTGACCCAGTTGCGCGGCGTCTTCCAGCGCCATCGCCGCGCCCTGGGCCAAAAAGGGCCGCATCGGATGGGCCGCGTCGCCCAACAGAGCCACTCGGCCGCGCGCCATCTGCTCGGGCCCGGCAACCGGCGGTCGGTCGCATAGCGTCCAGCGGCCCCAGGACGGCGCGGCCTCCGCCAGATCGCGCAGGATGGTGCAACACGGCGACAAGGCCTGATGCACATCGGCGGCAACGCCCGTGTCGGTCCAAGTGTTCATGGACTGCGGCGCCCTCCCTTGCGCGATGACCACCAAGTTAAGCCAATCACCACCGCGCACCGGGTAGGTCACCACATGCTGGCGCGGGCCCAGCCAGGCGGTCACATCATCAACGGCCAAGGCCGGCGGCATATCGGCCCTGGGGATCAGCGCACGATACGCCAAGTGCCCGGTGGGCTGCGCTCGCCCGTCCTGCAGCAGTTGCTCACGCACCCGACCCCACAGTCCATCAGCGCCGATCAGGCCCAGCCCCTCGGCAAGACAGTCCTGAGCACCCAGCAGACGAACACGGCCCTCAAGCTCTTCATAGGCGCTGACGGAGTGGCCCAGATGCGCTTGCACTCCCCCCGCTGCATGCGCCGCTTCCATCAGAAGCGCGTGCAGGTCGCGCCGGTGCAGGGTGACATAGGGGGCGCCATAGCGCTCCACGACCCCAGCGCCCAAGGCCAGACGCGAAAGCTCTCGCCCGTCCTTGCAGGAGCGGGCCACTACCGCACTGGGGAAGGCGGCGACCACGCTCAGCGCAGCCCCCAGCCCCCAATCGTGCAGGATTCGGGTGGCATTGGGCCCAAGCTGTAAGCCCGCGCCCGCTTCAGAAAAAAACGCAGACTGCTCGAACAGTTGCACCGCCCAGCCAGCCCGTCGGGCAGCCACCGCTGTCGCCCACGCGCCAATACCGCCACCGGCCACTACGAGCGGTGGCTCCGCACCCCCATCCCAAGACGTCTGCATGGCCACAAGTGTGGCATGAGTTGGAAAAACTTCAGCGAGGCCTGCCATCGGCTGGGCGTGGGTGAGCGGGGCAGCGACCCTACAATCGCGCGCGCAACTTTTTTAAAAGTCCCTCCCTTCCAAAAATCCGAACCCCTGCGGGTTCTATCCTGTGGGTAATTCGATGGCCCTCTATGCCCTGACTATTTTCATCAGCGCTGTTCTGCTGTTTCTGGTGCAGCCCATCATCGCCAAGCAAATTCTGCCTTGGTTTGGCGGCTCGGCCGCCGTGTGGACCACCTGTCTCGTTTTTTTCCAGTTTCTTCTGCTTTTTGGCTATGCCTATGCCGACTGGACCACGCGCAAGCTCAATGCGCGGCGGCAGGCGGTGGTGCACATTGCCCTGCTCGTCCTCAGCGTGATCACGCTGCCCATCATCCCCGACGCAGCCTGGAAACCGGCGGGCAATGAAGATCCCACCTGGCGCATCCTGGGGTTGCTGACACTGACGATTGGTCTGCCCTACTTCTTGCTCTCAACCACCGGCCCGTTGGTGCAAGCCTGGTTTGCGCGCAGCTTCCCAACCGCCACGGTCTACCGCCTGTTTGCCCTGTCCAACTTTGGCTCCCTGCTGGCCCTGGTGGCCTACCCGTTTGCTGTGGAGCCCTGGACCAGCAGCAGCGAGCAATCGTGGACTTGGAGTGCGGGCTACATTGTCTTTGCGTTGCTCTGCACCGGATCGGCCCTCTACAGCGCCCGGCATGCCGATGGCGTAAGAATCCTCGCGGCCGCGCCGGTGCCAGCACCGGCTGAGGGGCCGGCCCCCGCGCCTAGCGACTACCTGCTGTGGCTGCTTTTGGCCGGCATGGGCTCTTTCATGCTGCTGGCCGTCAGCAACCACATCGCGCACGACATAGCCTCCGTGCCCTTCTTGTGGATCCTGCCACTGACGCTCTACCTCCTGACCTTCATCCTCTGTTTTGAGGGTCGCCAGGGGCGGGGCTGGTACCATCGCATTTGGTTTCTGGGCCCAATGCTGATCGTCGTGGCCGCCATGGCCTGGTCGGTCTATCACGAGAGGGGCATCGTCGATGTGAAAGAGGCGCTACCGCTGTTCTCGGCCGGCCTGTTCCTCATGTGCATGTTTTTCCATGGAGAGCTGGCGGCGATGAAGCCCTCGCCGCGGCATCTGACCGGCTTTTATCTCATGGTCTCCCTCGGAGGCGCGCTGGGCGGATTGGCGGTGGGTTTTGTGGCCCCCAAAGTGTTCAATGCCTACTATGAATTCAGCGCTGGGCTGCTGATCACCTTGGCTTTGGCGGCCTACCTCACGCGCTCGGTGAACAAGCTGGTCCCGGTGGCCGCGCTGGCCGCTCTGGGAGTAACCGGCTACTATGTGGTGCAACATTTCGATTCTCTGTCATCGAACACGCGTGTCATGGAGCGCAACTTCTACGGCACCTTGCGCGTGAAAGACACAGGTCCTGAGGGCGACCCCGAGACCATGCGACGCATGTTGCACGGCATGATCATGCACGGCGAGCAGCACCTGGGCCCGCGCCGCAAAGAGCCCACCTCTTACTACGGCCCCACCGCAGGCGTGGGCCAAGCCATCCTGGCCCTGCAAGCCTCCGGGCCGCTGCGGGTCGGTGTAGTGGGTTTGGGTGTGGGCACGCTGGCGGCCTACGGCAGGACCGAGGATATGTACCGCTTCTACGAGATCAACCCGCAGGTGATTGACACTGCTCGCAAGGAGTTTTTCTTCTTGGGTGACAGCGCAGCCACTATCGAAACAGTCCTGGGGGACGCGCGCCTGGCCATGGAGCGCGAAGTGCCGCAGCAATACGATGTGTTGGTGATCGACGCGTTCTCCAGCGATGCCATTCCCGTGCACCTGATCACTCGCGAGGCGATGGCGGTCTACCTGCGCCATCTCAAGCCCGGTGGCATCCTGGCCATCCACATCACCAACCGGTTTTTGCGCCTGGGCCCGGTGGTCAAGCGCCTGGCCGACGACCAGGGCCTGCACGCCATCCTCATTGATGACGATGCCAAAGGCAGTGACCTGGCCACCACCGACTGGATGCTGCTCAGCCGCGATGCGACGCTGCTCAAGCGACCCGAGGTGGCACGCGGCGAGGCGGCGATTGAAGATCTGCCCGGCCTGCGCATCTGGACGGACAGCTTCAATAACCTGTTTCAGATTCTCAAGTAGGCTGTATCGCCGCGAAGGCGCGGCTCCCACAAGGCCTCAGGAGCGCACGACGCTGCCGTGCTGTGGGGGAACGGGCAGCTTCATCGATTCATAGCCATTCAAACTCTCCTGCGTTACGAACTCCATGCAGTGTCATGCCGTGCTTCTTCAATTCATCATCTCGCCACTGCTGCTCACGTTGCTTACGCTGAAATTTCTTCCACTTGCGCTGCCACCAGGGCTGATGCAGTAGTCGGTAGTTATAGCGATAAGGCAAATTAGCACTCATCGACAAGCCGCGCTCGCGTTTCATCGCTGTTTGGGTAATTGACCCAAAATGATGCAACCAGGAAGCTCCTGTGATGGCACAGCGTACCCCCGCCTTTTCCAACTCATTGAAGAACAGCGTATCCTCGTAACCTAGCAGTCTGGGCGCACTACGGAAATACTCCACCTCGAACCAAACCGACTCATGCACCGCCAAACAAACCGCATGCCGGGCTCCCAGGCGATGAACATCAGCCATGGTTTTGGCGGTTTGTGTCGAGAACGACTCAAAATCATAGTCCAGCGCACCTTCAATCAAGGCAGGTGAAATAACCTTCACACCCAGTGATTGAGCAGTAGAAATCAAATTCTCAATCCAGCCAGCACTGACAATCACATCATTATTCATGATGATGGTCCATTCGGCCTGTAACGCCCAAGCACCCTGATTCCAGGCGACACCACAACTCATATTTTTCTTATTAAAAATATGGGCACCCAAAGGCAATGACTGCAAGTACGACACAGTATCGTCGGTAGAACCATTATCCACCGCTACTACACGACTTAACGGTATACCGTGTTTAATCAGACTTTCCACACACTGCCGCGTATAGTCGATCTGATTGTAGCAGGCGAAGGTCAGTGCGTAATCGTCAGGTGACATGGTTTTTCCCGGGGCAAGGTGTTGGGTCGGCACTGAGGCACTGCGCTGCAAGCATCGCCACCATAAGGCCATAAATCGACGAGGTGAATTTCAGGTTGAATGTTTCAGTGGATAACCCAAAAAAGAAAATGCTGGAAACATAAATTAAGCCCAGAACGCCCGCAGACGAAACTCCGGCATGAGCACTGCGTGCGCTCTTGTAAAACAGCACCAAAGGAATAAGTAACTGCACCAAATACGCTAACAAGCCAAAAACCCCTGAACGCAGCAAATTTTGCATTGGCTCGTTATGCACGCCGTTATGTTTAATACCGAACTCGAGTGTAGGCGTAGCAATATGCGCCAAAGCCGGTATCTGCATGATATTCGGCGTCATGCCGTCACCATATCCCACCCACGGACTTTGCAACCACAGATACCAGGCAGCCCGTATGAATGACAACCGCAAACCAGCCGAGGTATCGCGATGCTCTTGTTGAAAATATTGCATCCATTCAGACCAGGCAGCGCTGACCCGACCAAGAAATAAGTCAGCATGACCTAGGAAAACAATAGGCAAGACAAGGGCCGAAGCTGCTAACCAGCGCCAGAAAGCTTTACGTTTTGTGCGCTGAAAAACAAGATAAATGAGGAGTAGGGCCGGCAGTGCTGCCCAAGCGCTGCGCGAACCGCTACCGAAGCTCAGAAACAACCCAATATAAAAACCACTTAACTGATATAGGATAAGAGGCCGCGAAGGGCGCTCATGATAATGCACCAACGCGAGACACATGAAAGCCAGCAATAGTACATATTGCCCCAGAGTTAAAGGATCAATAAAATAGGTAGCATAGCGTCCGCCCCAGTGAGCCGTCAGTTCGGGATTGAACACTACCAATCCAAATACAATCCAAAGCGACAACGGCAAAACCAGACTAAAGGCATGAACAATGTTGAATTTAAGCCGACGCAAGTGCAAAAAAATAACGAAACTGGCAAGGATTCGGAACGGTCCATCAAACGGGTTATCCTGCCAATGACCACGCAAGAATTGGGTAAAAAAAATCGCTAAAAACGGTGCCGCCAGACAAAGCAACAATTGCTTGTCCCAAAAATCGAGCTTGCCCAAAGTGTTTCGACTTTGAATCCATCTTTTTGCATAATGCGAAAGCGAAAAAAAGAGAGCTGCGAACAACAGCGCATTGAGCCATCCTCTCAGACTTAACATGAGTAGCGGCGCCAAAACGATCAAGGCTAATACAGTCTTGTCAACTAGCTGCAATTGACTTGCATCAGGCACGAGCCGAGCGTAAATTTTGTGTATCATTAGAGGACCTTTGCCCAACTTCAATTATATGCCTAAAGTTTACGATTGCTTCTGCTTTTTCAACGAAGACCTGTTACTGGAACTTCGGCTTGAAACCCTGTGGGACGTGGTTGATGTCTTTGTCATTTCCGAAGCTTGTTTCACCCATGCCGGAGAACACCGAGAGACACACTTTAGCCCTGAGCGCTTTGCGAAGTATCTCAGCAAGATCCGCTATCTTAAGCTGGAGCAAAAACCTGCAGGAGAGAATGATTTTTGGCGCAATGAAAATGCCATCCGAAACCATCTCGCACTGGGCTTGAGTGACGCGCAAAGTTCAGACTGGATCATCATCTCCGATCTCGACGAAATTCCACGACCCGAAAAAATTAGAGCCTTCAATCCAAAACAGATCCGCGGCGATTTTGTTCAAAATTACTACAGCTATTATTTGAACAACCAGTGGATCGGCGATACAAATTCAACTTATTCAAAAAGAAAGCCGTACTGGTACGGCAGTAAAATTACCACCCATGAACATTTTATTCATTTTTTTCATTCGGATGCTACACAAGTAAGAAATTATAAATCTTCGGGTTGGACTCGGTCTATCAAGCGGTGGTGGTACAAGGATTTCGTGTTTCAAAAAATAACCCATGGAGGCTGGCACTTCACCTGGATCTTTTCCCCAGAGGACATCGTAAAAAAAATCGAAAGTACCGCACACCAGGAATTCAATCTGCCGCGCTATAAAGATAAAAATTATATAATAGAAACCATAAAAAATGGAAAAGATGTCGTTAAACCTCACAGTCGCTATCGTCTGCAAAAAATAGATGAATCCTTTCCTATTTATTTGCAGGAAAATCGCGCAATATTCGCTGACTGGATTATTGAGCCGGTCACGACTCTTTGAGTATTTTGAGGCAGGCGAATAAGGTCGATTCGACAGCAAAACTCTTCGCACATTGGCTGTCACCGCGGCGACAGGCGAAACCCCAGGGCAGGGGATACTCCTTGGCGCAGCCGTAACAGTCAATTTGTGCCGCTATCGGAACAAAGATGCCACTCCTGCGCAAAGGTGCGCGCAGTGAGTGATCTACCAGCGTGAAAAAGGCAACTATCGGCACTTGGGTAGTTGCGGCTATGTGCAGAGGCCCGGCATCGAAACCAACAAATAATTTTGACTGAGCGATTAATTCGCGGGTTTGCTGTATGCTGAATAAACCTCGGACATCGACCGCACCGGGGAAATCCAACGCCATATCAAGTGCTGGTGAGCCTATTTGCAGTATCGGCAGTCCAGATTGGTACGCCAATTGTGACAATAATTCACGCCATAATGTAGCATCCACATGGCGGTGGGGCTGATTAGGGTCGTGGCGATTGTGAACCACAATGTAGGTCTGGCCAACAGACTCTATATAGTGGTTAACGGTGGATTTGTCTTGCGCGGTGGAGAAAATTTCTGGCTGTTTGTCGAAATCTCTAACGCCAAAAGCTTGAAAGGCATAAACATCCGTGATATGCAACGCACGGTTTTTTTCCTGCGACATATCCAGATTCAGTATAAAGTCATAGTGCCGATCGTTATACTTCAGATCATTCCAGTTTAAGACTTCAGCGATATATGGATTATTAGCAAACAACTCAGGGTATCGGGTCACGACATCAATATCGCAATAACCCTGCCGGTCCTTATACATCTGCCGTACAATAGGCGTACATAATAATACATCTCCCATGGCGCCGGAACGGATGACCAGCAACCGCGGTTTTTTACTCATACCGCCTGGACCCGCCTGAAGCAATGAGAAAAAATCTTTCCCCAACAAAGGGGGCAATTTCTTGTATATGGAGGGCGAAGGTTCACGCAGAATGAACCGGGTCTTTGCCAGATAATTACGCAGCAGGTAATCGCCCAGCCAGTATTCTTTAACCCCATGCCAGCTAGCACATTGCCAACTTTTCCGGGTCTGTCGAACAAAGAATCGGAGCCAGCTAGGTTGTCGAAAGACACGGCTTAGAACATGCAGTACAAAAATAATCCATAGTTGTGTATTCTTCATCGGTGCTTGCTGGTTATGCTGACCCTAAATTATTTGCCAATCATGGTTGATGACTCGCCGCCAAGGCGCGTTATCATAGCCATAAATCCCCATCCCAAACATGCGACCGCCTCCCCCTTCCCTTCGTATCTTGCACATAGTCAGGCGCTACGGCCCGGTGGGCGGCATGGAGCGTTATGTCTGGGAACTGAGTCATGCGTTGCAAAATCTGGGGCAGCACATCACCATTGTTTGTGAACAATGTCTTGGAACACCCGCGTCCGGTATTCAGGTCATTGAACTCGGAACGGTGCTGCCGAAACCACGATGGCTGGCACTACTCCGCTTCGGGATGAGAGTAGAAACTTGGCTAAATCAGAATAAGACCGCCTTTGATCTTATTCATGGTCACGAAAGGACTACTGTTCACCATATCACCACTTTTCACGCCCCTCCATTTGCCAATGTCCTAAAAAAACCTTTCTGGAAACGCTGGTCGGTACGCGTCAAGGTGCAGCTTTATCTTGAAAGAAGAGAGCTGCAAACTGCACATTGCATTATTCCGAACTCGATGTTGATTTCCCGCGAATTAGCTTATTACTATCCTGAGCAGGCTAAGAAGCTTGCCTCCCCCATTGAGCCGGGCGTTAAGGCGGGATCTGTGCGCCCAGTTTCATCGGTAGCGAAGGATGGGGGAGTCATAGGCTTCGTTGGGAAGGAGTGGAAGCGCAAGGGTTTGCCGCTGGCCGTCGAAATTGTCGCTGAGCTGAAGAAGAAGCGGCCCCTGATGCAATTCATTGTCGTCGGTCCAGACCAGAAAGACATCGCGTCTATGCTCGAGCCCTTGGGCGAGAGCGCCCAAAGCGCAGGCTGGCAGGCGCAGCCCGATTACTCGCGCTTCAATGTTTTGCTGCACCCGGCAAGTCACGAACCTTATGGCATGGTCATTGCCGAAGCCATGGCAACGGGGGTGGCCGTGGTCATTTCAGACCAGTGCGGGGCGGCGGCTCATGTGCAAACCGGGGCGGGGTCGGTCCTATCCTTGTCAGCGCAATTGCCATTGTGGGTGCAGGCGCTGGATCAGGCACTGACGCGTGATAGCCCGACGCCTGAATTTTCCCGTCCCTGGCAACAGGTGGCGGTGGAACATCTAACGCTGTACCGCGCTGTGCTGCCCTCCGATGCTAATCGAGAGGCCGAATCGCTTTGATGTGTACCAAATTCAGCGCCCGCCTTCGGATGGGCCTGATCCGCCGTCTTCCCGCAGCACATGCTGAATCGAACGGGGGCTAGCGCGGGCATGCTTTCCGACTAGTGTTTGCATCTGTGCAGTCGCGCCGTCGTCAGCAGACAGCATTCAAAAGTGGGTTAGGTCTGTCCTGCATAACGGCGTAGCATGACCTGCGAAGCATCCGGTCGGCCATGAGTCTTGACGATGTCGCTCAGCGACGGCCTGACAGCTTCAGGGGCGTTTCAACGGCGCCTGCTCAGGCAAACGCCAGTCACTGTCGGCCTCCAGTCTTTTGGCATAGCGGTAAAAAGTCCCTTCAAAATTCCCAAGGGCAATGACAAAGCCGGCCCAGCCGTCAAGAAAACCGCGCTTGAAAATATAGTGTTTGATAAAAGCCCAGACCGCATGCGCAAGAGCGCTGCCCATGGTCACATTTCTACCCTGTAATTTTTCCGCGCCCAGACTGGAATATCGATTAGCTTTGCGCATGACTTCTTCAAAATTACGAAAGGGCAGCTGCCAGATGGCGTTCTTAAGCACCCCAGTGGTCACGCCGGCGCTGAGCAAATAACGCTCATGTACCGGGTCAGGGGAATATTGCATGGCTTGCTTGTTGAAGAGCTGTGGTTGACGAAAATTAGGGTACCAGCCCGAGCCTTTTATCCAGCGCCCCATGAAGAAATTTCTGCGCGGCACAAAGTACGCCTGATGTTCGGGCTTAGCTTTGAGCAGATAAAAAATTTCATCCCTGACCTCGGCAGTACAGCGCTCATCCGAATCAAGACTGAAAATCCAGTCGTGAGAGCAGGCCTGTAGCGCCTGGTTACGCAAATCACCAAAGCCACGAAAAGGTATCTGTACCACGCGCGCACCCAGTTGCGCGGCAATTTCAGCCGTACCGTCAGTACTGCCGGAGTCGGCCAGTACGATTTCATCGGCCCACAACACGCTGGAAACAGCCTGGGCGATTTTTTCAGCTTCGTTGTAAGCAATGATGTAGGCAGATACTTTTTCCATGAGAAACAACAGGTTCAGTGTTTTTGATTTATTCCGGCTTACGCAGAGGGGCGCAGAGTCTGTCACAAGCCAACCAGGCTCGATGTGCGCCTTGCTCAGCTAGACCTCCTGACCGCAACGGCAGAAGGCGGTCAGCCTTTTCAGTGGTGGAGAGGCCGGTGCGAAATCACCAGCGTGGTTCACTAGCATCAGGCGTCCAGGAGCCGTTTGCAACTGACAGATTCACTAGCGCCCGGCGCTCCTGCCGAATATTGTAAGCCCACGTCTGGTTCAGGTGGCCCAACTAACAGCTCGAACAGGGCGCCGAAAACGCGCCGGGTGAGTGCAGAGGAAAAGAAAGACATGAATAATTCCTGTGGTCAAAACTCAGAAGGGAATCAGACGGAGCGCTGCGCGCACCCAGGGCAGATCAATCAGCGGTCTTCACCCTCAGATCGCTGAAGTAACCCGCCGTGCCATCGTCCACCCACAAGCCAATCCGGCCCTTGCGGTTGGGAAAACGCAAGTCGTTCACGGTGATCACTTTCTCGCCGTCGACAAAGGCTGACACGGTACTGCCCGCGATGTCGAGGCGCAGCTTGTGCCAGCTTTCAATCGCCACTGGCGCGGCCTTTTCATACACATTGGGATGCTCTTGCCGCAGCTTGCGCCAGTAACGGTCGGGGTAGCTGATGTACTGCACCGCAAACACATTGCGCGGCGCGGGTGGGGGTGGGTTGTTTTTGCTACCGTTGGTCATGCGCAGGTACACCGCTTCAAAGGTCTCGGCCTTGTCGTCGATGTGAAACGCAATGCCCACGAAGCCGCGCACGTCGGGCGCGCCCTTGCCGTTGATGCGGGCGGCCAGATCGACTTCAATCACACCATTGGCCATTTGTACCGGCGGCATGATGAAGCTCGGACCATTGCCCACCCCTGTGCCCGCGATCAAGGCTTTTTGCGCCTCGGGCGTGAGCTCAACCAGCACCGCGCTGCGCTCTTTGAAGATGGCGGCACTGGCGTTGACCAGATTCGGCACAAAGTCGCCCGCATTCTTGAGCGCCCAGCGTCCGCCATGGTGACCGGGACCATGGGCGCATGCGCCGAGCAGGCCCGAGCCCAGGCCAGCTGCAGCCAAAGTGGCACCGCGTTGTAAAAAAACTCGGCGTGGAACAGCGGTGGATCCTTGAGTCGAAAGAACAGTCATTGCAGATACTCCTTTTCTACAAATACCGGTTGAAAGTCGTTCACATCACCACCAAGACCTTGCCACTCGCACAGTGCTCAAAGGCCGATTCGCTTCAGTCGACACGAAGGTTTCAGCGACGCGCAGCACGTAACCCAAGGCTTGAATCTGTTCGCCCTCATGCGCACCAGCAATTGGTGTGCCTGTGGTTGGGAAACAACCTGCGTTTGCAGCGCGATCCCCTCGACGCTTTTTTTTCTTGAAACGGTTCAGGGTGAGGGCTTGCACGCGTAACTCCTTCGATGCACCAAACAGTGGCGTGAGAAGGATTGTTGAGAGTCGTTAATAATGAATCAAACGAATAATCTTCATAAACCATGAATGAAATTGATTTGCAGAGAGTGGACCTGAACCTCCTAGTGGTTTTTGACACCTTGATGGGCACACGCAGCGTGTCTCAGGCGGCTCAACAACTCAGCCGCACCCAGTCGGCCATCAGCCACGCGCTGGAGCGCTTGCGTCAGCAACTGAACGAGCCGCTGTTGGTTCGCCAAGGTGGCGAGATGGTGCCCAGTCCGTTCGCCCTGCGTCTGCACGCTCAGTTGCAGCCCCTGCTCAAGCAGTTGGCGCAGTCGCTGGCCCCGCCAGAGGACTTCGTGCCCAGCAGCACGCAACGGCGCTTCACCTTGGCCATGCGGGATTTTTTGGCGGGTTTGTTTCCAGACCTTTTGCATCTGATGCAAGCACGCGCGCCACAGGCACAGCTGGAATGGCTATTGGTGCCTGACGATGTGTTCGTCGCTTTGCTGGCGGGAGACTTGGATGTCTTCATCGGCCCTACGCCATTGGCCAACATGCCGGCGGGCATTGCCATGCAAGCCTGTGGCGGCCTGCAATGGAGCTGTTTTGCACGCAGCGATCACCCCGCATTGGCTCAGTGGGGTCAAGACGCGTGGTCGCGTTGGCCGCACCTCATGGTGGGTGTGGGCGACGCCGCCCGCAGCACCGTAGCCATTGCCGCACGGGAAGCAGGCTGCACCCGCCATGTGCAAAGCCGCGTGCCGCTGTTCAGCGCCGTGGCTCCTGCGCTGGCCAATTCAAACCTGATTGCCACCCTACCCGCGCTGTGATGCATGGCTCGCTGACGCATTGGGGCTTGGTGGAACTGCCCACCCCGTTTCCTATCGAGCCGATTGGTCATGCGATGTATTGGGCCAGGCGCTTGGAAGGCGATGCCGGACTGGCCTGGTTTCGTGCGCAGGTGCAAGAGGCGTTGGGCCCGTTCGTGGATGTGGCCGCAACAGACGCGGTCCACGGGAAACGTTGACCACGCCAGACCAGCGGTTTCGAGGGTACGGCGGGTGACCGGCGTCCAGGTTTACTACTGAGCATTCGTACAATGCCGACAACTTTTGAATTCATTTATGAGCGACACCCTCGCCGCGCCCGACGACTTTGCCCAGCAGGTGGCGGACGCACACGGCTATTTGTTGAAGTTCGCTCGCCTGCAATTGCGCAACGAGACCTGGGCCGATGACGTGGTGTCTGAAACCATGGTCGCAGCGCTGGCCAAGGCGGATAGGAAATCCAACCGCATGAGTGCAAGTATGGCACACAGTTGAGGCACACAGTTGAGGCCTCCCAGGCGTGCACACTGGGGGCTGCTGGGGTGATTTCTCAAGGCCAGTTGCCGGAGATTTACGGCACGATCCGTTTTTGGCGCAGACAGACGCAGCGCCGCCTCGCAGCGCTGGTCAAACCGATGTTGACCGCTGTTGCCACCCCTCACCAACTGACGCGCTGATCGGCCTCAAAGTCCGGCGCCGGTTGGGACGCTTCATCCCAATCTGACTCAACCTCGACACCATCGCCCATCTGCGCGTCGCACCCGTCCCACAGCGGCGGCCCGCGTGCTGGTGTGATGCGCAGTGGCTCTGCATCAACCCCGATGTGATCCAGTATTTGGCGGATGTCGGCGCTGTAGGTGATGAAGGCGATGATGCGCATTGGCCCGCCGCAGATGGGGCACAGCAGCGGGAACACCTCGTAGATGCGAGCGATGAGCACCGCCCACAGGTAATGCGCCGGGCGCTTAGGCTGCACCGGCTGGGCGGGCTCGGCCTGGGTTGGGAGTGGATTGCTTGCCCCACGTGCGCCCTCGCCTGCAGCCGTGCTGGATGGCTCGGCTTGCACCTGCGCCGGTTGCACCACTGCATCTTGTGCCAGTGCCGTTGCGGCGGGCCTCAAGGGTGAGTTCGGTGCCAGAACGCCAAAGTAACGGTGGCGATGCGTTCGCGGTGGTGGCACCAGTGCGGCAAGGCGATCAATCAGCTCCAGCGGCGTGAGTGTGATCTCATCGGCCCTTGCTCCGCGCTGTTTGCGGGGGAGGCTGCCGGGCTCGCTGGGCTGTTTGGCGCAACGGTAGACCAGCTCACCGCCCGCTTTGCGCAGCCGCTCCAGTGCAAACGCAGGGCGTGCGCAGTAGCGCAGCAAGCGTTCCAGGCCCGTCCGGTCGTGCGCCGCAATGCACACGCTGGTGTCCACCGAGAAGCCGCTGTGTTTGTAGCCCAGCATCTCTTTGGCCTCGAAACTCTCGAGCAGACCGCGCCCCACAAAGGCACGCAAGATGCGTTTGCGCAAGCTGGCCAGCGCTTGGCCCACGGCATCCGCAGTCACGCCGGTGGCGGGGTGGAAGATGATGCGCGGTGGTGAGGCTTGAGAAGCTGCATCAGCAGCATCGCCCTCCTGGCAACCCGCCACTTCCTCAAACACGCTATCGACTGCGCAGACATGAAAGTGAACATGCTCGTTCAGACTGGCTGGAGCCGAAGCGGTGGATGAAGGCGACGGCGCCGATGTGCAGTGCTGCCTTGTCCACATGGGCCGCACGAGGGCTGTTGGCTTGCAGCGTTTGCGCAATGACCCGCAGGAAGATGCGCAGCACCATGCCCAGCACAGCGCTGTCGCGCTGCATGAAGTACCGCAGCCGCTTGGGAACCGACAGCACCCACTGGCGCACGGGCAGTTGGGGGAAGACGTGGTCGCTGAGGTGTGCCGCCGTCTCGGCCATGCGCCGCGTGGTGCAAGAGGGGCAGACGCCCCGGCCCTTGCATGGGAAGGTCACCGGGAAGTCGTGTCCGCAGTCGTCGCACCGGGCGCGGGCAAAGCCGTACGCGAAGATGCCGCATTCCAGATACTTCTCGAAGGCTTTGCGCACGTAGGGTTTGGGCGCGTGGTGGTCGCCCTGGCCCTCAAATTGACCTTCGCTGGCCAGCTCAAGCCAGGTCTCGTAGTGCTCGGCCACGGTTTGGTACAGCAGCGTGCGCTCGGGGTGGCGCGGGTTGTAGCATTTGGGTTTGGATGGTGCAGACATAAATACTGTGCAAATACACAGCATTTTGCAGTCGCCGCCGCCTGCACCTGACATTGCCCAGCTTGCAGCACCCTACGCAAAACGGCCCAGGGATCGCTCCCTGGGCCGATTCTTTGTCTCAGCGAGTCTGTACTCAGACCGCCGCTTCCTTCGCGTTCTCCACGTACTCATCGATCTGGTCGAAGTTGAGGTACTTGTAGATCGCAGCGCCATCCTTGTTCACGATACCCATGGCCTCGTGGTATTCGGCCACCGTCGGGATCCTGCCCAGCTTGGACGCAATCGCCGCCAGCTCGGCCGAGGCCAGGAACACGTTGGTGTTCTTGCCCAGGCGGTTGGGGAAGTTGCGGGTGCTGGTGGACACCACGGTCGCGCCTTCGCGCACCTGCGCCTGGTTGCCCATGCACAGGCTGCAGCCGGGCATCTCGGTGCGCGCACCGGCGGTGCCGAAGGCGGCGTAGTGGCCTTCCTTGATCAGCTCGCTCTCGTCCATCTTGGTCGGCGGCGCGACCCAGAGCTTGACCGGGATGTCACGCTGGCCGCCGAGCAATTTGGCCGCAGCGCGGAAGTGGCCGATGTTGGTCATGCACGAACCGATGAACGCTTCGTCGATCTTGGTACCGGCCACTCCAGACAGGGTCTTGGCGTCGTCCGGATCGTTGGGGCAGCACAGGATGGGTTCCTTGATGTCGGCCAGGTCGATCTCGATCACGGCAGCGTATTCGGCGTCTTTGTCGGCTTCGAGCAGTTGCGGATTGGCCAGCCAGGCTTCGACCTTCTCGATGCGGCGCTGCAGGGTGCGCTTGTCTTCATAGCCGTCGGCGATCATGTTCTTCATCAGCACGATGTTACTGGTGAGGTACTCCTTGATCGGCTCGGGGTTGAGCTTGATGGTGCAACCGGCGGCGGAACGCTCGGCCGAGGCGTCGGACAGTTCAAAGGCCTGTTCCACCTTCAGGTCGGGCAGACCTTCGATTTCCAGGATGCGGCCCGAGAAGATGTTCTTCTTGCCGGCCTTGGCCACGGTCAGCAGACCGGCCTTGATGGCGTACAGCGGGATCGCATGCACCAGGTCGCGCAGGGTCACGCCCGGCTGCATCTGGCCCTTGAAGCGCACCAGCACCGATTCGGGCATGTCCAGCGGCATCACGCCGGTGGCGGCGCCAAAGGCCACCAGGCCTGAACCCGCCGGGAAAGAAATGCCAATCGGAAAGCGGGTGTGCGAGTCACCGCCGGTGCCCACGGTGTCGGGCAAGAGCAGGCGGTTGAGCCAGCTGTGGATGACGCCGTCGCCCGGGCGCAGCGAGACGCCGCCGCGGCTGCTGATGAACTTGGGCAGTTCGCGGTGGGTTTTGACGTCCACCGGCTTGGGGTAGGCGGCGGTGTGACAGAAGGACTGCATGACCAGGTCGGCGGAAAAGCCCAGGCAGGCCAGGTCCTTGAGCTCGTCGCGCGTCATGGGGCCGGTGGTGTCCTGGCTGCCGACGGTGGTCATGCGGGGCTCGCAGTAGGTACCGGGGCGCACGCCCTGGCCTTCGGGCAGTCCGCAGGCGCGGCCCACCATTTTTTGGGCAAGGGTGAAGCCGGCCTTGGTTTCGGCCGGCACGCTGGGCAGGCGGAACATCGTCGAGGCGGGCAGGCCCAGGAATTCGCGCGCCTTGGCCGTCAGCGAGCGGCCGATGATCAGGTTGATGCGGCCGCCGGCGCGCACTTCATCCAGCAGCACCTGGCTCTTGAGCGCAAACTCCGCGACCACGGCGCCGTTTTTCTCGATCTTGCCGTCGTAGGGGTAGATGTCGATGACATCGCCCATTTCCAGCTTGCTCACGTCCACTTCAATGGGGAGCGAGCCCGAATCTTCCTGGGTGTTGAAGAAGATGGGCGCAATCTTGCCGCCCAGGGTCACACCACCGAATCGCTTGTTGGGCACAAAGGGGATGTCCTGGCCGGTGGCCCAGATCACGCTGTTGGTGGCCGACTTGCGGGAAGAACCGGTGCCCACCACGTCGCCCACGTAGGCGACCAGGTGGCCTTTTTTCTTGAGGTCCTCGATGAACTGCATCGGGCCGCGCTTGCCGTCTTCCTCGGGCTTGAAGGCCGCATCGGGACGGGTGTTTTTGAGCATCGCCAGGTAGTGCAGCGGAATGTCCGGACGCGTGGTGGCGTCGGGCGCGGGCGACAGGTCGTCGGTGTTGGTCTCGCCAGGCACCTTGAACACGGTGACGGTGATTTTCCTGGCGACCTCGGGGCGGCTGCTGAACCATTGGGCGTCGGCCCAGCTCTGCATCACTTCTTTGGCCACGGCGTTACCGGCCTTGGCTTTCTGAGCCACGTCGTTGAAGTAATCGAACATCAAGAGCGTCTTCTTGAGCGCGGCGCCGGCCACAGCCGCCACGTCGGCGTCGTCCAGCAGTTCGATCAGCGGGTGCACGTTGTAGCCACCCACCATGGTGCCCAGCAGCTCGGTGGCTTTGGCTTTGGACACCAGACCGACGGACAGATCGCCGTGGGCCACGGCGGCCAGGAAGCTGGCCTTGACCTTGGCTGCATCGTCCACGCCCGGCGGTACGCGGGTGGCCAGCAACTCCATCAGATAGGCCTCTTCGCCCTTGGGG
>VGHR01000045.1 GCA_016868205.1 Betaproteobacteria bacterium
TTAAAAAGAATAAGGTCAGTTTTTTTCATGGCCGCGGCTCCTTTGCCGGGACGGCCGACGGCGCTTACCAAGTCAAGGTTGCTGGCAAGACGGAGGAGACTTTGTCAGGCAGGCAGGTGATCATTGCCACCGGCTCGAGCGCTCGCGTCCTTGCGGGCGTTCCTTTCGACGAAGAAACTGTTCTATCCAACGACGGCGCCCTGCGTCTTGGCAGTGTGCCCAAGAAACTGGCTCTCATCGGTTCAGGGGTGATTGGGCTGGAAATGGGATCGGTCTGGCGCCGCCTGGGCGCCGAAGTGACGATCCTCGAAGGCCTGCCCACTTTCTTGGGCGCGGTTGACGAACACATTGCGAAGGAGGCCAAGAAAGCCTTCGACAAGCAGGGCCTCAAGATCGAGTTGGGTGTGAAAGTCGGTGAGGTCAAGACCTCCAAAAAGGGGGTGGTCATTGCCTACACCAACGCCAAGGGGGAGCCCCAAACCCTGGAGGCCGACAAGCTCATCGTCTCTATCGGCCGCGTGCCCAATACCTTGGGCCTCAATGGGGAGTCGGTCGGCCTCATGCTTGATGAGCGCGGAGCGATCGAAGTCGATGCGGATTGCAAGACCAACCTGCCTGGCGTCTGGGCGGTGGGCGATGTGGTGCGTGGCCCCATGCTGGCGCACAAGGCGGAGGAGGAGGGCGTAGCGGTGGCTGAGCGCATCGCCGGTCAGCACGGCCATGTCAACTTCAACACCATCCCCTGGGTGATCTACACCAGTCCTGAAATTGCCTGGGTCGGTCGCACCGAGCAGCAACTCAGAGAGCAGGGGGTGCAGTACAAGGCCGGCACTTTCCCGTTTCTTGCCAACGGTCGCGCGCGTGCGCTGGGCGACACCACCGGGATGGTCAAATTTCTCGCCGATGCGCATAGCGATGAAATTCTGGGGGTGCATATCGTGGGTCCCATGGCCAGCGAGTTGATCGCCGAGGCTGTGGTGGCGATGGAGTTTCGCGCCTCCAGCGAGGACATTGCCCGCATCTGCCATGCCCACCCCTCGCTGTCTGAGGCGACCAAGGAAGCGGCGCTGGCGGTGGACAAGCGTACGCTGAACTTTTGAGTTGGAACGCAGTCTTGGCGGTTCCAGTAAGAAAGCCGAATCTGCAGTAAGCGTCTCTTGCCGGGCCCGAGCCACCATGTCCGTCCTCCAGGCCTACCAGGCCGAACTTCAGTCCCGGGGCTTCCACAGCGATGCGGCTCAACTGCGCGCGGTGGCCGCCCTCGATCGCTGTGCCAATGAATGGGCGACCTATAAAGCCAGGCGTTCCAACGCCTTGAAGAAACTGCTCAGTCGGCCCGATATCCCGCGGGGCGTCTATCTGTACGGCGGCGTTGGCCGGGGCAAGAGCTTTTTGATGGACTGCTTTTTCAATGCGGTCCCGATCCGTCGCAAGACGCGCTTGCATTTCCATGAGTTCATGCGCGAGGTGCACCGCCAATTGCGCGAGTTGCAGGGGACGGTCAATCCGCTCGATGAGTTGGGCAAGCGGGTAGCACAACGCTACAAGCTGATCTGTTTTGACGAATTCCATGTCGCCGACATCACTGATGCAATGATCCTGCATCGCCTGTTAGCAGCCTTGTTTGATAACGGGGTGGGCTTTGTCACTACTTCCAACTTTGCCCCCGACGGCCTGTATCCGGGCGGCCTTCATCGCGATCGCCTGTTGCCGGCCATCGAGATGCTCAACAGAAAGCTGGAAGTGATCGAGGTGGATCAGGGCGTCGATTACCGCAGGCGCACGCTCGAGCAACTCAAGCTCTATCACAGCCCCCTGGGCGCGCAGGCTGACGCTGAAATGTCGCAGGCCTTTGATCGTTTGGCCGAGCGCCAGGACGAGGATCCGGTGTTGACCATCGAGGCCAGGCCGATACAGGCCCGGCGGCGGGCGGGTGGTCTGGTGTGGTTCGACTTCCGGCAACTTTGCGGTGGTCCGCGGTCTCACCATGACTATCTGGAAATCGCCAGCCAGTTTCATACGGTGCTGGTCTCCGATGTGCCCAAGATGCCCTTGGCCATGGCCTCCGAAGCGCGGCGCTTTACATGGTTGGTCGATGTACTCTACGACCGTCGGGTCAAACTCATCCTGTCGGCCGCTTGCGAGCCCGAGCAGCTATACACTGAAGGCCCTCTGTCGCACGAGTTTCCGCGCACGGCTTCCCGACTGCACGAAATGCAGTCGGCTGAGTTCATGGCCCTGGAGCGGCGCTGCGTTGATACTGAGTTGACATGAAGTTGTTCCCGCCATACCTGATCGGATCCATCCTGTCTTTTGCGCTGGTCGGTGCGGCGGCCCAGAGCGCAGGATCCGCTGCGGCCGATGTGCACTCGGGACCGGCGGGATTTTCTGGCTCGCTCCAGCGTATTGAGCAGAGCCGTGCAGACATGCAGGCCCGGCTGGACCGCGATGAAAGAGCATGCCGCAAAAGATTCTGGGTCAACAGCTGTCTTGCCGACGCGCGTGAGAAGGCCCGGCGTGAGGGCCAGGAACTCGACCGGCAGCAGCGGCTTGTCGAGCATGCCATTCGCGAGCTCCGCGAGCGCGCGGCTGTGGAGCGGGTACAAGGTAAACAGGAGGCCTTGGTCGAACGCCAAGCCAATACGAGTCCGGGCCTGAGCGATCAGGACATTGGCTTGCGCGTGTTGCAGGCCCAGCAAGATCGGGCCATCGAGGCTGCTGACAAGATGGAGCAGCAGCTTCGGCGTCAGGAGGCCGCCGACCGCCGCAACGAGAGCCGCCAGGCTTCGGCGCGCGAACGCGCCGAGCGCAGTCGCAAGGGCGAGTCGGCCGCCCCGGATGCCCAGCCGCCTGGCGCCCCCGCCGCAAACGCTCAGTCCCAAGAGCGGCGTCCCTGATGCTGTCTCTTGAGCAGGCCGTGCGGGCTGCCCTGGGTCCGGGCGGCTCGCTCGCGCGGGCAGTGCATCGGTTTCAGGCCCGCCCGGGCCAGTTGGAGATGGCCCTGGCGGTGTGCCGCAGCCTTGAGCAGGGCGGGGCTCTGGTGGTCGAAGCAAGCACCGGGGTGGGCAAAACATTTTCCTACCTGGTGCCTGCGCTGATCGGCGGTGAGAGGGTGTTGCTCTCAACGGCCACCAAGACCTTGCAGGATCAATTGCACGGACGGGATCTGCCTCGGCTGATCGAGGCCTTGCGCTTGCCGGTCAGCACCGCCTTGCTCAAGGGCCGGTCCAGTTATCTGTGCATTCATCGCATGCAGCAAGCGCTACAGGGGGGGGCGGGCCTGGGCCCGAAGGCGGTTCGTCTCCTGGCCCGCCTCGAGCGCTGGGCGCAGACCACGGCCAGCGGGGATCTGGCCGAGGTCCAAGACCTCGACGAGCGATCGTCCCTGCTGCCGCTGGTCACTTCGACCCGCGAAAACTGCCTGGGGTCAACCTGCCCGAGCTTCAAAAGCTGTCATGTGCATCATGCCCGGCGTGAGGCGCTGGCCGCCGATGTGGTGGTGATCAATCACCACCTGTTCTTCGCGGATCTGGTGATTCGGGAGTCCGGTATGGCCGAGTTGCTGCCTTCGGTGCGAACGGTGATCTTTGACGAGGCGCATCAGCTCAACGAAACCGGCACCCAGTTCCTGGGGACCGAGTTGGCCACCGGCGCCCTGCTCGATTTCGTTCGCGATTTGCTGGCTGCTGGTCTGCAGCTGGCGCGTGGTCTGGTCGACTGGCAGGCGGTGGCAGCCGAGTTCGAGTACGCGGCCCGTGAGTTGCGCCTGGTCCTGGGTAAGCGGACTGTGAGCGGCCGCTTGATGTGGTCGGGCCTCGTCCCCGAAGGCCTTGATGCCGAGCCTTGGCAGGCCGCTTTGGCCCGATTGGGGCGAGCCTGCGAGGCCACGATCATTGCCCTGGACACGGTCAGCGAGCTGGCGCCCGATTTTTTGCGGCTTATCGCCCGGGCTCGGGCCTTTCGGGACCGGGTTGAATTGTTTACCGGTGAGGGGCGCAAGGACCGGGTGCGGTGGGTCGAGCTCGGTCAGCAGGCTCGGCTGGTGGAATCACCCCTGGACATTGCCCAGAACATGCGGGACCACTGGTTCGCGGCCGATCAGGCCCACCGCACATGGATTTTTACCTCAGCCACTTTGGGCGACGATGAGGCGCTGTCGTGGTTCACCGGCGCTTGTGGGCTGGAGGGGGCTGCCGTGCTTCGCGTTGGCAGCCCCTTCGATTTTCCGCGACAAGCTGCGCTTTACATTCCACCGGAGCTGCCCTTGCCCGAAGACCCCGGCCATGCGGGGCAGGTCGCCCGGTTGGCGGGGGATTGGGCGGGGCGCCTGGGCGGACGGACTTTGCTGCTGACCACCTCCCTGCGGGCCTTGCGGGAAATTGGCGATCGATTGCAGGAGCGCTTTGCCGGGGGCGTCCTCGATGTCCTGGTCCAAGGCCAACTCACCCGGCGCGAGCTCATTGACCGGTTTCGACGGGGCAGTCAGGACGGCCGGGGCTGTCTGCTCGTGGGTTCAGCGTCTTTCTGGGAGGGTGTTGATGTGCCCGGCGATGCCTTGCAACTGGTGGTCATTGACAAGCTGCCTTTCCCGCCGCCGCAGGATCCTCTGGTACAGGCGCGGTCGCAGGCCTTGCAGGCGCAGGGGCGAAATCCATTTAGGGACTATTTTCTGCCCGAAGCGGTCGTGGCGCTCAAGCAGGGCGCCGGTCGGCTCATTCGCAGCGAGTCCGACCGGGGCGCGCTGGTGGTTTGCGACACCCGGCTACAGAACAAAAGCTATGGGGCTCGCCTTTTCAAGGCCTTGCCGCCGATGACCCGGCTCCAGTCGGAGGCCGATTGGCTGGCCTGGCTCGATGGGCTCACCAGAACCGATACCACGGGCGCTTGCTAGCGCCGGGTGTGGCCTGGCCGAGGTAAGCGCTTTTGGGGAAGGTGCGCTGCATCACCCGCAAGGTGTCGTCACGCAACTGGGTCATGCCCAGAGCATCGTAAGAGCGGTAGAGAATGAAGAGGGCCTCTTCATGGGCAGACACTTCACGAAACTCGTTAAGCGCTGTTTGAGCCCGGTTGATGGCAGCGATGTGGGCGCCGCGTGAGTGGTAGTAGCGGGCGACATTGACTTCAGACTGAGCAATCGAGTTGACGATGTAGTTCATGCGCAGCTGCGCATCGGCCGTGTATTTGGAGTCGGGGAATCGCGCAACCAGTTCCTTGAACGATTCGAAGGATTCCTTGGCTGCCTTTTGATCGCTCTCGGACAAGTCCTTGCGCGCCAGGCGGCCAAATAGGCCGAGGTTGTCGTTGAAGGTGACCAAGCCTTTGAGATAGAGGGCGTAGTCGATGGCCGGGCTGGCCGGGTGCAGTCGCATGAAGCGATCCAGCGTGGCTACGGCCTGCGCCGGCTCGCCGGCGCGGTAGTGGGCGTAGGCCTTTTCCAACTGAGCCTGCTGCGCCAGCGGAGTCCCCGCCGCGCGGCCCTCGAGCTTCTCGAACAGCGTGACCGCCTTCTCGAAGGCGCCACTGGCGGCCTCGTCACGGGCCTCGCTGTAAATCTTGTTTGGACTCCATCCGGCGGTGGGGTCCTTGGGGTCGCTGGCGCAACCGGTCAGAACCGCCACGCCCACCAGGGTGATCGCGGCCCGTCGCGCGGTCGATAATCCTGTAAGCATCATGCCGATAACCTTTGAGTTGAACCCGTGACAAACGGTGGCGAAAACAACCCTGAAATTATAGGACCCGACGAAACAGCGGATTGGGATGACGATCTGCAGGAAGTCGTGCCATCTGCTGCACAAGCCCCGCGCCGGGTCAGCGTGGGTTTCGAGGAACACGGCCAGCGGCTGGACAAGGCGCTGGCCCACTTGTTGCCCGATCTCTCGCGCAATCTGGTCCAGCAGTTGATCGAGGCGGGGGCGGTGCGGGTCAATCATCTTGCCCAGATACGCCCCTCGGCCAAGGTGAGGCTGGGTGACCTTATTGATGTGCGCGCCGACCTGGCGCCGCAGGCCCGCGCCTTCGAACCACAGGTCATGGATTTGGCGGTGGTGTACGAGGATGAGCAGGTTTTGGTTATTGACAAAGCAGTGGGTCAGGTGGTGCATCCGGCCCCGGGCCATTGGAGCGGCACCTTACTCAACGGTTTACTGGCCCACCATCCGGGGGCGCGGGCTTTGCCGCGTGCAGGGATCGTGCACAGGCTGGACAAGGACACCAGCGGCCTGATGGTGGTGGCCAAGACGCGTGCAGTCATGGACGCGCTGGTTGGTGCAATCGCGCGCCGAGAGGTGCAGCGCGAATACCTGGCGCTGGTGCACAAGCCCTGGCAGGGGCCGGTCGAGCAGAGCATCGAGCAGGCTATTGGTCGCGATCCGCGTCAGCGCACACGCATGGCGGTGGTCGATCTCTCTCGCCAGGCCGGCAAGCCAGCCCGCACGGATGTCCAATTGCTGCTCAGCCAGGGGGGCGCGAGCCTGGTGCACTGTCGCCTTCACACCGGACGGACGCACCAAATACGGGTACATCTTCGGCATCTGGGACACAGCTTGATCGGCGATACGCTCTACGGCGGGCGACCGCTGGCGGGCCTGGAGCGCCAGGGTCTGCATGCCTGGCGCCTCTCCCTCACGCATCCGATCAGCGGCGAGCCTTTGCAGTGGCAGCGAAGCTGGCCCAAGGATATGGGCCAGGCCGCCCGGGCCCTGGGCCTGCTCCCCCAGGATCTGCCGGGGCTCTGAGCTACAATACTTTTCGATATAACCCCGTCCGGCAGGCTGCTGGGCAACTTTGGTGAATCTGTCCGGGTGGCCTGCGTTCCATCCGCCTTTTGCGCCGATCCGGTTGGGGCCCGAGATGTGGGCCTCCCAGGCTCGGCTTTCTAACTTAGATCACATGAACACCCTGGATGCCAAGCGCGTCCTCGAGACGGCTCTCATTTGCGCCAACCAGGCCCTCGCTGTGCGCGACCTGGAATTGCTTTTTGATGGGGCGGTCGGGGCCGACACGATCAAGCAATTGCTGCAGCAATTGCAGGATGAATGGGCGGGTCGCGGCGTCGAGCTGGTTCAGGTTGCCTCGGGCTGGCGTTTTCAGAGTCGACCAGAGATGCGTGGCTACCTGGACCGCCTGCACCCGGAGAAGCCGCCCAAGTACTCGCGCGCCACGCTTGAAACCCTGGCCATCATCGCTTATCGCCAACCGGTCACCCGGGGCGACATGGAAGACATTCGGGGCGTGACCATCAACTCCCTGCTGCTCAAGCAACTCGAGGACCGTGGCTGGATCGAGGTCATCGGTCATCGTGAAACGGTGGGCCGACCGGCCTTGTACGGCACCACGCGACAGTTCCTCGATGATTTGGGTCTGCAATCCCTCAATCAGCTTCCCACCCTCGAAGGCGAGGGCGTGGGCCACAGTGCGCTTGAGCAGATTGAATTTGGCCTCGGCGAGGGCCCGATCTCGCCGGGGCCGAACGACCAGGCATCTGCGCCCGATGTACCTGCAGACTCGCAAGAAATCGCCCCATCGTCCGGGCCGCCGTCGATGGCCCTCTCTGATCAGCCCCCCGGCTCTTGAACCCCATGTCCGATCCTGAACAGGCCGCGCCTTTGCCTCCCCCCGCCCAAGCCGCGCATGAAGCGGTCCCAGCGGAAACGCAAGAGCAGCACCGCGATAGCGTCGATCCGCAGTCGGCTTCCTCGGGCGAAGTTGGCCCTCGCTCGAGACGGCGACGAGACCGTCGCGGCCGAACCCGAGGGCGCCCGCAGGCTCAGGCATCGGAAAGCGGCCAGGTGCAATCGGTCCAAGCCGGCTGCCGTGAGCGAGGGCCCGACCGGGCGGCTTATCGCTTCGAGGATGTGGTGGCCGGCCAGCTTGACGCTGACGAGCAGGATCCTGCCCTCGAGATGCCGCGCCGTGTTTTGCCGCCGCAGCCGGAGAGCCCCAAACTGCACAAGGTTTTGGCGCAGGCCGGACTGGGCTCTCGCCTGGATATGGAACAACTCATCCTCGAGGGGCGGATCTCGGTCAATAACGAGCCGGCGCATATCGGACAACGCATCCAGTTCGGCGACGCCATCAAGGTCAACGGCAAGCCGTTGCGGGTGCGTATCGCCCCTCCGCCGCCTCGGGTGATTGCCTATCACAAGCCCGTGGGCGAAGTGGTGACCCACGATGATCCGCAAAACCGACCCACGGTCTTTCGCAAGCTGCCGCGCTTGACCCAAGGCAAGTGGCAGTCGGTGGGTCGCCTGGACCTCAATACCGAGGGCTTGCTCTTGTTTACCAACTCCGGTGAATTGGCCAACAAGCTCATGCATCCGCGATTTGGACTTGAGCGGGAATATGCGGTGCGGGTGCTCGGTGCCCTCTCTGCGGAGGAAAAGGCCCGATTGATTGAGGGGGTCACGCTCGAAGACGGCCCGGCGCGTTTCGGCACCATTGAGGAGGCCGGTAACGCAGAGGGAGTCAATTGCTGGTATCGGGTCACGATTGCCGAGGGGCGAAACCGCGAAGTCCGCCGCCTCTTCGAAGCGGTCGGGCATGCGGTCAGTCGTCTGATTCGCATCCGATACGGTGCCTTCATGCTGCCCCGTGGCCTGCGCAGGGGTGTTTTTGTCGAGCTCGATGATCATGACATCTCGCAGCTGACCCGCATACTCAGGCAGGCAGAGGGGCGCGACAAAAATCAGGGACGGCGGCGCCCCGAGCGGGCGGCTGGGCCGCAGCAAGGCCCGACGCCTGGGGGGCATGCGCCCGATGACGGCGCGATGCCCGCCCGTTCGGATGCGCCCCCTGTGGCAGAGCAGGACGACCTTGAGGAACTTGGACCTTACGAGTTTCAGCCGCCTCCGGGCCGCCATGGTCCGGCCCGTCTCGATGATGGGACGGGCTCGGGGCGACGCAGGCGCGGGCGGGGCAAAGGACCGCGTCCAGGCAGTCCGCAGCCAGGCTTCAACCTCAAGCCAAGCGGGGGCGGTAACAAGCGGTCGAGCCGGGGTGGGACGGGGGCGAACAGTGCCTCGGGGCAACCCGATCCGATGAAGACCTCGTTTGGCTACATTGGCGCCGACACCTTCACCCGTCAGCGCGAGGGGCAGGGCAAGCCGCGGGGGGGTAATCGCGGCGGGCGCAAGCCCGGCCGCGGCTGAGCAGCCTCTGCGCGGCATCGACCGGACAAGACGGCTGGGCCGATGGACCCGGCTCGCCAGGGGCTATTGCCCGGGTATGCAAGGAAATACGCATTAAAATAAGAGGTTTTGTCGTCTCTTGCGACCTTTTTTGTTTGTCTCCAGCCCGAGGATTTTTCATGTCGACCGAGCGCACCCTTTCCATCATCAAGCCTGATGCCGTAGCCAAAAATGTCATCGGCCAAATCTACGCCCGTTTCGAGGCTGCGGGCCTGAAGGTCGTGGCTGCGCGCATGGCGCATCTGTCGAAGGCCGAGGCCGAGGCCTTTTACGCCGTTCACAAGGATCGCCCTTTCTTCAAGGATTTGGTCAGTTTCATGATCTCCGGTCCGGTCATGATCCAGGTGCTTGAAGGCGAAAACGCCATTCTTAAAAATCGCGACTTGATGGGCGCGACCGACCCCAAGAAGGCTGCTGCCGGCACCATTCGCGCTGATTTTGCCGACAGCATTGATGCCAACGCGGTGCACGGATCGGACGCGCCGCAGACGGCGGCCCAGGAAGTGGCGTTTTTCTTTCCCGGCATGCAGATTTACTCGCGCTGAGGGCCCTGCGGGCTGATGCCAAAACGGGGCCCCGAGGGGCCCCGTTGTTTCATGGGTCGTTCGTTCAGCCCGCCGAGCCCCTTGCATTTCTTCGGTTTGCCGTTACCCTGTCGGATAGCTCAAGCGCCTACGATGCTCACCAATCTGCTCGGCTCCGACCTTGAAACCTTGGTCCGGTTTTGTGAAGAACTGGGAGAAAAGCGTTTTCGGGCGACCCAGCTTTTTCGCTGGATCCATCAGCGAGGTGTGCGCGATTTCTCGCAGATGAGCGACCTCGCCCGCTCGTTGCGGGACAAGCTGGCTGGGGTCGCCCAAGTGCAAGCCCTGCCTGTGGTCTCCACGGAGCGCTCGTCCGATGGCACTGTCAAATGGCTGTTTGATGTCGGTGATGGCAACCTCATCGAATCGGTTTTTATTCCTGAGACCGACCGCGGCACCCTGTGTGTCTCTTCTCAGGCCGGCTGCGCGGTCGCCTGTCGCTTCTGCTCCACGGGACATCAGGGCTTTAGCCGCAACTTGAGCACCGCCGAGATCGTGGCACAACTTTGGTATGCCGAGCACACCCTGCGACGGGAGTTGGGTCGGCAGGAGCGAGTCATCACCAATGTCGTCATGATGGGAATGGGTGAGCCTTTGCAGAACTACGCCCAACTGCTGCCGGCCCTGCGCATCATGCTCGATGATCACGCCTATGGGCTTTCGCGACGGCGTGTGACGGTGTCCACATCGGGCGTGGTTCCGATGATGGCGCGACTGGCCGCTGATTTGCCGGTGGCCCTGGCGGTTTCCCTGCATGCCCCGGAGGATGTGCTGCGGGATCATCTGGTTCCGCTCAACCGTAAATACCGGATCGCTGACTTGCTCAGCGCCTGCGCCGCCTACCAGAGTGTTGCGCCGCGGGATTTCATCACTTTCGAGTACTGCATGCTCGATGGCGTCAACGATCAACCCGAGCACGCCCAGGCCTTGGTGCGCTTGATGCGACAGCACAGCGTGGCACTGACGGCCAAGTTCAACTTGATCCCCTTCAATCCTTTTCCAGCCTCGGGCCTCAGACGCTCACCGCCCGAGCGCATTCAGGCTTTTGCCGCGGTGTTGATGGAGGCGGGTCTGGTAACAACCATCAGGAAGACTCGCGGGGACGATATCGATGCAGCTTGCGGTCAGTTGGCCGGCGATGTCAAGGACCGCACGGATGTGCAGCAGCGCATCACTGTGGCGCGTGGAGCGATGAAGCGGGATCTTCAAGATGGGCGCTCTCTGCGGGTCTGAGCCCCGTTCAGGCCGGATGCGGGCGTTTGGCCTGTTGCTGATCTGCGTCCTGGGCGTGGCTTGCTCGGGACCCGCGCATCGGGCCAGCGACTGGCCGACCGAGTCGGATCAGTCCCCGGCTCAGCGGCGCGCCCTGCTGCGTCTGGAGTTGGCCGATGCCTACCTGCGCCGGGGTCAGCCGATGGTAGCGCTCGATGAGGTCAAGCAAGCCCTGGCGCTCAGCCCGGAGCTTGCGGCTGCCTGGTCCTTGCGCGGCCTGTCTTACCTGCAAATGCGCGATGAGGCGCGTGCCCTGGCCAGTTTCGATCGGGCGCATCAATTGGCCCCCGATGACCCCGATGTGCTGCATAACCGGGGATGGCTGATGTGTCAGCAGGCCCAGTCCCGGCCGGTCATGGAGCAGGCGCAGTTGCTACTGCGGCGGGCTCTGGCCCAGCCAGCTTATGCCCATGCTGACAAAAGCTGGCTGGCGCTGGCCCACTGTCAGGATCGCGCCGGCCAGTCCGCCTGGGCCCTGGAGAGCCTGGCCCGACCCGAGTTGGAGCGGGCCTCTCAGGCCCAGACCCTCTGGCAGGCCGCCCGGCTGGCCCGCAGGCTGGATAATGCGGCTCTTCAGCACAAGTTTGGAATGCAATTGCAAACCCGCTTCAGCCAGTCGCCGCAGGCGATGGCCCTCGCCCAAGGTGCTTGGGATGAGTGAGTCAAAGCCTGAAATAGACAGCCCTCCTGCCGCAGTCAGCGCCGGTGCTTTGCTGCGTCAGGCGCGCGAGCGTGCGGGCTTGCATATCGGCGCGCTGTCGGTTTCATTGAAGGTGCCGGTACAGCGACTCGAGGCCTTGGAGGCCGACCGCCACGATCTGCTGCCCGGGCCGGTGTTTAGTCGGGCGCTGGCCCTGAGCGTCTGTCGCAGCCTCAAGCTCGACCCGGGGCCTGTCCTTGGTCTCCTGCCTCATGCGGGCAAGCCGGATTTGAAGCTCGAGGGCTCCCTGAATGAACCCTTTCGCCTGTCTTCCAGGACCGGGCCGGCGACAGCCTGGCTCCCTGTGTCCGCACCGGCTTTGTGGATTGCCGGCGCCTTGATTCTTGGCGCGATGGCGGTCTTTTTCTGGCCCGACACTGGATTGAGGTGGACCACCTCCGAAGCCAAGCCCGCGGCTGGCTCGGTGGTCACCGAGTCGGTTCAGGCCCCCTCCTTGGCTTCTGCCGGCGCTGGTATCCCCCCGGCCCCGGCCATGCCGGCGCACGCACCGGCGGCTGCACCGGGGGGCGCTGTATCCGTCGAATCGCCGACCCCCGCCCCGGGCGTTGGCGCTCCCCTGCTGCTCTTGAGGGCCCAAAAGCCCAGTTGGGTCGAGGTCGTCGATGCAAGCGACCAGGTGCTTGTGCGGCGAACGCTGGCCGAGGGTGAACAGGTCCCCGTGACGGCAGCATCGACCCTGCGTGTGACCATCGGCAATGTCGGCAGCGTGTCGGTTCTGGTGCGCGGCAGTCCTCTGGATTTGGCTGCCTCAACACAAGGCAATGTGGCCCGCTTCGAGGTGAAATGATGAACCCCTGCCTGCCGATAGAGCCGTCGCGGCCGAAGGCGCGCCGTTCCTTGCAAGCTCGCGTGGTTTGGGGCTCTCGGGTGGTGACTGTCGGCGGCGATGCACCGGTGCGGGTGCAGTCCATGACCAACACCGACACGGCCGATGCCATCGCCACCGCCATCCAGTGCAAGGAGCTGGCCCAGGCGGGATCGGAGGTGGTGCGCATCACCGTCAACACGCCCGAAGCCGCCGCAGCGGTGCCCCATGTACGCGACCAGCTCGACCGAATGGGTATCGATGTACCCCTGGTGGGTGATTTTCACTACAACGGACATCGCTTGCTCAGCGAATTTCCCGCTTGCGCCGAGGCCTTGTCCAAGTACCGCATCAACCCCGGTAATGTGGGCAAGGGCGACAAGCACGACAAGCAGTTCGCACAGATGGTGGAGGCAGCGATGCGCTGGGACAAGCCGGTGCGCATCGGCGTCAACTGGGGCAGTCTGGACCAGGAATTGCTCGGCCAGATGATGGACGAAAACGGCCGCCGGCCGCAGCCCTGGGATGCGCGGCAAGTCATGTACGAGGCCTTGATCACTTCGGCCCTGCAATCAGCCCAGCGGGCCGAAGCTTTGGGTATGCGCCGCGAGCAGATCTTGTTGTCGTGCAAGGTCTCGGGCGTCCAGGATTTGATTGCCGTGTACCGCGAGTTGGCTCGCCGCACCGACCACGCCCTGCACCTGGGGTTGACCGAAGCGGGCATGGGGACCAAGGGCACCGTCGCCTCCAGTGTGGCTTTGTCGATTCTGCTTCAGGACGGGATTGGCGACACCATCCGGGTGTCTTTGACGCCCCAACCTGGCGAGTCACGCACGCAGGAGGTGGTGATTGCCTCGGAGATTTTGCAGGCTCTGGGCTTGCGCATCTTTGTGCCCAGCGTGACCGCCTGTCCCGGCTGCGGCCGTACGACCAGCACCACCTTCCAGGAACTGGCTAAGCAGATTGACGACTTCCTGCGCCTGCAGATGCCGGTTTGGCGCAAGCGCTACCCCGGGGTGGAGCATCTGAAAGTGGCGGTCATGGGGTGCATCGTGAATGGGCCGGGTGAAAGCAAGCACGCCGATATCGGCATCAGTTTGCCGGGTACTGGCGAGGCCCCCGCGGCGCCCGTGTTCATCGATGGCGAAAAGCGACTGACCTTGCGTGGCGAGGCGATCGCGCGCGAATTCCAGGAGATCGTCGAGACCTATATCGAGAGGCGCTATGGTGCCTCGGTCCCGGCGATCTCCGAACTTTGAACAAAATCCGGGCCTGTGGCCCGACTGCACACCATGGTTGAGAAACTGAGCGCCGTCAAGGGCATGAACGACATCCTGCCGCCCGAGTCGGCCCGCTGGGAATGGCTGGAGGACAGGGTGCGCAGCCTGATGAGTCGATATGCCTATCGCAACATACGCACCCCGGTGCTTGAGCACACGCGACTGTTTGTGCGCAGCATCGGCGAGGTGACCGATATCGTCGAGAAGGAGATGTACACCTTCGAGGACCGATCGGACAAACACGGTCAGGCCGACTTGCTCACCCTGCGTCCCGAAAACACCGCCAGCGTAGTGCGCGCTGTTACCGAACACAATCTTCTCTACGATGGCGGCAAGCGCCTGTACTACATGGGGCCGATGTTCCGGCGCGAGCGGCCGCAGCGGGGGCGCTATCGGCAGTTCCATCAGATTGGTGCCGAGGCCTTGGGTTTTGCCGGCCCGGATGTCGATGCCGAGCTGATTTTTCTGGCGGCGGCGCTCTGGCGCGAGTTGGGCCTGAGCGATTGGAGGCTGGAGATCAATTGCCTTGGTCAGCCTGAGGAGCGAGCGCGTCATCGTGCGCAGCTCATTGCTTACTTCGAGCAGCATCTTGACGATCTCGACGAGGAGGCGCGCCGGCGCCTGCATAGCAATCCGCTGCGCATCCTCGACACCAAGAATCCCGCCATGCAGGCCGTGGTCGGGCAGGCCCCGCGGCTAATTGATTTCCTGGGGGCCTCCTCCGTGCGGCATTTCGAAGGGCTGCAGGCCATGCTCGATGCCGGGGGCATCGCCTGGAGCCTCAACCCCCGTTTGGTGCGCGGGCTGGACTATTACAACCTGACCGTTTTCGAGTTTGTCACCGATCGCCTGGGCGCGCAGGGCACTATTTGTGCGGGGGGGCGCTACGACGGCCTGATTGGGCAGATGGGCGGCAAGAGCGCTCCGGCCGTGGGTTGGGCCCTCGGGGTCGAGCGCGTGCTGGAGTTGCTCAAGGAGCAGGGGGTCGATGCGGTCGCGTCGGCACCGGATGCCTACGCGGTCATTCCCGAGCTTGATTCGGTTCCCCGGGTGCTGGCCTGTCTGCAGGCGCTGCGCCAGGCCGGGGTCAGTGTGCAAATGCATGCCCCCTCGGGCGGGCAGGCCGAGGGCATGGGCAGCATGAAGTCACAGTTCAAGCGGGCCGATGCCAGCGGGGCGCGCTTTGCCCTGATCTTCGGTGCCGAGGAGCTGGCCCAGGGCTGTGTGGCTGTTAAGCCGCTGCGCGGTGCGAGCGACCAGGCGCAGCAGCTGGAGTCCTTGACGGGGGTCCAGGCCTGGGCCGGCCGGCTACTCGGTGCTCGTTGACCGAACGCCCCGCAGCCCAACCCGGTCTTTGACCGGCCTACAATGCGACTCCCCCTTTGTCTGCGCGCCTGCATGCGGCGTGCTCTTGTTCGTTTGACCCGGCGTTCGCGCCTCCCGCTCCCATGGCTAGCCCACTCGACCTCCAAGAACAGGAACAGCTTGACGAGATCAAGCATTTCTGGAAACGCTACGGCAATGCGATCACTTGGGCGTTGATCGTCGTCCTGGGCGGTTTTGCAGCGTTCAACGGGTGGCAGTACTGGCAGCGCAAGCAAGGGGCGCAGGCGGGTGTCATGTTCGACCAGATTGAGGCGGCGGTGCAGGCCGGGGATCTGGCCCGTGTCGACCGAGCGCTCTCAGACATCAAGGAACGCTACCCCAACACCACCTTTGCACACCAGGCTGCCTTGCTGGCTGCCCGCGCCTACTACGACAAGAGCCAGAGTGATGCTGCCAAATCCTCGCTGACCTGGGTGCTTGAAAAATCCAACGACGACGGTCTGCGCGCGGTGGCGCGCCTGCGTCTGGCCGCCTTGGCCTTGGAGGCCAAGGCCTATGACGAGGCCCTGGCTTATCTGGCCAAGGAAATTCCCCCTGCCTTTGCTGCGCTTGCGCACGATCGTCGCGGCGATATCTACCTGGCCCAGGGCAAGCCGGCTGAGGCTCGCGAGGCGTACCGTAAAGCCTACGAGGGGCTTGAAGAATCGGTTGAATACAAGAAGCTGGTGGAGATCAAGCTCAATGCCTTGGGGCTTGATGTTTCCAAGCCGGCTGTAGAGGCCAAGAAATGAAACGCCTTGTCTTTACGCTTGCCCTCGCGGCGATCCTGGCGGCCTGTTCCACCGGCTCGCCCCGGCCCAAGCCGGCTGATTTGCAGGCGATCAACCCGACCATCGGCGTGCGTCAGGCCTGGTCGCAACGGCTGGCGCGCATTGATTACCCGGCTTTCGTGCAGGTGCACGCCAGCAGCGTGGTCATCGGCACCGGTGAGGGCACGGTGGTCGAACTGGATGCTGCCACCGGGCGTGAGCTCTGGCGTACCTCGGTCGGTGCGCCCTTGTCGGCCGGCGTCGGCAGCGACGGCAAGACGGTGGCGGTGGTGACACGCAACAATGAACTGGTGGCCCTGCGTGAGGGCCGGGTGGCCTGGCGTCAGCGTCTCGCGGCTCAGGCCTTTTCCGCCCCCCTGGTGGCCGGGGCGCGCGTGTTTCTGTTGACCGCCGACCGCGCGGTAACGGCTTACGACGGTCAAGGGGGGCAACGCTTGTGGGCGCAGCAGCGCCCTGGGGGTGACCCCTTGGTGCTGCGTCAGTCGGGCGTGATGTTGCCGGTGGGCGATACCTTGCTGGTCGGTCTGGGCGGCCGTCTCTCGGGTCTGAATCCTTCCAACGGCTCGGTGCGATGGGATGTTCCCGTGGCCTCGCCCCGGGGCATCAATGAGATCGAGCGCCTGGTCGACTTGGTTGGACCAGCCGCCCGTCAGGGTTCGGTGGTTTGTGCGCGCGCTTTCCAGGCCGCCGTGGCGTGTGCGGATGCCCAAAGTGGCCGCTTGCAGTGGAGCCGGCCGGCCGATGGTGAGGTTGGCCTGGCCGCCGATGAGCGCCTGCTCTACGGGGTCGAGTCAGATGGTCAGGTTCAGACTTGGCGCATGAGCAACGGCGAGCGGGTCTGGAGTTACGACCGGCTGCGCTTTCGGGAGCTGACGGCGCCCTTGCTGATCGGACGTTCGGTGGCGGTCGGTGATCTGCAGGGTTTCGTGCACCTGCTCTCGCGCGAGGACGGCAGCCCGCTGGGACGCATCAGTACCGACGGCTCGGCCGTGGCTGCGCCGCCGGTTTTGGTCGGACAAACGCTGATCGTGGTCACCCGATCGGGCGGCGTGTTCGCCTTCCTGCCCCTTTAATTCGGGCCTGAGCCTGCTTGAAGCCCAAAATTCCCGATGAAGCCGGTTATTGCCCTGGTGGGGCGGCCCAATGTGGGCAAGTCCACTCTTTTCAATCGCCTGACTCGCACCCGTGATGCGATCGTGGCCGATTACGCGGGTTTGACCCGCGATCGGCACTACGGTAACGCCCGACTGGGCGCGCAGGCCTTTATCGTCATCGACACCGGCGGCTTTGAGCCCACAGCGGAGTCGGGCATCTACCGGGAAATGGCGCGCCAGACCCGCCAGGCGGTGGCTGAGGCTGATGTCGTGATTTTTGTGGTCGATGCGAGGGAAGGCCTTTCTGCGCAGGATCACGACATCGCCGCTTACTTGCGCAAGCTGGGCAAGCCCTCGGTGCTGGTCGCCAACAAGGCTGAGGGCATGAAGGCCGGGGCGCAATTGGCCGAGTTTTTTGAGCTCGGCCTGGGCGAGGTCATGCCGGTCTCGGCTTCGCACGGGCAGGGCATGAGAAGCATGGTCGAGGCGGCCCTGGCCTGCCTGCAGCCGCAGCCTCAGGAGGACGAGTCGGCCGAGGACGAGGGGCAGGGGGTGATCAGGCTGGCTGTGGCCGGGCGACCCAATGTGGGCAAATCTACCCTTATCAACACCTGGCTGGGCGAGGAGCGTCTGGTGGCCTTCGACCTGCCAGGCACCACCCGCGATGCCATCCGGGTGCCATTCGAGCGTGACGGCCGTCGCTTTGAACTCATCGATACCGCCGGACTCAGGCGCAAGGGCCGGGTTTTCGAAGCCATCGAGAAGTTTTCCGTGGTCAAGACCCTGCAGGCTATCGAGGGCGCCCATGTGGTCTTGCTGCTGCTCGATGCTACCCAGGGCGTGACCGATCAGGACGCCCATATTGCCGGCTTCATCCTCGAGAGTGGGCGTGCCGTGGTGCTGGCTGTCAACAAATGGGACGCCATCGACGCCTATCAGCGTCAGATGCTCGAGCGCTCGATCGAAACCCGCCTGCCCTTCATGAAATTCGCTTCGCTGCACCGCATTTCAGCAGTCAAGCGGCAAGGGTTGGGGCCTCTGTGGACCTCACTGGTGCAGGCGCACTCGGCGGCCTTCCGCAAGATGTCCACCCCGGTCCTGACCCGCCTGCTGATTGAGGCTGTGGCCTTTCAGCAGCCGCAGCGCTCGGGTCTGTCGCGACCGAAGATGCGCTATGCCCACCAAGGTGGCATGAACCCCCCGGTGATCGTGATTCATGGCAACTCCCTCGACCAGGTCAGCGCGACTTACAAGCGTTATCTGGAGGGACGCTTTCGCAAGGAGTTTGATCTCGTCGGCACCCCTTTGCGTATCCAGATGAAAACCGCCCAGAACCCTTACGCCGACCGGTCGTCTGACTGAGGCCCCAAACTCAGCGGTCTGGGCTGTGGTAATGTGTGGCCCCCAACTTTCCTTGAACACGGACCATATCGTGAGCAACAATAAAGGCCAGCTTCTGCAAGATCCTTTTCTCAACACTTTGCGCCGCGAGCATGTGCCGGTGTCCATTTACCTGGTCAACGGTATCAAGCTGCAAGGGCAAATCGAGTCCTTCGACCAGTATGTGGTGCTGCTGCGCAACACCGTCACTCAGATGGTCTACAAGCACGCGATCTCAACCATTGTGCCGGGACGCGCGGTGAATTTCTCAAACACTGAGGAAGGCCCCTCCTCCTGAATCCCTCCGAACGCCCGCTAGGGACGCCGCCCCCAGTCCTTTTGGTGGGCGTCGACCTGGGCCTGCCGCACTTCGATGCGCAATTGCAGGAGCTTGGTCTGCTGGCGCAGACAGCGGGCCTGCGGCCGGTGGCCCGGGTGACTTGCAAGCGGCGTGCGCCCGATGCTGCGCTGTTTGTTGGCTCTGGAAAGGCCGAAGAGATCAAGGCGTTGGCGCTGGAGACCGGAGCGACTGAGGTCTTGTTCGATCAGGCGCTTAGCCCAGCTCAGCAGCGTAACCTTGAGCGCTGTCTTGACATGCCGGTCAATGACCGTACTTTGCTGATTCTGGAAATCTTCGGGCAGCGTGCGCGAAGTCATGAAGGCAAGCTACAGGTTGAACTGGCCCGGCTGCAATACCTTTCAACCCGGTTGGTGCGTCGATGGTCGCACCTGGAGCGCCAGGCCGGCGGGGCGGGTCTGCGCGGAGGACCGGGTGAAAAGCAGATCGAACTGGACAAGCGCATGATTGGCGAGGCGATCAAGCGCACGCGTGAGCGGCTGGTCCGCATCAAGCGCCAGCGCCAGACCCAGCGCAGACAGCGACAGCGCCGCCAGACATTCGCCGTCTCCCTGGTGGGCTACACCAATGCCGGCAAGAGCAGCTTGTTCAATGCCCTGGTCAAGGCCCGGGCCTATGCAGCCGACCAGTTGTTTGCAACGCTCGACACCACAACCCGGCAGCTCTATTTGGGCTCAACGGGCGCGGACGGATCGGCCGGCGATCGGCTCATGACGCTGTCCGATACCGTGGGTTTCATACGCGATCTGCCGCACGGGCTGATCGACGCCTTCGAGGCCACCTTGCAGGAGGCGGCCGAGGCCGACCTGTTACTGCATGTGGTCGACGCGGCCAATCCGGATCATCCGGAGCAGATTGAGCAGGTGCACAAGGTGCTGGCAGAGATCGGTGCCGATCATCTGCCGCAGGTGCTGGTGTTCAACAAGCTTGACGCCCTGCCTGACGGACGCAGACCACTGCGTCTGCACGAGGTCTTGCGGCACAGCGCCCAGGAGGTGGGCGAGCGGGTGTTTGTCAGTGCACGCACCGGGGAGGGCCTGCCAGAGCTGCGAGACTTGCTGCTGCGTCGCGCTGGCCCGGCCGGGGCGATCGCCGGGGTCGGGGCGGGGTTATGTGAGCCTACGCAGGGAAGTCCTCACGGTTTAGGCACAATGTCGCTTACAGAATAAAGACTCTTATCCGTCCATCATGAAGTTCAACCCTGTGCCGCAAACCTTCGTGGCCTGGCCCCAGCGCCTGTTTCAGCGCGTTCGCGGCATGTTCAATCTCAACGACTCTCGCTGGGGCCGCGACGAGTCCTCCTCGGGCGA
>VGHR01000046.1 GCA_016868205.1 Betaproteobacteria bacterium
TTGAGCTTGCGGTAGAGGTGAGTGCGTTCAAGGCCCGTTTTCTCGGCCACGCGAGTCATAGAGCCGCCCTCGCGGGCCAGATGAAATTCGAAATAGGCTTTCTCAAAATCATCGCGCGCATCGCGCAGGGGCTTTTCCAGCGAGAAGGGCTGCACAGGCTGTGGGCCGGGATCAACCTTGGGAGCAAGCGGCTGGGCTGAGGTGGTTCCTTGCGAGAGCGTGACGACGCTGGCCATGACACCGGGCGGTGGTTTCCTGCTCAGACCGCGGTTGAGGCCCTGATCTACCGCCTGCAAAAGCTTTTGTAGGGTGATAGGCTTTTCCAGAAATGCCATCGCACCAATGCGCGTGGCTTCGACGGCGGTGTCGATGGTGGCATGGCCGCTCATCATGATCACTGGCATATTGAGCTGCCCGCTGGCCGACCACTCCTTGAGCAAGGTCACGCCGTCGGTATCGGGCATCCAGATATCGAGCAGCACCAAATCGGGTCGCACACGCTGACGGGCCGCACGCGCCTGGGCGGCGTTTTCGGCCAACTCCACTTGATGGCCTTCATCGTTGAGGATTTCCGAGAGCAAATCGCGGATACCCAGTTCATCGTCGACCACAAGAATGTTTGCCATGAATCCGCTTTTTTGAGAACCCGGATGGAGAGAAATGGTAATGGCTTCGAGCCGTCTCAGGCAGTTGCCTCAATCGGGAATGATAACGAGACTTGCGCCCCGCGTAACTGGCCCTCGCTGCTGCGGTTGCCAATATCGATCCGGGCCTGGTGTTCGTCAGCAATTTTTTTGACCACCGCCAGCCCCAGACCCGTACCCTTGGCCTTGGAGGTGACATAGGGCTCGAAGGCGCGCTTGAGGATGTGGTCCGGAAAACCGCAGCCGCGGTCGCGCACCAGTAGCCTGACGCGCCGGCTGGCCTCGGAGTATTCGGTCTGCAAGGTGACCAGGGGACCGGGCTCACCGGGCTCAAAGACTTTGCCCTCGTGCGCGTCCTGAGCGTTCTGCAGCAGGTTGTGTATGACTTGCCGCAGCTGCTGGGGGTCGCCCCGCACCAGGGGCAGCCCGGGGGCCAGGTCCAGGGCAACAGGCACCCCCCCTTGGTCTTGCGGATAGAGCTGCATGACATCGGTGACCAGTGCGTTGAGGTCAACGGCCCGCAGTTCAGCCTTGGGCAGACGGCCAAAATCCCGAAATTCATTGACCAGCCGCTTCATCGCATCGACCTGATCGACGATGGTGCGCACCGATTTGGTCAAGACCTGCTGTTCGGAGCCTTCAAGTTTGTCGGCCAATTTGCGCTCGAGCCGTTCGGCAGATAGTTGTATGGGTGTGAGCGGGTTCTTGATCTCATGGGCCAGCCGCCGGGCCACCTCACCCCAAGCTTGTGCGCGCTGGGCTGAGACCACCTCGGTCACATCATCAAAAACGAGCAGGCAATCCTGGGTGCCGGGCATGCGGGTGCCGCGCGCGATCAGCGTCACAGCGGCATCGCCCGCCACGCCAATGCCGCCATACAGCTCAAACGATTGCTGCCAGTGCTCCTGACCATGGTCGTCTTTTTCACGCAGATAGGCTTCAAATTGCGCGTGCACGCCCTCGCCAAAATCTTGGAGCCCGGGAATTTCAGCAAGAGACTTACCCATTTGTGCAGCCAGAGGAGCCCGCAGGATGCGGGTGGCGCCGGGGTTGCTGGAGATGATGCGCCCCTGCGCATCGAGAACCATGACACCGGCTGTCAGGTTGTCCAGGATAGTCTGCAAACTCTCGCGCGCGGCATCGACCTGGCTCATGCTGACCTGCACCGCGCTGCGCGCCTCGGCCAGCTGCTGGGTCATGTCGGCAAAGGAACGGGTCAGACCACCGAGTTCATCGCGCGTTTGCAAGGTGGTTTTGGGTCGTAGGTCGCCCCGCGCCACCTGTCGCACACCCTCGGCCAAGAGCAAAAGGGGCTTGGCGAGCTGGGTGCCCAGCAATACGGCCAGCAACACCGCGCCAAAGACCGCCAAAAACAAAGTCAGGGTAAGCGTGCCGATGTACATGCGGCGCAGCCCGTCACGGGCCAGGGCGCGCTCCTGATACTCGCGGTTGGCCTCCTGTACCGCCAGCGCATTGGCCACCAGATCGGCTGGCAGGTCCTCAATGAGCTGCAGGTAGCGCGGCGCGCCGCCCAGACTAAAGCCGGGGCTGTTGACCACCGCCAGGGCGCGCACCCGGGCGCGGGGGGCCTGGGAAGAAGCAACCGGGGAAGCATCATCCAGCCCTTCAATTTGAGTGACCACCGACTGACTGCGCGCCTGCCGCATCTGCTGAGAGGTGGGTCGCTCAGACTGTTGCAACAACAAGGTCCGGGCCCGGCTGGCGCTGGCCAGCGGCTGGCCCGACGCACTCCACAGCGTAATCTCGCGCACTCCAAGTTGCTCACGCAGGCGCTCCAGGCTCAGCCCCAGGCCGGCCTCGGGGGTCTGGGCCGTCTGGTCGGCTGCGGCACGCGCGCGGTTGCCTACCTCGGCCTCGACGCGTTCAAGTGTGGATCGCCCCAGTTGCAGGCCCGAGGCCAACGCCGCCTCCACGCGTACATCGAACCAGCTTTCAATGGAGCGCGAGACGAACTGATAGGAAACGATGTAAATCATCAGCCCGGGCAGCAAGCCCACCAAGGCAAAGATGGCCGCCAGCTTGACCAGCAGGCGGCTGCCAAATTTGCGCTGCCGCCAGCGTATACCCATGCGCACCGCCGCCCATACGATGACCAGGGCCAGCAGCCCGGCGACCGCGATGTTGAGTACAAAAAGAATGGGGTAGTAGCGCTCGTATACCTCGCGGTTGCCGGTGGCCTGGGCCAGCATGAAAAGCAATACCAGCCCCAACGCTGCCACGACGCCTACGCCCATGCCGAACAGCCACCGCCCGCTGCGCTGCCGTGGGAGGGGGGCTGAAGCCTGACTCACGGCCGTGCCTCTGGCGGGGCCAGCTTCAGCGGCTGACGCCGCTCCAAATTGAGCTGCCAGTCGCGCTGGCCGGCGATACCAATCTGAAAGGGCCGCGGCAATTGCCCGGCATCAAGCCTGAAACGAAAGCTCAGCAGGTAGGGCGCACCGGCCTCGATGTCTGACGCCTCGGCGATACGCCAGCGGGCGATGCCCTCCAGCGCATTGACTGCATCGGCCAGGCTGTCGAAGGTCTGGGCCAGGCTGACCCGCGTGGGCTGATTCGCGGCTTCGCCACCACCCTGACTCAGGCGCCAGCGACGCGTGAGCGGCTGATAGGCCAGACGCATGCTGCGACTGGCCTGCACCACCCGTTTATCGGTCCAGTACCAGCGCTCGCGGAACACCTCGACTTCGGCGACGAAGATGAGGGCAATTCCCTTGAGCAGCGCGTCTTCGATGACCTGCGGAAGCTCAAGCTGCAAATTGGCACTGAGGTAGATGCCCTCGTCAATGCGCTCGGTGCGCAAGCTCGTTACTTCGGCGGCCTGGGTCCCGGAGATGAGCCAGCCCAGAACAAGGACGGCCCAGGCCTTGCGCCAGAAGCGTCGCAGCGCGGATCCGTTATTGGAATTAACCTCGCTGCAGCAGGGCGTAGAAAAAACCATCGTGCTCACCCTCCGGATTGTCCGGCAAGCGGGCGTCTACCGAGCCTATGCCCGGCAGCAAATGGCCCGGAGAGGGCAGCAATTGCGCCTGCCTGTGGCGCGCAAGAAACGCTTGCACCTGGTCCTGACCCTCCGCCTTGAAAACTGAGCAGGTGCAATACAGCAAGCGCCCCCCGGGTCGCACCAAGGGCCAGAGCGCCTGCAGCAGTCGGGCCTGCTGGGCGGCCAGTTCAGCCACATCATCCGGGCGGCGCAGCCAGCGCACATCGGGGTGCCGGCGAACGATGCCAGAAGCTGTGCAGGGGGCGTCGAGCAAAACACCGTCAAACAGCCGGCCGTCCCACCACTGGGCCGGCTCGGCTGCATCGGCGAGCTCAACCTGCGCGCTCAGACCGAGCCGGCCCAGGTTGTCTTTGATACGGCCGATACGGTCGGCATCGATATCAAGCGCCAGCACATCAGCCTCCGTCCGTTCGAGCAGATGGGCGGTCTTACCGCCCGGGGCGGCACAAGCGTCGAGCAGACGCAGTCGCTGGCCAGCAGGGACAAGTCCTTGCAGCAGCAGGGGCGCTGCCCTCTGTGCGGCGGCATCCTGCACCGAAAACCAGCCCTGCGCATAACCCGGCAGGCTCACGACCGTTTGCGAGCGCAGCAGCCGCAAACCGTTGTCGCCAACCGGCTCAGCGGCAATGCCGGCCTCGCTCCAGACGCTCAGGCAGTGCTCGCGCGAAACACGGCGCGCATTGACACGCAGCACCAAAGCCGCGGGCTTGTCGCCGCTGGTCAGTACGGCCTGCCAATGCGCCGGATGGTCCTGCGCCAGACGCTCTATCCACCAGTTCGGGTGATTCCAGCGAGCCTGCGGCTCCTGCACGGCCGCCAGCAACTGCTCGCGTTCGCGCAGCAGTCGGCGCAGGCATGCATTGATAAAGGACGCATGGGCCTGGGTGGCGCGATTGCGCTTGGCGGCCTCCACCGCCTGCGTCACCAGAGTGTGCGGCGGGTACGGTGCTGGGTCGGCGACAAGCAGGGCCAGGGCGGTGCACAACAACGCGTCGCTGGCGGCGGGCGGCTGACGCGAAGCCAATTGCCGGCGCAGCGCCAGCGCCCTTCCAAGACTGCGTAGCACCTGCAGGGACAAGGCCTGTACCCCGGGGCGCAGGGTCGGGTCCAGCGCATCAAACAGGGCCGTGGTGGAGCGGCCAGCACGCACCTGCGCCAGCACCTCGGCGCTGGCCTGCAAAAGCTGCCAGAGGTCAGGAGCGCTGTGCGTCATGAAGCGGGGCCAAGCGCGCGGCCGACCCCCGGGGCCATCAAGTCAGGGAGTCCGCCCAGATATTGCTGGCCCAACTCAGTGCGTAAACGCCTTCAAGCTCAGTCGGCCCGGTGCTCACCCCGCCGGAACCAGCGACCGTTTTGAAGGTCTTTTCAGCCGCCACATACTCGTGCACGCTGGCGACATGAATGGCCATTTTGGGGTCGATGAAGCTGTAGCAGGTGTTGGTGAGCATGGGGGCCGGATTGATCGGCCAGCCTGAGAGCTCGGCCACGATGGCCGCGGCAGCCACCTTGGCATGGCTGTTGGCCATGTGTCCGCTCTTGGGCATGGCGGGGGCGATCTGGATGGAGTCGCCCAAAACATGCACATCCTTGGCCGCAGTGGACTCAAAGTTGAGGTAATTGACACCACACCAACGATTGCTGCCCTGGTTGTTCAAACCGGTCTGCACGGCAATGGCGCCAGCGCGCATCGGGGGCAGCACATTGAGCACCTGCGCCTTGACATCGTCCTGCACATCGAACTTGATCACGCCGGCCTTGGCATCGACCGCCGTCACCTTGTGCTGGGGACGGTATTCGATGATGCCCTTGTACTGTTCATTCCAGACGCGCTTGAAGAGCGGCCCCTTGGACAGGACATCCTGATTGGCATCGAGTATCAGCACCTTGCTGCGCGGCTTTTGCGCCTTGAAGTAACCGGCGATCACGCTGGCACGCTCATAGGGCCCTGGTGGGCAGCGGTAGGGGGCTTCGGGGATGGTGATGGCAAACACGCCGCCGTCGGGCATGGCCTCGAGTTGGCGGCGCAGCGCCATGGTTTCGGGGCCGGCTTTCCAGGCCTGCAAGATCTGGCCCGACGCATTGGCCGCACGCAGACCTTCCACGCTGTCGAACTGCAGGTCGATGCCCGGGGAGACGATCAGCTTGTCGTAGCCGATGGTCGCACCGCCCCCAAGTGTGACCGTCTTGGCACGCGTGTCTATGCTTTTGGCCATGTCGCGCACCACGGTCACGCCGTGACGCTTGGACAGGGCGGTGTAGGGCGTGGTGATGTCCGCCATTTGCCTGACGCCCGAGAGCACCAGGTTGGAGATGGGGCAAGAGATAAAGGTTTCCTGCGGCTCAATCAGGACCACATCGACCTTGTAGTCGGAAAGCCAGCGCACATACTTGGCAGCCGTGGCGCCCCCATAGCCACCGCCGACCACCACCACTTTGGCGCGGGCGGGAATGGAAGTGGTGGCGCAGGCCGACAGGCCCAGCAGGCTCAGCGCAGCAGCACTTTGCAGCACATGACGACGGGAGAGGGATCGGGCGTTCATGGCGTGCTCCTTATTGCTTCTGGACGGCAAAGTAGGCGGCGATGGCGTCGATCTGCGCGTCGCTGTAGCCCTTGGCCAATTGGTGCATCACAGTGGCGGGACGCGCGCCGCTCTTGAAGGCCCGCATCTGCGCGGCGATGTCGTTGCGGCCAGCCAAGGTGGCGTTGGCCGAACCCGCCGCGGCCTGACCCGCGGTGCCGTGGCAGTTGGCACAAGTGGCTGCCAGCGCCCGGATATACAGGGCCTCTTGAGGTGAAACCGTCTGCGCCTGCGCAGACACCAGGCTGCCCAGCAAGGCCAGCGCGGCGGACCAATGGCGTAGAGTCATGACACTGTCTCCTTTTGGGGTAAAAAACACTGCCGCTTCGGATCCGGAAACGGGCCCAAGGCGCAGGAACGCCCCGAATATATCCGCTCGGGGCTGCTTGAGCTCTCCGGATCGACCCTCAGGCCTGACTCGGCGCCAGGGTTTACCCCCGCCGCATGTCTGCCAGAGCCCAAGGGGAAGCGGCCGCATCCAGCATGCAAAACTCGGGCAGCGCACGCAACCTCGACAGGCGGGCCACCAGCACCGCTGGAAATTCGGTCACCGCCTGGTTGTAGGCCCGCACGGCGGCGAGGTAGGGAACAGCCGCCAGAGCGATCTGCTCGTTGGCCTCAAACAAAGCCTGCCGCAGGTCCTGACGTCTTGCGTCCACCTCCTCGTGCGAGCCAGCAGCCCTGAACCACAGACGAGTCAGCGCTTCGTTCTGAGCCTGCTCGGCCTGATTGAGCCGGGACAACTCAACCGGACTGAGGCTGTGACGCCTCGCGTCGTCCAAGGCCTTGTCGACGGCCTGCAGCGCTTGACCCAGAGCCGAGCGATCTGCCGGCGCCAAACCGCCGCGGGCGGCGTCTCCCAGCCAGTTGCCGAGCATCAGCTGGCGAGCCCGCAGATAGGTATCAACCGGCGCATGGGCGGCCACCACCGCATGGCTAAGCCGCACCAAGCGGTTGTGCGCGCCCACCGCCCAGAACACGGACAGCGCAGCGCAGGCCCCAAAAACCAAAAAGCTTGTCGACATAAAAGACCGCTCACTTTAGCCCAGAGCGAAAAAAAGCCCGCACCCGGGAACCGGATGCGGGCGGGTCGGACCAAAGCCCGCTACGCCAGATCAGACCGTCTGCGCGGGGCTGTCTTCGCTACCGCCCGTGGCCGCTTGCAGCTCGGCAGCCTCGGCATCAGCGATCGCACGCCGCTCAGCCTCGTCCATCGCGTCTTTGACCTTGCGCGCCTCATGATAGGCCAAGCCCGTGCCCGCAGGGATCAGGCGACCAACAATGACATTTTCCTTCAAGCCACGCAACTCATCGCGCTTGCCCATGATGGCCGCCTCGGTGAGCACCCGCGTAGTCTCTTGGAAGGACGCAGCGGAGATGAAGGAGTCAGTCGACAGAGAGGCTTTGGTAATGCCCAGCAACAGATTGGTGAAGGTGGCCGGCACCTTGCCCTCGGCGCGCAACGCATCGTTGGTGTCGAGGATGGCCGAGCGCTCAACCTGTTCGCCGGCGATGTAGCTTGAATCGCCAGGATTCTCGACTACCACGCGTCGCAGCATCTGGCGCACGATCACCTCGATATGCTTGTCGTTGATCTTCACACCCTGGAGGCGGTAGACATCCTGCACTTCATCGACGATGTAGTGCGCCAGCTCCTCCATGCCCAGTAGACGCAAAATATCCTGTGGGTCGGCCGGGCCGTCGACGATAGTCTCTCCCTTGTTGACCACCTGCCCCTCGTGGACGAGGATGTTCTTCTCCTTGGGCACCAGCTCTTCCCAGACTTTGCCCTCGGGGTCGGTGATCTGCAGGCGCACCTTGCCTTTGGTCTCCTTGCCGAACGAAATGGTGCCAGTCATCTCGGCCAAAATGCCTTTGTCTTTGGGAGTCCGGGCCTCGAACAGCTCGGCCACCCGCGGCAGACCGCCGGTGATATCGCGCGTCTTCTGACCCTCCATCGGGATGCGGGCCAGCACTTCGCCGGGGCCCACCTCCTGACCGTCTCGCACTTGCACCAGAGCGCCGACCGGGAAACCAATGGTCACCGAGTGATCGGTGCCTGGAATCTTGACCTCCTTGCCGGCCGCATCGATGAGCTTGACTTGCGGACGCACGACCTTGGCCGAGCCGCGTCGCTTGGGATCGATGACCACCAGCGTCGACAGGCCGGTCACCTCATCGACCTGCTTGGCCACAGTAACGCCTTCTTCGACATTCTCGAAGGACACCTTGCCAGCAAATTCGGTGATGATGGGGCGGGTCAAGGGGTCCCAATTGGCCAACACGGCGCCGGCCTTGATCGGCTGATCGGCCTTGACCGTGAGCACCGCACCGTAGGGGACTTTATGGCGCTCGCGTTCACGGCCATGCTCATCATGAATGATGACCTCGCCAGAGCGAGCGATCACCACGAGTTCGCCGGCGCTGTTGGTCACATAACGCATCGGGGCATTAAAGCCAACCACGCCATTGGACTTGGCTTGTACGCTGGAGGCCACTGCCGCACGCGAGGCCGCGCCGCCAATGTGGAAGGTGCGCATCGTCAGCTGGGTACCCGGCTCACCGATGGACTGAGCCGCAATGATGCCCACGGCTTCGCCCACATTGATCAGGCCGCCGCGGCCCAGATCGCGGCCGTAGCACTTGGCGCACAGGCCAAAGCGGGTGGCGCAGGTCAGGGCGGTACGCACCTTGACCTCGTCAATGCCGGCAAGCTCAATGTCATCGAGCAGGTCTTCGTCCAGGAGCACGCCAGCGGGCACCAGAACAGCGCGGGTTTCCGGATGGATCACATCGTCAACCGTGGTGCGGCCGAGCACACGCTCACGCAGCGATTCAATGACTTCGCCGCCCTCAACAATCGCCCGCATCACCGAGCCTTCATGGGTGCCGCAATCGTCTTCGGTCACCACCAGGTCCTGAACCACATCGCACAAACGGCGCGTCAGATAGCCGGAGTTGGCTGTCTTGAGGGCGGTATCGGCCAAGCCCTTGCGCGCGCCGTGCGTGGAGATGAAGTACTGCAGAACATTCAGGCCTTCGCGGAAATTGGCCGTGATAGGCGTTTCGATGATCGAGCCATCGGGCTTGGCCATCAAACCGCGCATGCCCGCGAGCTGACGGATCTGCGCAGCCGAGCCGCGAGCGCCGGAGTCGGCCATCATGTAGATGGAATTGAAGGACTCCTGATCCACCTGCGCACCATGTCGGTCAGCCACTTTCTCCTTGGCCAACTGGGCCATCATGACCTTGGAGACCTCGTCGCCGGCTTTGCCCCAGATATCGACCACTTTGTTGTAGCGCTCGCCCACGGTGACCAGACCCGAGACATACTGCTGCTCGATTTCCTTGACCTCTTTTTCAGCACGCTCAATGATGCCGTGCTTTTCCTTGGGCACGAGCATGTCGTCGATGCAAATCGAAATGCCCGACTTGGTGGCCAAGCGGAAACCGTTTTGCAGCAGGCGGTCGGCGAAGACCACCGTCTCTTTGAGGCCGCACTTGCGGAAGGCCGCGTTGATGAGTTTGGAGATTTCCTTTTTCTTCAGGGCCTTGTTGATGTTGGCAAAAGACAGCCCCTTGGGCAGGATTTCAGACAGCAGGGCCCGACCGGTGGTCGTGTCCCAAACCTGGGTCGACACCTCAAACTGGCCGCTGGAGCGGCTGCGGGTGTACTCGGTCAGACGCACACTGATGCGCGCATTGAGATCCAACTCGCCGGCATCGTGCGCACGCTGTACCTCGGCGATGTCAGAAAAGACCAAGCCTTCCCCGCGCGCATTGATGCGCTCGCGGGTAGCGTAGTACAGGCCGAGCACCACATCCTGCGAAGGCACGATAGAGGGCTCGCCGTTGGCTGGGAAAAGCACATTGTTGGTGGCCAGCATCAGCGTGCGGGCTTCCATCTGCGCCTCGACCGACAAGGGCACATGAACAGCCATTTGATCGCCGTCAAAGTCGGCGTTGAAGGCCGAGCAAACCAGCGGGTGCAACTGAATGGCCTTGCCTTCGATCAAAATGGGCTCGAAGGCCTGGATACCCAGGCGGTGCAAGGTCGGCGCGCGGTTGAGCAGCACCGGGTGTTCCTTGATCACCTCTTCCAGGATGTCCCACACCACCGGAGTCCCAGACTCGACTTCCTTCTTGGCGGCCTTGATGGTAGTGGCAATACCCATCGCCTCCAGGCGCGAGAAGATGAAGGGCTTGAACAACTCGAGCGCCATCAGCTTGGGCAAGCCGCACTGATGCAGCTTGAGGGTCGGGCCCACGGTAATGACTGAACGACCCGAGTAATCAACGCGCTTACCCAAAAGGTTTTGGCGGAAGCGGCCGCTCTTGCCCTTGATCATGTCCGCCAGAGACTTCAGGGCGCGCTTGTTGGCGCCAGTCATGGCCTTGCCGCGACGGCCGTTGTCCAACAGCGAGTCGACAGCTTCCTGCAGCATGCGCTTTTCATTGCGAGCAATGATCTCGGGGGCCTTGAGCTCGAGCAGACGGCGCAAACGCGAATTGCGGTTGATGACGCGGCGATACAGGTCGTTCAAGTCAGAGGTGGCGAAACGCCCACCGTCCAGAGGCACCAGCGGGCGCAGGTCAGGCGGCAGCACCGGCAGCACTTCCATCACCATCCAATTGGGCTTGATGCCCGACTTCTTGAAAGCCTCCATCAGCTTGAGCCGCTTGGCGTTTTTCTTGATCTTGAGCTCCGACCCCGTAAGGTCGTTGCGCAGCTTCTCGATCTCAACATCGAGGTCCAGACCTTCGAGCAAATCCTTGATGCCCTCGGCTCCCATCTTGGCCACAAATTCGTCGCCATACTCTTTGCGCTTGGCGTCGAAGTCGTCCTCGGACATGATGGCGAACTTCTTGAGCGGGGTCATGCCTGGGTCAGTGACCACATAGGCTTCAAAGTACAGCACGCGCTCGATATCACGCAGGGTCATGTCCAACACCAAACCGAGGCGGCTGGGCAGGGACTTGAGGAACCAGATGTGGGCGCAGGGGGCAGCCAGATCGATGTGGCCCATGCGCTCGCGGCGCACCTTGGTCTGCGTGACCTCGACACCGCACTTCTCGCAGATCACGCCGCGGTGCTTGAGACGCTTGTACTTGCCGCACAGACATTCGTAGTCTTTGATCGGCCCGAAAATTTTGGCGCAGAACAGGCCGTCGCGCTCGGGCTTGAAGGTCCGGTAGTTGATGGTTTCGGGCTTTTTGACTTCCCCGAAAGACCAGGAACGGATTTTTTCGGGCGAGGCCAGCCCGATCTTGATGGCATCGAAGTGCTCATCGGGGGTAAATTGCTTGAACAGGTCCAGAAGTGATTTCATGGCTCAAATCCTTAAATTTTGATCAGCAGGGGACGCACGCTCATTGGCTGCGCAAATCGGGGCAGTCCCCCCATGCTTACGAACGCTCGAGTTCGATGTCGATACCCAGCGAACGGATTTCCTTGACCAGCACATTGAATGATTCGGGCATGCCGGCTGAAATCGCATGCTCGCCCTTGACGATGGACTCATACACCTTGGTACGACCCTGCACATCGTCGGACTTGACGGTGAGCATTTCCTGCAGCACATAGGAGGCACCATAGGCCTCCAGAGCCCAGACCTCCATTTCGCCGAAACGCTGGCCGCCAAACTGGGCCTTGCCCCCCAGCGGCTGCTGAGTCACAAGGCTGTAAGGGCCGGTGGAGCGGGCGTGCATCTTGTCGTCGACCAAGTGGTGCAGCTTGAGGAAGTGCATGTAGCCCACCGTAGTGGTGCGCTCAAACTGATCACCGGTGCGACCGTCGTAGAGCTGTGCTTGCGTACGCGTAGCGGTCAAGCCCTTGGCGACAGCCACGCTGTCGGGATAGGCCAACTGCAGCATGTTCATGATGTCGGCTTCTGAGGCGCCATCGAAAACAGGCGTGGCAAACGGAACACCTTCCTTGAGGTTGGCTGCCATTTCCATGATCTGCGCATCGCTGAGCTTATTGAGCATCTCGGCGCGCCCAGTCTTGTTGTAAATACCCTCGACAAAGCTACGCAGCTCAGCGGCCTTGGTATGAGCTTGCAACATGTCGCCGATACGCTGCCCAATGCCCTTGGCCGCCCAGCCCAGATGGACCTCAAGCACCTGACCGACATTCATGCGCGAAGGCACGCCCAGGGGGTTGAGCACGATGTCACAGGGCGTGCCATCGGCCATGTAGGGCATGTCCTCGACCGGCACGATCTTGGACACCACGCCCTTATTGCCGTGACGACCGGCCATCTTGTCGCCAGGCTGCAGGCGGCGCTTAACGGCAAGATACACCTTGACCATCTTGAGTACACCGGCCGGCAGCTCGTCGCCCTGGGTGAGCTTTTTGCGCTTTTCCTCAAAGGCCAAATCAAAGCTGTGGCGCGTCTGCTCCATCGAGTTCTTGATCGACTCGAGTTGAGCCGCTACATCCTCATCGGCCGGGCGAATGTCGAACCAGTGGTATTTCTCGACTTCAGCCAGATAGGCCTTGTCTATCGCGCTGCCCTTGGCCAGCTTTTTCGGGCCCCCGTTGGCCTGCTTGCCCACCAGCAGCTTTTCAATGCGATCGAAAGCATCGGCCTCCACGATACGCAACTGGTCATTGAGGTCCAGACGGTAGCGCTTGAGCTCGTCATCGATGATCTGCTGGGCCCGCTTGTCGCGCTGGATGCCTTCGCGGGTGAATACCTGCACATCGATAACCGTCCCCTGCGAACCCTGGCTCACGCGCAGAGAGGTGTCCTTCACATCGGAAGCCTTCTCACCGAAGATGGCGCGCAGCAGCTTCTCCTCGGGGGTGAGGGTGGTCTCGCCCTTAGGCGTGACCTTGCCGACCAGCGTGTCACCCGGCTGCACCTCGGCGCCAACATAAATGATGCCCGATTCGTCCAAACGGTTGAGCTGCTGCTCTGACAGGTTGGGAATATCGCGGGTGATTTCCTCAGGGCCCAACTTGGTGTCGCGCGCCATGACCACCAGCTCTTCAATATGAATCGAGGTGTAACGGTCTTCGGCCACCACGCGCTCGGAAATGAGGATGGAATCTTCGAAGTTATATCCGTTCCAGGGCATGAAGGCGATCAGCATGTTTTGGCCGATGGCAATCTCGCCCAAATCGGTGGATGCGCCGTCGGCGATCACATCGCCCTTGGCCAGCTTGTCGCCACGCTTGACGATAGGACGCTGGTGAATATTGGTGTTCTGGTTGGAGCGCTGGTACTTGATGAGGTTGTAGATGTCGACACCGACCTCACCGGCCACCGCCTCACCGTCGTTGACGCGCACCACGATACGGGTGGCATCAACATAGTCAACCACACCGCCACGGCGAGCGGTGACCACAGTGCCCGAGTCAATCGCCGCCACCCTTTCGATGCCAGTACCAACCAGGGGCTTTTCCGGGCGCAGCACAGGGACAGCCTGGCGCGACATGTTGGCGCCCATCAGGGCGCGGTTGGCATCGTCGTGCTCGAGGAAGGGAACCAGGGAAGCGGCGACAGAAACAATCTGCGCCGGCGAGACATCCATGTACTGCACGCGCTCGGCGCCGCACAGGATGGACTCCCCGTTTTCGCGGGCCGAGACCAACTCGCCCGTCAAACGGCCCTCCTTGTCCAGCGCCGCATTGGCCTGGGCGATCACATACTTGCCCTCCTCGATGGCCGAGAGGTAGTCAATCTCCATCGTCACCTTGCCGTCGACGACACGGCGGTACGGTGTCTCGATAAATCCATACTCGTTCAGACGCGCATAGAGGGCCAGCGAGTTGATCAGGCCGATGTTCGGGCCTTCGGGCGTTTCGATGGGGCACACCCGACCGTAGTGAGTGACATGCACATCGCGCACCTCGAAGCCGGCACGCTCACGGGTCAAGCCGCCCGGGCCCAGGGCCGACACACGACGCTTGTGCGTGATCTCGGCCAAGGGATTGGTCTGGTCCATGAACTGAGACAACTGCGAAGCGCCAAAAAACTCCTTGAGCGCCGCAGAAATGGGCTTGGAGTTGATTAGGTCGTGCGGCATGAGCGGCTCTTGCTCAGCCTGACCCAGACGCTCCTTGACGGCTTTTTCAATACGCGCAAGACCGGTGCGGAATTGGTTCTCGGCCAACTCGCCCACGCAGCGTACGCGGCGATTGCCCAAGTGATCAATATCGTCAACCTGACCCTTGCCGTTACGCAGATCGACCAAGATCTTGACCACCGCCAGGATGTCGTCATTGCTCAACACCATGGCTCCGGTGGGCTCAGCGCGGCCGACACGGGCGTTGAACTTCATACGACCGACGCGCGAGAGATCGTAGGTATCGGGGTTGTAGAACAGGCGCTGGAACAAGGCCTGCACCGCATCTTCGGTGGGGGGCTCGCCAGGACGCATCATGCGGTAAATGGCAACACGGGCCAGAAACTCGTCGGCGGTTTCGTCCATGCGCAGGGTCTGGCTGATGTAGGCGCCCTGGTCCAGTTCGTTGGTGTAGAGCACCTGCAGATCAAGCACGCCAGCGGTGCGCAGCTTCTTAAGCAGTGCCTCGGTGATTTCGTCGTTGGCTTTGGCAATGATCTCGCCAGTTTCAGGATCGACGATATTGCGGGCGACCACGCGACCCGTGAGGAAGTCCTCGGGCACGCTGATCGCGGAGGTCCCGCTCTGCTCCAGCTCGCGCGTGTGCCGCGCCGTGATGCGTTTGTCTTTGGCGACGATGACCTTGCCCGACTTGTCGGTGATGTCAAAACGGGCCACCTCGCCACGCATCCGCTCGGCCACGAAGTCCATCTGGGCGCCACTGTCCATCAGGCGGAAGTTGTCGAAAACAAAGAAATTGGCCAGTATCGACTCGGTGTTCAAGCCGATGGCCTTGAGCAAAATAGTCACCGGCATCTTGCGGCGACGGTCGACGCGGAAGTAGAGAATGTCTTTGGGGTCGAACTCAAAATCGAGCCAGGAACCGCGGTAAGGAATGATGCGCGCCGAAAACAACAGCTTGCCCGAACTGTGAGTTTTGCCCTTGTCGTGCTCAAAGAAGACGCCAGGTGACCGGTGCAACTGCGAAACGATAACCCGTTCGGTGCCGTTGATGACAAAAGAGCCTTTGTCGGTCATAAGCGGCACTTCGCCCATGTAGACCTCTTGCTCCTTGACCTCCTTGACCACCTTCGATTGCGGGGTGGACGACTCGCGGTCGTAGATGATGAGTTGCACCTTGGCGCGCACGGCGGAGGCGAAGGTCAAGCCGCGGGTCTGGCACTCGCGCACATCGAACGCGGGCTTGGCCAGGTTGTACTCGAGGAACTTCATCTCGACAAAGCCATTGTGCGAGACGATGGGAAAGGCATTCTCAAACGCAGCCTGGAGGCCTTCGGGCTGTCGTTTTTGGGGTGGGCGGTCTGCCTGCAAAAAAGCCGTGTAGGCGTCTTTTTGCATTTGTAGCATGTAGGGAACTGCCAACACGCTCTCGCGATTGCCGAAGCTCTTGCGAATGCGTTTGCGCTCAGTGAAGGAATAGGCCATGAGTTCTCCGCTTGGAAGGACGAAATAGAAACGGTCAGTGCTCTGGCGACTGTCTTGAGCAGCGGCACACTTGCGCCGAGCTCAGACTTGGTGGTTGGCCACTACCAACCGATGGCGGACGGCGATGCCTTGCACATCGCCCGAACCAAGGCGTCTTCTGCAGTCGGGTTCAGAAGACACTTGAAAATCGACGCGCTTGCGGTCGTTTTTCAGGTGCGCTCTGAGGGCCATCAGGCTGGCCGCTGGGCCAGGCCTTTTCTCGGTCACCGGGCCCCGGCTGCTGCGAACTTCCCGGTCAGTGCTCGAAGTGAGCACTTCCGGGGGCCGTTCAGCCGGAGCTTGCGGCTCAGCCTTACTTGAGCTCGACCTTGGCGCCAGCTTCTTCGAGCTTTTTCTTGGCAGCCTCGGCGTCGGCCTTGGGCGCGCCTTCCTTGACTGGCTTGGGAGCACCATCGACCAGGTCTTTGGCTTCCTTCAGGCCCAGGCCGGTGATTTCGCGCACCGCCTTGATGACGGCCACCTTGTTGGCGCCAGCCTCGGCCAGCACCACAGTGAAGTCGGTCTTTTCTTCGGCTGCAGCGGCACCGCCGCCACCGCCGCCACCCGCACCAGCGGCCGGCGCGGCCATGGCCGCTGCGCTCACGCCAAACTTCTCTTCGATGGCCTTGACCAGGTCGTTGAGCTCGAGGACCGTCATGCTGTCAAGCACGGTCAGAAATGCGTCTTTATCGAATGCCATTTTGATTTCCTAACTAAGAGGTATGAACATGGGCTGCCTATCAGGCGGCAGCCGCTTCGCCTTTCTTGGCCGCCAGAGCGCCCAACACCACAGCGGTGCGGGAGATCGGCGACATGAGCAAGCCGCACAACTGGGCCAGCAGCACTTCCTTGGACGGAATGTTGGCCAGTTGCTTGACGCCGTTGACATCAAGGGCTTTGCCAGCAAAAGCTCCGCCGCGGATGACCAGTTTGTCGTTGGTCTTGGCGAAGTCGCTGACCACCTTGGCGGCCGCGACCGCGTCGGTGGAAAAGCCATAGATGAGCGGTCCGGTCATCTGGTCGGACACGACTTCGAAAGCGCTGCCGGTCACCGCGCGACGCGCCAGGGTGTTTTTCAACACGCTCAGGTTCACGCCTTTCTCACGGGCCTGGCTGCGCAGCCGGGTCATGTCAGCGACCGTGATACCACGGTATTCCGCCATCACGAGCGTCTGGGCTTTTGCGGCGAGCGCGGTCACCTCATCGATGACCGCCTGTTTCTCACTGCGATTGAGACTCAAGGTCTACTCCTTCAAAAATGTGTCGCCGACTTTGGGGCGGCAGACACGCCTCGGATTGCAGCGACCAACTGTTTCGGATTTCTTTGCAAAACCTTCAAGCAGCGGGACCGCCATCTGCGCTGGCTGTATCTATTAAGCCTCGCCCTTACGGGCGAAGCACCAGCGGTCTTGGATGGCCTGCCAGCCTTTGAGCCGGCAGCCCACCACATCGGAAGGGCCTCTTGAGAGTCCCTTCAGATTTCTGTTTACCCCACCAGGGTTTGGGTGTCGACGCGCACGCCCACACCCATCGTTGAAGAAACGGCCAGCTTGCGCAGGTATATGCCCTTGCTCGAAGCCGGCTTGGCCTTGTTCAGCGCATCCATCACCGCCGCCAGGTTGCCCCTGAGCTTGTCGGTGTCGAAAGAACGGCGACCGATGGTGGTGTGCACAATCCCGGCCTTGTCGACCCGGAACTGCACCTGACCGGCCTTGGCGTTCTTGACCGCCGTGGCGACATCGGGGGTGACCGTGCCCACCTTGGGATTGGGCATCAGGCCGCGCGGGCCCAACACCTGACCGAGCGTGCCAACCACACGCATGGCATCGGGGGATGCGATCACCACATCAAAGTCCATCTTGCCGGACTTGACCTCAGCGGCCAGATCATCCATGCCGACGATGTCGGCGCCGGCAGCCTTGGCCTCCTCGGCTTTGGCACCCTGGGCAAAGACAGCCACACGCTTGGTTTTACCGGTGCCGTTGGGCAGCACGACCGCGCCGCGGACGACCTGATCGGATTTCTTGGCATCGACTCCAAGTTGCACGGCGATGTCGATCGACTCGTCAAACTTGGCAGTTGCGCACTCCTTGACGATCGCCAACGCATCGGCAATGGGGTAGAGCTTGTTGCTGTCGACCTTGCCGGCCTGCGCCTTTTGCTTTTTGCTTAGTTTGGCCATTTCACACGCCCTCCACAGTGACGCCCATCGAACGCGCCGAGCCAGCGATGGTGCGTACGGCCGCATCGATGTCAGCCGCCGTCATGTCCTTCATCTTAGTCTTGGCGATCTCCTCGAGCTGCGCGCGGGTGATCTTGCCGACCTTGGCCGAGTGCGGCGTGGCCGAGCCCTTGTCTAGCTTGATCGCCTTCTTGATCAAGGTGGTCGCCGGTGGCGTCTTGATGATGAAGGTGAAGGACTTGTCCGCAAACGCGGTGATGACCACCGGCAACGGCAGGCCAGGTTCGACACCCTGGGTCTGGGCATTAAATGCCTTGCAGAACTCCATGATGTTGAGCCCGCGCTGACCCAACGCAGGGCCGATAGGGGGGGATGGGTTGGCCTTACCAGCTGGCACTTGCAGCTTGATGAAGCCGACGATCTTCTTCGCCATGACTTACTCCTTGCGGGTACAAACGCCAGCAACCTGCGCTGGCTCCCCGGGGGTTGTGTCACTCTGTTTATTACGCGCCGAGTGACATTGCGCGGATTTCGGGGGACAGGGCCAATCTTGGCCCCAACCTGCCAGATTTCAGGTTTTTTCTATCTGACTGAACTCCAACTCGACGGGCGTGGCACGCCCGAAGATGGTGACCGAGACGCGTACCTTGTTCTTCTCGTAGTTGACCTCTTCCACCGTGCCATTGAAGTCGGTAAACGGACCTTCCTTGACGCGCACATACTCGCCGGTGATGAATTCCACCTTGTGGCGTGGCTTGTCTGAGCCGACCTGCATCTGCTCAACAATCTTGCGCACTTCTTCTTCGGAAATCGGGGCGGGACGATTCTTGGCGCCACCGACGAAACCGGTTACCTTGTTGGTGTGCTTGACCAAGTGCCAGGTTTCGTCATCCATGACCATTTCCATCAGCACATAGCCGGGGAAGAAGCGGCGCTCGGTGGTTCGCTTCTGGCCGTTTTTGATTTCGACGACTTCCTCGGTTGGCACCAGGAAGCGACCAAACTTGCTCTGCATGCCGGCGCGATTGATTCGCTCGAGAATATTGCGCTCGACGGCCTTTTCCATGCCGGAATAGGCATGCACCACATACCACTGCATACCGGGTGCAGGCTGGTAGGTGTTGACCGCCGAAGCGTCGACTTCAGTAGGGGCTTGCGTCATTTTTTCCATCCCAGGATGAGGTCATAGAGCACCCACTCGAGGGTCTTGTCTGTCAGCCAAAGAAACAGGGCCATCACCACCACAAAGCCGAAGACATAAAGCGTCATCTGCATCGCTTCCTTGCGGGTCGGCCATACCACCTTACGCACCTCGCGCGCCGAGTCGCGGCCCAAGGCGATGAGCTGCTTGCCCGGCTCAGAGAGGGCAAAAACGACGACCGCGGCAACCAGCCCCGCAATCAGCAAGCCCCATTGCACCAGCGCCCCCTGCTTGCCGGTCAGATAAAAGGCGGCCAAGGCCGCGACCAGCAAGGCGATGGACGCACCGACCTTGATCTTGTCGAGCGGAGTGCTGACTGTTTCGACTTCAGTAGAGGCCATATGCAGCCGTAAATCCTGTGTATTTGCCCGTTATCCTTAGACACCGAAGCCCGCCAAAGTCTTTGGAGACTTTCGGCGGGCTTGTTGCCACGCTGTTTGCCATCCGTTGCCGGGTGGCAGGGGCAGAGGGAATCGAACCCCCAACCTTCGGTTTTGGAGACCGACGCTCTGCCAGTTGAGCTATACCCCTAGGTTGAAATCAAGCGTGGATCTTGGCCACGACGCCGGCGCCGACGGTGCGGCCGCCCTCGCGGATGGCAAAGCGCAGACCCTCTTCCATCGCGATCGGGGCGATCAGCTTGACCGTGATCGACACATTGTCGC
>VGHR01000047.1 GCA_016868205.1 Betaproteobacteria bacterium
GGACCGGCACCGCAGCACGACCATGTGCCTTACCAGGGCAGCGCCCCGGCCATGCAGGACCTGCTTGGCGGCCAGATCGACAGCCTGTTTGACCCCATCACCACCAACACAGCGGCGCTCAAGGGCAGCACCCTGCGGGCGCTGGCTATCTCCACTCCGGCGCGCCTACCCGCCTTCCCCAACATCCCGACCTTTGCTGAAGTGGGCTTCCCCTCGCTCACAGGCTCACAGTGGCTGGGTTTGTCGGGTCCCAAAAACCTGCCCGCACCAATCGTACAAAGGCTGACCGCTCTCATTCCGGAGATCATGAGCAAGCCCGATATCATGGCGCGACTGGAAGAATTGCAGACCCTGCCGCGCAAGAGCCCGGTGGTGGGCGATGAGTTTGTCAAACTCATCCGCTCGCAGATCAGCACCTGGACCGCCGTGGCCAAGAAAGCCAAAGTCGAAGTGATTGCCTGATCGAACTGTGACCCCCTCACGCGGGCCACCTGAAGGTGGCCCGTTTTGCTGCTGCGACCCGCCCCGCACAAAACTCCTCAGAAAATGCCGCGATGACAGAAGTAGATTTCGACCGGCTTGACAGCTACCCTCGCTATAAGCTCATGGCCAGCCTGATCGTGCCTCGGCCGATTGCGCTGGTCACCACCCTGGGGGCCAGCGGGGTGGCCAATGCGGCGCCGTTTTCGATGTTCAACATGGTGGGCGAAGACCCGCCGATCCTGATGATCAGCATCAACCGCCTCAAAGACGGGCGACTCAAGGACACTGCCGCGAACATCCTGCACAACGGCGAATTTGTGGTTCACATGTCCGATGAGCCGATGGCGCAAAAAATGCACGACTGCGGGCGGTCCTTTCCCTCCGATGTCAGCGAGCTGTCGCAAGTCGGGCTGACGGCCGTGCCCTCGCGCTGCGTCAAACCCCCGCGTATCGCGCAATCGCCCGTAGCCTTTGAATGTGTGTTGCACGAAAAACTGGAAACCGAAAGTCGCTATGTCTTCATCGGCCGCATTAAATGGCTGGCGGCCCGCGACGGATTGATCGACACCCAGGCCTGGCGTGTCAATCTACGCGAATACAGCCCAGTCGCTCGCTTTGGCGCAAGCTTTTATACCCGCACCCATGATCGGTTCTCACTCAATGACGAGGCTCAGGAATCCGCGCCTGTGTCAACCTCTATCGACCAACTGTAGCGGCCTGCCGCCCGAAAGGAAGCCCGATGAACCTGGACCACCCCGCCTTGCAGGCTGAACAAAGCCGGCGCGCCGCCATGATTGCCAATGATGCCCAGGCGCTGGGCGCCCTGATGGCACCGGGCTTGGTGTATGCGCATTCCACCGGCGGGCGTGACAGCCGGGACAGCTATCTCGAAAACATCAGGAACGGCTCGTTGCGCTACCTGACGGTGAGCTTGAGCGACCTCCAGGTGCATCCCCTGCCGGAGCACAGCGCCGCCGTGGTCACTGGCCGTATGGAGGCCGCGGTTCACCGCCACGGGCAGAACATGGAAGTCAACAGCCACTTTATGACGGTCTGGGCCTGCGACGCCGACCAACGGTGGCGCCTGCATGCCCACCAAGGAACGGCGGCCCGCTGAAGAGACGGTGGTGCAGGGCCCATCGTCGGCCCTGCGCTCAAGGGTAGGTGGCCTTGATGATCTTCATCAGGTCGGCGGTGAAGCGGTTGGCTGCATCCGGGCTGGCGCCTATCCAGCCATAGCGCCGCAGAGCGGTCGGGCCCGAGCCGTAGGTGCGCATGCCGCGGTCGATAGCCCCGGCCAGCAGCCCGTGCGCCGCATCGTCATAGAACCAAAATTCAAGCGGCTGGCCTTCGGCCTTGAGTTGATCGCCCCATTGCTGAGGCGAGAGGCTTTGCGCGGTCGGATTGGCACGCAGGCTGCAACGCTGCGTCGTGCCCGGCGCCGCATCCTGGGCCGGCTGACTGAGCATGCAAGGGTTGGTGCGCAGATGCATCCAGTCGTCTTCGGTCTTGCCGCCATAGTTGTCGAGCTTGCCAAAGACCATCTTCAGCGGCACCCGAATCTGATCGGGCATGCCGATGCCGGCAGCAGGAGCCCCTTCTGAAAAAACAGCCCGGACATGGGTCGGGTCGACCACCGCAGCCATGTTCAAGGCCACACTGCCGCCATTGGACAGGCCATGAATTAACAAGCGCGAGGTGTCCACACGCGGATGCTGACGGGCCCACTGGTAGGCGCCCAGCGTGGCCTTGAAAATCATGCGCTGGCGAGACTCGTTAGTGGCCCCGGTCGCAAAAAGCAGGGTGCCCCGGTAGCGGAACCCATTCATCTCATAGGCGTCATACAGCAAAGTGGCCACGCCGCGCGCGTTCATGCGCCGCACCATCTCCTGTTCAGCGCCTCCGGGGCCACCGCCCCCATGCGCAATGATCATCAACGGGGGCTTTTCGCCCAATTTGTCGGCAAAAAATCCTGGCATCGACAACTGCACCGAGCGGTGGCAGGGGTCGAAATCGGCCAAGGGGCCCGCCACCCGGTGAAAGCCAGGACGGATCTCGACTAGGCGCGCCACATCGGGCGGCGCGGGCTTGCAATCCGTCTGGGCCTGGCCCGCAAGCGCCCACAAAAAAACCGTCGAAGCACACACGGCCTTCGCGCCACTTGACTTGGACAACATAACCCTCTCCCCCCAAAAGCAGGCTGACAGCGAGCGACAAAACTCCTAGACTCTAAAGCGCGGGCCCGATCACACAGCCTACGCGAATGGACAGCCCCGGAGGTTCTCATGCACTGTACCGACAAGCGAGCCACCTTGGGCAAGCTCATGGCCGGTTCGGCCTGGATCGCCGCGCCCTTGAGCGCCCAGGCCAGCGATTTTGGCCGATCCAAAGGCTTTCCCACCGGATGGGGTCCCCCGGGACAAAACCCCAATCCCTGGGGGCATCCCGATTGGATCGTCGGGAACTTCTCAGGTGGAATCGAAAAACTGTTCAATCACAAGGTCGTCAAAGCGCCGGCGACCCCTGGGCCCCTGGGCACGAAGCTGCGACCCATGCGCTGGGGCTTGTTTAGCAGCTTTGAAGAGTATCAAAAACGCTACGGCAAACCCGCCATGCTGGTGGCGCGATCGGACACCGTCTTTTATGAGCATTACGAATTCGATCGCACACAGGAAATGCGCTTTTATAGCAAGTCGATGGCCAAGGGGGTGCTTGGTCTGCTCGCCGGCCTGGCCTTCGATTACGGACTTTTTGAGAGCCTGGAAGATCCTATCGAAAAATACGAAGGACGGCTCAAGGGCAAGCCGCTGGGCGAAGTAACGCTGCGCCAAGCCTTGAACATGTCCAGCGGCGCCGATGTGTGCCAATGGCTTTGCGGAACCCGAAACGACTTCGAGCGGTGGGACTTGCGGGGCTTTTTGGGGCATCCGCGCAGCCGGGGCCAAAATACTGACCAGGACGCTGTTGTCTTGAACTGGCCCTACGGCTTCAAGAGCAAGCCCGGCACCGCCTTCAACTACTCACATGTCGATCCGCATCTCATCAGCATGGCGCTGCGGGCTGCGGCCAAAATGGGTGTTGCCGAGTTTACAGAGGCCGCCCTCTGGAAAGGTATCGGCGCGCAGGCCGACGCGGTCTGGTTGACCGACTCCACGGGTGTGGAAGATGTCAGCTCCAGTTTTTCTGCCTGCCTGCGCGACTGGGGACGCCTGGGTCTGCTGGTGGCGCAAAACGGCGCGCTGGGTGGGCGACAGGTCATCAAGAGCTCCTGGTTTGAAGAGTGCAGAACGCACCGTCCTTCAGAGACATTTTTGCGCCGCGGCCGAATCCAGGGCTATGGCCAGGGCTACAAGTTCTACTTGCATCACCCCGGCGACGACGGCAGGTGGCTGCGCTTTGGGGGCGACTGGGGCCAGTCCATCTACACCGATGGGAAAACCGGCACCACCCTGGTCATCTTGAGCGCCTCCAACGAAGGCGGGCAAGAATACGGCCGGCTGTTCGAGACCGCGATGTCAGGTACATCCTGAGCCGATGGCGCCGCCCCCCTTCAGCCTGGCTTAATCGAGCCCGGTCAAACTCGTGCCCATGGATGGACTTCCATGCAGCGAGAAAGACCGACGATGACCGCAGCAGCCCGGGCCGACGAAGGCCTGATTGAAAACCTTGCATTTGGACTCTACCGGCCCGAGACCCCGGGTCGGGCGTTGGTGGAAGCCTTCATAGGCCAGGTCTATCGGGACCGCTATGGGGCCTGTGTCAGCAGCTTCGCGCCGGTACTTCTGGGTCTGCGCGATCACACCGGCCGCCTCATTGCGGCGGCCGGCTACCGAATCGCTGACACCGGACCACTGTTCCTCGAGCGCTACCTTGAACAGCCCATCGAGGCCCTGATCCACTCCCAAGGCGCTGTCTCTCGCAGCCGGATCGTCGAGGTGGGCCACCTTGCATCGCAGCGGCCGGGAGCGGGCGCGCGACTGGCCCGGCTGACTGCCTGCCACTTGCTCGACTTGGGCTTGCAATGGGTCAGCAGCACCTTGACGGAGGAATTGCAGCGTTTTTTTACGCGTCGGGGTATCCGGGCGATGGCGCTCGGCGCGGCCGACCCCGAAAGGCTGGGGCCACAAGCGGGCCTGTGGGGACGCTACTACGAGCACCGGCCCGTGGTCGTGGTCGGCCGACTTGATGTGGCGGTGCGCCAACTCAGCCGGGGGCAGAGGGTCTGATGCACATCGCTTTACAGGACGGGGCGCGGCCTTGGTCCTCGCAGGAGCTCATCGACACCCGGTCCGCGGTGTGCGCCGAACTACGGCGCCAAGGCACCCAGGTTGTGGCCAGCTTGCTGGACAACAGCGCGGCCTTTGTGGTCCTCGATGAGGCCTGCGCCGAAGCGGGGCTCATTCATACCGCGCTGCCGCTGTTTTTTTCGCCCGCCCAGGTGCATTTGGCCCTGGAGTCGGCGGGCGTGGACACGCTGGTGGCCGAACCCTCGGTGGCCCAGTCACGGAGCGACCTGCGCTGGGAGCCGATGCAACTGGCCGGCCGAACGCTCTACCAAAGTCGTCTACCCGCCCGGCACATCAAGTATCCGCACGACACTGCCAAGATCACCTACACCTCAGGCAGCACCGGCGCGCCCAAGGGCGTGTGCCTCAGAGGGGCCGATCTCGAACGCGTCGCTGACGGTGTGGTGCAGGCGCTGCGCCCCCTGGGCATTACCCGGCATCTCAGTGCGCTACCGTACTCGGTGTTGCTCGAAAACACAGCCGGGCAGATGGCCGCCCGCCGCCAGGGTGCAACGCTCATCACCCTGCCGATGGCCGAGCTGGGCTGGACCGGCTCCTCGCAATTCGATCCGGCCCGCTTCCATGCGGCCGTCCAAACGCACCAACCCAACAGTCTCATCGTCCTGCCGCAGATGCTGCGCAGCTGGTGCGCGTATCTTCAGCAAAGCCAACAAACCGCGCCGCGCTGCCTGCGCTTCGTTGCTGTGGGCGGTGCCGCTGTGGGCGCTCCACTGCTGGCAGCCGCGCACGGCTTGAAGATCCCCGCCTTCGAAGGCTACGGTTTGAGCGAAGGCGCATCGGTACAGACGCTCAACCTGCCAGGGGCAGCGGAGCCGGGCACCGTGGGGCGGGCCCTGCCGCACAGCCAACTGCGTCTGAGCGCCGACGGGGAAATCCACATCAAAGGCAGTCTGATGGCCGCCTACCTCGGACAGACAGAGCCGATACCCGAGTGGTGGCCCAGCGGCGACCTGGGAGAAATAGACGCGGACGGCTATCTCTACATTCGCGGGCGCAAGAAGAACATCCTGATCAGCGCCTACGGACGCAATATCTGCCCGGAATGGGTGGAGACGGCCCTAAGCAGCCACAGCCGCATCCTGCAGGCGGTGGTCTTTGGGGACGGCGAGCCCAGCTTGTGGGCCGTGATCTGGGCGAGCCCAGCGCAGACTTGCGACCTAGCACTGCAGGAAGCTGTCGACCAGGCCAACGCCGAGTTGCCCGACTATGCGCGCATCCGCCGATGGGTGCGCGCGAAGGACAGCTTTGATGCCCGCAGCGGCTATGCCACCACCAACGGTCGACCGCGGCGGGCATCGATCCTGGCCGCCCATGCACCCGACCCAGCGCTTCCCCTTGAATCCATCTCCTGACCTCGCCATGAACTTTTACGCCCAACTCGTCTTGAAGACCGCCGCCGCCCGCAACAGCCTGATTGCAACCCCCATCATTGAAGGCGTGCTGCAGCGCGCTGAGGTGTCCTTGGCGAGTTACCTGGCTTTTCTGACCGAGGCCTATCACCATGTCAAGCACACGGTGCCGTTGTTGCGCGCGACGAAGGCCGCCCTGCGGCCGCATCAAAAGTGGCTGGAGCAGCCCCTCGACGAATACATTGAGGAGGAGGCCGGCCATGATGAGTGGATACTGAACGATATTCGAGCTTGCGGCGGAGATGCCGCGCAGGTCCGTTCGGGCCAGCCCTCGCCGGCGACCGCCGCGATGGTTCATCATGCCTACAAGATCACCACCGAGGGCAATCCTCTGGGCTTTTTCGGCATGGTGCATGTGCTCGAGGGGACAAGCGTGGCCTTGGCTTTGCAGGCGGCCGACGCGATTCAGCGGCCGCTGGCCCTGCCCGATCAGGCATTTAGCTACCTGCGCTCGCATGGACAACTCGATCAGGAACACACGGCACACTTTGCGCTGCTGATGGATCAAATCGGTGCGCCGGACGATCAGCAGGCCATCGTTCAGGCGGCCCGCGATTTTTATCAGCTCTACGCGGCTATTTTTCGCAGCCTGCCCATGCCGGCCACCCCCCGGGTGGGGGCCAGCGCATGAAGGCCGCGCAAGCGCGCGTCTTGCTGACCGGCGCCAGCGGCGGCATCGGTCAGGCTATACGGGAAGCACTGCTGCGCGCCGGGGCGCAGGTTCTGGGCGTGAGCCGAAGTCCCCAGCGAGCCGGCCCGCCGGGCCTGCGCTGGGTCCAGGCCGATGTAACCAGCAGCGCGGGTCTGGAGGCCATTGCCGCGGCAGCTCGAGCCGGGCAGGCCAATCTGGTGGTGCATGCCGCCGGCCTTCCCGGCTTTGGTCCACTGCAGCGCCTGAGTCAGGCGCAGATACAGTCGGTCCTGCAAGCCAATCTGGCCGCCCCCATCCTCTTGACCCAAGCCCTGTTACCGGAGCTGATGCAAAGGCCCAAGGCGCAAATTGTTTTCGTCGGGTCGGCATTGGGTCGCATCGGCCTGCCGGGCTTTAGCCTCTACGGGGCCAGCAAGGCGGGCTTGCATGGTTTTGCGGAGGCCTTGCGCCGAGAGCTTGCCGACGGCCCGGTGCGGGTTCAATTATTGGCGCCGCGCAGCACGCGCACCGCTTTCAATGACGCCCAGGCCCAAGCCTACAACAAGGCCGCTGGAACCCAGAGCGACAGCCCGCAGACAGTGGCGCAAGCGCTGATCGAACTGATCGAAAGCGAATCGAGTGAACGCTATATCGGCTGGCCCGAGCGCCTGGCTGTACGCCTGGGCGGGGCCTTCCCGGTCTGGCTCGATGGCAGTTTCAAAGCGCACCGGCGATACCTGTCGGCCGATGAACCCCCTGCTGAAGAAGGAGAACGATCATGAAAAAGTTACTGGCTGGACTGTCCCTGCTGGCCCTGAGTGTGCCGCTGACCGGCTGGACGGCCCCGGTAGACGATGCGGTGGCCGAATTGCAACGCGAATGGGAAGTCATTCGCTACCAGACACCGGCCTCCGAGCGGTCCCGGCGCTTTGAGGTACTGGCCGAGAAGGCCAGGCAAGTCAGCGCCACGCATGCAGGTCGCAGCGAGCCCTTGGTCTGGGAGGGAATCATCGTGAGCTCACTGGCCGGCGAGAAGGGCGGTCTGGGAGCGCTCAGCCTGGCCAAGCAAGCCAAGGCCCTCTACGAGCAAGCCATTGGCATCAACGGCAAAGCGCTGGACGGCTCAGCCTACAACAGCCTGGGCGTTCTGTACTACAAGGTACCTGGCTGGCCGCTTGCTTTTGGCGACAAGGCCAAGGCCGAGGAGTTGCTCAAGAAGGCGCTGGAGATCAATCCGAGCGGCATCGACAGCAACTACTTTTATGGGGAATTCCTCATCGAGAACAAACGCGTGGCCGAGGGCCTTGCCTACCTTGAGCGCGCCTTGCAAGCGCCCCCTCGGTCGGGTCGTCACATTGCCGACAGCGGTCGCCGCGAAGAAACCCGTGCCCTGCTGGCCAAGACCACGGGCAAGTAAGCCGCCTTACGCTGTGCTCAATTGAGCCACCCAACCCGAGCCCTGCTTGAGCGATCGATACTGCAGGGTTAGTCCGTGCAGTTCAGCCACGCGCCGGGCAATGGAGACGCCCAGGCCACTGCCCACCTCGGGCTGCCCCTCCGGGCGGTAGAAACGCTGGCCAAGCCGGGCCTGCTGATCGGGTTGCACGCCCTCGCCTTCGTTCTCCACGGCAACGCCGTCGCCGGTAAATCGCAAGGTCACCGTACTGCCGATCGGACAACAACGGCAGGCGTTGTCGAGCAGATTGCGCAACAGGACCAGCATGAGCTGCGGGTCCCCGCGCCAGGCTGGCGGCCGCTCGGGCGCGGTGGGCCACAGGCACTCGAGTTGTATCTTGCGTCGCTCAACCACGGGCAGAACGGCGGCTATGGCCTCGCGAGCCAGCTCAGGCCACTGCAACGCATCTTGCTGGCCCAAACCCTGGGCCGCATCCAGGCGCGACAGGCGCAGCAATTGATCGACCAGCCGATTCATGCGGTCAATGCCTGCCCCCAGGGCCTGAGCAGCGCGTGCACGCTCGGCCGGATCGGCGCTGCGGTCCAGGCGCTCCCACTGCGCACCAAGCACGGCCAAGGGGGTGCGCAATTCGTGGGCAGCATCGGCCGTGAATCGCCGCTCGCGCTCCAGGGTGCCGGAGATACGGCCAAACAAGCCATTGATCGCCCGCAGCATGGGTTGTAACTCCACCGGCGCTGCTGCCACCGACATGGGTTCGAGATCATGCGCGTGTCGGTGCTGCAAATCCCGCGTCAGGTCCTGCATCGGTGTCAGCGCCTGCCGTACCGCCCAGCTCATGGCAACGATCAGGACAGGCAGCATCAGCAACCAAGGAATGAGCTGACTGGCAATCAAGTCATAGACGAGCTCGTCACGCTCATGCAGGCTCTGTCCGGCGGCAACCACCCAAGCACCATCGGCGGCCTGCAGGTAATACGCCCGCCAGGGTTTGTTGTTGATCTGCAGATCCACAAAACCAACCCGGTCTGTACTTCTGGGCAGCTGCGCCCCCTCCCGGTCGAGCAGAACTGGCTTGCCCTCGCGGTCCCACACGGCCACCGCAAAATCATCGAGGTCGGCCGCCCCGCCAGGCCCGGCCAAGGGCGAGTCCGACACAAAAGCTTGTGGACCCACGCCGACTAAAGTCAGCTGTATCTGCCGTGCCAGGCGAATCATTTCTGAATCAAACAGCTCGTTGACCTCGGCTCGCGCCTGGTACGAGGAAACCGCGACAGCCACCAGCCACACCACAGGTGCGCTGATGAGCAGATACATCATCAGGCGACGACGCAAACTCATGAGAGCTCCTCGATCGAGCCCAAGGCATAACCCAACCCGCGGATCGTGCGCACCAGATCGGGACTTATCTTGCGGCGCAGGTGGTGGATATGCACCTCCAAGGCATTGCTCTCAGGCTCTCCGCCCCGCCAGTCGTAGAGCTGCTCGAGCAGCTGCCCCTTGGATAGAACCTTGCGCGGATGCTTGAGAAACACCTCCAGAAGCACCAGCTCCCGCGCCGTCAGGTCTACGGGCTGCTCGCGCCAATGTGCGCGCTTGGTGGCGGGGTTGTAGGTCAGCGCTCCATGCGTCCAATCCACTTGGGCCAAGCGTCCGTTCGAGCGCCGCGTCACAGCGCGCAGACGCGCCTCCAATTCATGGAGGGAAATCGGCTTGATGAGGTAGTCATCCGCACCGACATCGAGCCCCTCGATGCGCTGCTCCACCGTATCGCGCGCCGTCAAGACGAGAACGGGCAGGGACACACCGCGGGCGCGCCAGCGCCGCAGCCACACCAGGCCATCGGTATCGGGCAGCCCCAGATCCAAAACGGCCGCGTCGTAAGCCGTATCGCCCATGACCGCATCGGCGTACCGCCCTGAAGTGAACCAATCCACCACATGGCCTTCGGCCCGCAGGCCAGCGCTCAACGCTTCGCCCAACTGGGCATCGTCTTCTAGAACAAGCAGGCGCATCGTTTGGGGCGCGAGGCAGCTTGAGTCCGGCGCGGCCACCCTGGGGATGACCGGCCCATTAAACGCCTGCCTTGCGAGAAGCATCTCAATGGACAAGCGTCCAGGGTCGCGTGCGGGCCCAGCACCTGGGCAGGGGAAGCCATCGAGCCGGGGACAAAATGTCCGGCTGGCGCTAAAGTCGGGCTTTTACACAGGTTCGCCATGGCAGCAGACAACACCACAGCGCCCACCAGCGGGGCGGGCGCCGCCTCGGCTCCCGCGCCGAGGCACATCCGACTCACCTCTCACTCGGGCGGCTATGGCGCCCTGCCTTTGCATTGGGGCGCGCAGACGGCCACCCAGCGTGGGCCCGTGGTGGGAACGACAAGCACCCGAGGCCATCGCAATGTGATCGGCACCCACAGCGGCAGCTACAGTGTCTACCGCGCGCTGGCGGTCGCAGCCGGTGCGCTCAAGCGCGAGCATCGCGCCGATCTGACCAACACCTCCCCCACCGACAGGATTGGCCCCCACCCTCAGTGGAGCGACCCCAGCAAGATTGTCAGTCTGGACCCCTGGGGGGCGGAGGTGGCCGAAGTCTTTGCGCAGGAATTGGCGGCGGGCTACGACATCAGACCGACGATCGCCGTGACCAAGGCCCATGTGATCCTGCCCGAGATCATCGAAGCCTTGCAAAAAAAACGGCTGCAACCCGATGGCGGCCTGCTGCTGGCCAGCGGCGGTGCCGTCGTGACCAAGGTGGCCGTTGAGCCGGTCTGGTACCTGCCCGGAGTGGCCCGGCGCTTTGCCTGCTCCGAGACGGACTTGCGGCGCGTCCTCTTTGAAGAGACTGGCGGCATGTACCCTGAATTGGTGACGCGCTCAGACCTTGACATCTTTCTGCCGCCCATCGGCGGTCAAACCGTTTACATCTTCGGCAACCCGCAGGATCTGGCCAATCCGGAGGTGGAACTGACAGCGCGCGTACATGACGAATGCAATGGCTCCGATGTCTTTGGATCGGACATCTGCACCTGCCGGCCCTACCTGACCCATGCCATCGAGGAATGCATACGCGGGGCACAGCCGCGCGAAGTGGGCGGCCGGGGCGGCGTGGGGCTGATCGCCTACTCACGCAAGGAAGGTCGCGCACTGGGTGAGGTCACCAAGTTTCTGGTTTACAACGCACGCAAGCGGCAGCCTGGGGGCGACACCGCAGACCAATACTTTGCACGCACCGAGTGCGTGGCCGGCGTTCAGGACATGCGCTTTCAAGAGCTCATGCCCGATATCCTGCACTGGCTTGGCATTCGCAAAATCCACCGCCTGGTGTCGATGAGCAACATGAAGTACGACGCCATCACCGGGGCTGGCATTGAGGTCGGCGAGCGGGTCAATATTCCCGACGAACTGGTGCCCGCCGACGCGCGGGTGGAGATCGATGCCAAGATGGCGGCGGGCTACTTCACGCCCGGCCCGGTGCCCGACGCCAGCGAGCTCAAGAAAGCCAAGGGTCGGGGCTTGGACCGATGAACGCCGGCGGGGTCGATGTCAATACGCCGCAAGGTGCGGCTGCCGTACTGCGCAGCACAGCCAGCATACGCTCCCGGGCACAGGCCCTGCTCGAGAGTGCTCGCAAGGGCCTGTCACCCCACTTCAGCGTGAACAACGATGCCATGGGCGCTGCTGCTGCGCTGGTGGCCGATGTGACGCGCAGCCGGTATCCTTCGCTGCGCATCCCCTACCACAGCCGATGGCGGCACTTCGAGGCCGGTGGCGTGCTTAGGGCAGCCCACCTCGACCAGCAGCTGGGCTCTGCCGACACCGGATCGCGCGCGCGGGCACACATCGATCTGGCGCTGGTGAGCGTGTTGCTCGATGCCGGCGCCGGCGCCTCATGGCGCTACCTTGAACCGGGCACCGGTCTGCAACTGACGCGATCAGAGGGGCTGGGCGTGGCGAGCTTTCACGCCTTCACCCAGGGACTGTTTTCGAGCGATCCGAGCCAGCCCCTTCAAGCCGATGCTGTCGGACTGCAGGGCATCAAGGTGGACCAACTGGCCACGGCCTTCCAGGTCAGCGCGTCCAACCCGCTGATCGGCCTGGAGGGTCGCGCGGCCCTGTTGCAACGCCTGGGTCAGGCTCTGGCCGCACAGCCCGCGTGTTTTGGACCGGCTGGCCGGCCAGGGGGGCTTTTCGACAGCCTGCCCCGCGCCCACGAGGGCCGGATTGCGGCCCACGATGTACTGGATCTGTTGCTGTCCCGCCTGTCGGGCGTTTGGTCTGCACCCAATGCGATCGAAGGCATTGCCTTGGGCGATTGTTGGCCCCATCCTGGTGCGCCCGGTCCCGGACTGACCGCGGGGTGGATGCCCTTCCACAAGCTCACGCAGTGGCTCACCTACTCCCTGCTCGAACCGCTCGAGTGGGCGGGTATCCAAGTCGTTGGGCTCGACGCCCTGACCGGCCTGCCTGAATACCGCAACGGCGGACTGTTCCTTGATGCCGGCGTGCTGCAACCGAAGGTGGCCGACTTCGCAAAGTGCTCCTGGCAGGTGGGCGAGCCCTTCATCGTCGAGTGGCGAGCGCTGACCGTGGCCTTGCTCGACGAACTCGCCCCGATGGTGCGCCAGGCGCTGGGACAGTCAGCGCAGGAGATGCCCCTGGCCTGCGTTCTCGAAGGGGGCACCTGGGCCGCCGGTCGGGCGCTGGCACAATCCTTGCGCCAGGGTTTGCCACCTGTATCCATCGTCAGCGACGGCACTGTTTTCTGATTCATCGAAGCGGGGGTTCTTCCATCATGCGCCATGTGCACCTCATCGATCATCCGCTGGTCCAGCACAAGCTGACCCTGATGCGGCGCAAGGATGCGAGCACCAACAGCTTTCGCCGGCTGCTCAACGAATTGGCCATGCTCATGACCTACGAGGTCACGCGCGACATGCCCCTGCACGAGATCGAGATCGAGACCCCGCTGGAGTCGATGAAGGCCAAGGCCATCGACGGCAAAAAATTGGTGTTTGTCTCCATACTGCGTGCCGGCACCGGCATTCTCGACGGCATGCTCAGCGTTGTACCCGGCGCTCGGGTGGGACACATCGGGCTGTACCGCGACCCCAAGACCCTGGTGGCGGTGGAGTATTACTTTAAGGTGCCCTTGGACATGAACGAACGCGATGTGGTGGTGGTTGACCCGATGCTGGCCACCGGAAACTCGGCCATTGCAGCGGTGGAGCGGATCAAAGAGCTGCAGCCGCGTTCCATCAAGTTCGTCTGCCTCCTCACCTGCCCCGAGGGCATCAAGGCCTTCCACGAGACGCACCCGGACATCCCGATTTACACCGCCGCCATTGATCGCCAGCTCAATGAGCACGGCTATATCCTGCCCGGGCTCGGTGATGCGGGCGACCGGATCTTCGGCACCAAGTAACAGAGTTCCCTTCCTTTTCAACCCCCCAGGAGATCATCACCATGAGTCCAACGCGCATCAGCCGCCGCACCGTCACCGCACTTGCCGTGGCCGCCCTGTCCACCGTACCGACCCTCTCATTGGCCCAGGCCGGCGGCAAGATGAAGGTGGCCGCCATCTACACCGTGCCCTTCGAGCAGCAGTGGGTCAGCCGCATTCACAAGGCCCTCAAGGCAGCCGAGGCCCGCGGTGAAATCGAATACAAGGCCAGTGAAAATGTCAGCAATGCCGACTACGAGCGGGTCATGCGCGAATATGCCACCTCGGGCAACCGACTGATCGTCGGCGAATCTTTCGCGGTGGAAGCAGCCGCACGCAAGGTGGCCAAGGACTTTCCCAAGGTTTCTTTCCTGATGGGGTCTTCGGGCAAGCCGCAAGCCCCGAACTTCAGTGTCTTTGACAACTACATTCAGGAGCCGGCCTATCTCACCGGCCTGATCGCCGGCGGCATGACCAAAACCAACAAGATTGGGATGGTCGGCGGCTTCCCCATCCCTGAGGTCAATCGCCTGATGCACGCCTTCATGGCCGGTGCGCGGGAGGTCAACCCCAAAGTGGAATTTAGCGTCACCTTCATCAACAGCTGGTTTGATCCACCGAAGGCCAAGGAAGCCGCCTTCGCAATGATCGACAAGGGCGCCGATGTGATGTATGCCGAGCGCTTTGGCGTCTCCGATGCAGCCAAGGAGCGCGGCAAGCTGGCCATTGGCAATGTGATCAACACCCAGGACCAATATCCGGACACGGTGGTGGCCTCGGCGCTGTGGAATATGGAGCCGACCATTGATCGCGCGCTCAAAATGGTCAAGGACGGCAAGTTCACTGCCGAGGACTACGGCCAGTACTCCATGATGAAGCACAAGGGCTCAGAGCTTTCGCCGCTGGGCACCTTTGAAAAGAAAGTACCGGCCGAAATCGTGGCCAAGGTCAAGGCCCGCCAGGCCGAAATACTGTCGGGCAAGTTCACGGTCAAGGTGAACGACACCCAACCGAAGTCCGGCAAGTAATGCGCCCCTGATGATCGCGGGCCCAGGCCCGCGATCTCTGATGGTCGACGCCCCCGTTCTACGCCTGTCGGGGATCACCAAGCGTTTTGGCGCGCTGGTGGCCAACGACAACATCTGCCTGGCGCTACAGCGCGGGGAGGTGCTGGCCTTGCTCGGCGAAAACGGCGCCGGCAAATCCACGCTGGTATCGATTCTGTTCGGCCATTACATCGCCGACGAGGGAACGATCGAGGTCAACGCCAGGCCGCTGCCGGCGGGCAACCCCCGCGCGGCGCTGGACGCCGGTATTGGCATGGTGCACCAGCACTTCACGCTGGCCGATAACCTGTCCGTTCTAGACAATGTGGTGATGGGCACCGAGCCCCTGTGGCGCCTGCGTTCGCAGCGAGCGCAGGCACGCACCCACCTGATAGAAGTGGCGCAGCGCTTTGGTTTGTCTGTGCAGCCCGAGGCGCTGATCGGCGGCCTCTCGGTGGGCGAGCGACAGCGCGTGGAGATTCTCAAGGCGCTCTACCGGGGGGCACGCATCCTGATCCTCGATGAGCCCACTGCCGTACTCACCCCCCAGGAAAGCGAGGCCCTGTTCCGCACGCTGTCTCAGATGGTGCAAGAGGGTCTGTCGATCATCTTTATCAGCCACAAGCTGACCGAGGTTCTGCGCCTGTCGCACCGCGTTGCGGTGCTGCGGCAAGGCAAGCTGGTCGCGCAGGCGAAGACGGCTGACACGAACCAGGCTCAACTGGCTCAGTGGATGGTCGGTCATGCCGTCGACGCCGCGCCACGACGACCGGCGCAATCGGTGGGTCCGACGGTCTGCGATATCGATTCGGTCAGCACCACAGGGGGGCTGCGCGGCCGGCTCAACCGGGTGTCGCTGGCGCTGCGAGCCGGCGAGATTGTCGCCATCGCGGGGGTCTCCGGCAATGGCCAGGCGGCCTTGGCGCAGCTGTTATGCGGCATGCAAGCTGCGGCATCGGGAGTCATCACGCTGCAGGGGGAGCCGATGCGCGCATCGCCCGCCTGGCTGGTCAGTCGCGGGGTGGCACGCATTCCAGAAGACCGGCACACCGTCGGGGTCGTGGGTGATTTGCCTGTGTGGGAGAACGTGGTTTCCGAACGCCTGCGCAGCACTGTCTTTTCGCGCGGTCCTTGGGTGCGGCGCGCCGCTGCACGGCAACACGCGCAGCGCGTCGTTGATACCTTTGATGTGCGGGGCGGCGGCTTGCTTGGGCCGGCGCGATCGCTGTCTGGGGGCAATATGCAAAAACTCATCCTGGGGCGCGCGCTGTTGCCGCCTCCGGGCGAGGCGGCGCCCCTGCTGATCGTGGCGCATCAACCGACCTGGGGGCTCGACATCGGGGCGGTGGCTTATGTGCAGGCCCAGTTGGTGGCTGCGCGCGACGCCGGCGCTGCGGTGCTGCTTTTGTCGGACGACCTCGATGAGGTGATGGCGCTGGGGGACCGGATCGCGGTGATGCATGAGGGCCGGCTGACCGAAGCCCGGCCGCATGGGCAATGGAGCCGCGAAAGTATCGGCCTGGCCATGGCAGGAGCGGCCCATGCATCTTGAAAAAAGAAGCAGCACCTCGGCGACCGCCTTCTTGCTGGCGCCCTTGCTGGCCGTGCTGGTGACCCTGGTCATCAGCAGCCTGCTGGTGGCCTGGGCCGGTGCGCCAGTGGGTCGAACCTGGGGTTTGCTGTTGCAGGGCGCTTTTGGCTCGGTCTTCGCCTGGAGCGAGACACTCACCCGTGCCATTCCGCTGATGCTCACTGGCCTGGCCGCTACCGTCGCGTTCAAGGCACGGCTTTTCAACATCGGCGCCGAGGGGCAGCTGTACGCCGGCGCCCTGGCGGCGGTGGCGGTGGGCGGCCTGCATGGGACCGAGGGCCTGCCCGGACCGGTCTGGGTCCTGTTTCCACTGATGATGCTGGCCTCAGCCGTAGCCGGCGCCTTGTTGTTGCTGGGCCCGGCCCTGATGAAGGCGCGGCTTGGCGTCGACGAGGTGGTGACCACGCTGCTGCTCAACTTCATTGTGCTGCTGATGGTTTCGGCCATGCTCGATGGCCCGATGAAAGACCCAACGGCCATGGGCTGGCCGCAAAGCGTGGCCCTTCAGGGCGAGCTGGAACTGACCCGACTGATCGAGCGCACCCGGGTGCATTCGGGGCTGATCTGGGCACTGACCCTCGCACTGGGGCTCTGGCTTGTTTTCAAGTACACCGTGTTCGGTTTTAATGTTCAGGCGCTGGGCAGCAACGCCCGTGCCGCCGCCTTTGCCGGCGTTCCCGTGACCCGCACCGTGACCCTGGTAGCGCTGCTCTCAGGGGCTCTGGCCGGGCTGGCTGGAGCCATCGAAGTGGCGGGCCGCACCAGTTATGTCACGCTCGATATGTCCCCGGGTTATGGCTACAGCGGTATCGTGGTGGCCATGCTCGCGGGCCTGCATCCACTCGGTGTGGTGGCCGCCAGCGTTTTCATCGCCGGCGTACTGGTGGGCGCTGACAGCATGAGTCGCGCCATCGGCGTGCCGACCTACCTGGCCGATGTGATCGTTGCCGTCTCCCTGTTGTGCGTTCTCGTGGCCACGCTGTTGACGCAGTACCGGCTGCGCTGGAGGTAGACCCCGGTGTCTGATCTGCTGGACTTGCTCGGCTCCTCGGCCTACTGGGTGGCCGTGCTGCGCATTGCCACGCCCCTGATTCTGGGAACCCTGGGCGTTCTTTGGTGCGAGCGTGCCGGCGTACTTAACCTGGGGATCGAAGGCATCATGGTGGCCGGGGCCTTCACCGGTTGGTTGGCGGTTTATCAAGGCCTACCGCTTTGGGCAGGTGTGGCCGTGGCGGCCCTGACCGGCGCCACACTGGGGCTGCTCCATGCGCTGCTCACCATTGGCTTGGCGCTGTCTCAGCATGTCGCAGGACTGGGCATCACCCTGTTGGCCACCGCCTTGAGCTACTTCAGTTACCGGGTGAGCTTTCCCAAAGTGAACACGCCTCCGACCATCACGCCCTTTGCGCCCATGGACTGGCTGGGCCTTCCTGTGCTGTCGGCCCAGACGCCCCTGACGCTGCTGGCCCTGGCCCTGGTCCCGGTGTCGGCCTGGATCCTCTACCGCACGCCAGCTGGCCTGGCTGTTCGGATGGTGGGGGAGAATCCGCAGGCGGCCGAAGGACAAGGCCTCTCGGTGGCGTCGGTTCGCACCAGCGCCATCGTCGGCGGCTCTGCCTTGATGGGCGTGGCCGGCTCCTTCCTGACGCTATCGGCGTTCAATGCCTTTTTCTTCAGCATGATCAACGGGCGCGGTTGGATTTGCGTGGCGCTGGTGGTGTTTGCCTCCTGGCGGCCCGGCAAAGCGTTGATCGGGGCGCTGCTGTTTGCCTTCTTTGATGCCTTGCAATTGCGGGTGCAGCAGATGGGCGACGCCGGCATCCCCTATCAGCTCTACCTGATGCTGCCCTATGCCCTGTCCATTCTGGCGCTGGTACTGGTGGCGCGCCGCGCCACCTACCCCCAGGCCCTGATGAAACCCTACCGAAAAGGGGAACGCTGATGCTCGACCTGCTCATCACCCAGGCCACTTTGCCCGACGGTCGTCGCCACATGAGCGTGGCCGTTGAGAACGGTCGCATCGTGGAGGTGGCCCCAGGCCTGCGCGGGCCAGCTAGGCAGACCGTGGACGCGCAAGGCTTCTTGCTGAGTCCACCGTTTTGCGATCCGCACTTTCACATGGATGCCACCTTGAGCTACGGCCAGCCGCGAGTCAACCAAAGCGGCACCTTGCTCGAGGGCATTGCGTTGTGGGGAGAGCTCAAGCCCCTGCTCACCGAGGAGGCCCTGGTGGAGCGGGCCCTTGCCTACTGCGATTGGGCCGTGGCCCGCGGGCTGCTGGCCATCCGAAGTCATGTGGACACCAGCGACCCAAGCCTGCTGCCGGTGCGCGCCCTGCTGGAGGTCAAAAAACGCGTGGCCCCCTACCTCGACTTGCAACTGGTGGCGTTTCCGCAAGACGGCGTACTACGCACGGCCACAGGTGTGGAGAGCTTAAAAAGAGCCCTCGATTTGGGGGTCGAGGTGGTGGGGGGCATTCCTCATTTTGAGCGCACGATGGATGAGGGCGCCGCCAGCGTCAAATTGCTGTGCGAGTTGGCCGCCGATCGTGGCTTGCTGGTGGACATGCATTGCGACGAGACTGACGACCCGATGTCGCGCCATATCGAGACACTGGCCTGTCACGCGCAGCGATTAGGACTGCAGGAGCGCGTCAATGGCTCGCACCTGACCTCGATGCACAGCATGGACAACTACTATGTGAGCAAGCTGATCCCCCTGATCGCCGAGGCCGGTGTCAGCGCCGTGGCCAATCCGCTGATCAATATCACCATTCAGGGGCGACACGACAGCTACCCCAAGCGGCGCGGCATGACGCGCGTGCCCGAACTCATGGCCGCGGGCATCACCGTGGCCTTCGGCCACGACTGCGTGATGGACCCGTGGTACTCGCTGGGCTCGGGCGATATGCTCGAAGTCGCGCACATGGGCCTGCATGTGGCGCAATTGACCAGCCAGGACGGGATGCGTGCCTGCTTCGAGGCTGTCACCACAAACGCGGCGCGCATCATGCATTTGCGCGGGTACGGTATTGAAAAAGGCTGCGATGCCAGCTTTGTACTGCTGCAAGCGCGCGACCCGATAGAAGCTTTGCGGCTGCGAGCAGGCCGGTTACAGGTGTGGCGGCGCGGCGTACT
>VGHR01000048.1 GCA_016868205.1 Betaproteobacteria bacterium
TGGGCGTGCTGATGGAAACCGAGGTCTGGCCCAATTTAGTGCGGGCGGCCTGCTCGCGCGGCGTACCTTTGGTGCTCGCCAATGCACGGCTGTCGGAACTCTCGTTTCAGCAGGCCATGCGCTGGTCGTGGCTGGCTCGGCCGGCGTACAGTGCTTTGTCGGCGGTTTGGGCCCAGACTGAGGAGGATGCACTTCGCTTGCGCGCGATCGGGGCTCCAGTGCAGGCGGTCCTGGGCAACCTCAAGTTTGATGCCCGGCCCGATGATGCGCAGCGCCAGCGCGCCGCGCAACTGAGGCCTGGGTTGAAGCGACCGGTGCTCATGTTCGCCAGTTCGCGCGAGGGCGAGGAAGCTTTGCTGCTCAAAGCGCTGCAGACCTTGCCACAGCCCTGGCCTTTCGACCTGCTCATCGTGCCCCGTCATCCGCAGCGCTTTGACGAGGTGGGGGCTCTCCTGGCGGGCGCGGGCTACAGCGTCTGGCGGCGCTCGCAGGCTGGCGATGACCTTTCGCTTTGGCCTGCAAGCGCGGGGACGGTCCGCCTGGGCGACTCGCTCGGGGAGATGGCGCTGTACTACAGCCTGGCCAGCTTTGCTTTACTCGGAGGAAGTTTTCTGCCCCTCGGGGGACAGAATCTGATTGAGGCCGCCGCCTGCGGCTGTCCGGTGATTGTGGGTCCGCATACCTTCAATTTCAGCGAGGTGGCCGAGCGGGCCATTGAGGAAGGGGCGGCCTGCCGTGTGTCGGATATCGACTACGCGCTCAGGCAAGCTTGCGACTGGGCGCAGGACGCGCAGGGCCCGGAGCGTTCGCGCCGGGCGCTAGAGTTCGCGCAGCGCCATCGTGGATCGGCACAGGCAACGGCCGAGCGCCTGCTCGCCTGGTGCTAGGACTGCCGCGCCCTTAGGGCTTGACCAGCATCTGATTGATGGGCTTGAGGTCGTCAGGGTTGAGACTTCCGCTGACCTGCTTCAGACGCAGACCGCCGAGCAGAACCTCGTAACGGGCCAGGGCCAGGTCGCGCCGGGAGTTGAACAATTGGCTCTGGGCATCGAGTACTTCCTGGTTGACCGTCACGCCGACCTGGTAGCCCAGGCGCGTGGAATCCACCAGACTTTGCGCTGAAGTTTCGGCCGCTTGCAAGGCTTCCACCCGGCTGAGACCGGAGATCAGATTGAAATAAGCCGATCGGGTATTCTGGGCCACTGTGCGCTTGGCGCTTTCCAGGTCGCTCTTGGCCTTGTCGCTCAAGGCCAGGGTCTCCCTGATACGGTTTTGCGTGGCGTATCCAGCAAACAGCGGCAGGTTGAAGCTCAGGCCAACAGCGGTCGAACTCACCCGGTTGACCACGGCGCTGGAGGCACTGCCCTTGGGCGTCTGGGTCACGCTTTGACTGGCTGTGGCATCCAAGGTGGGCTTGTGTCCGGCCTGGGCTCGCGTTACCTCGAGTTCGGCGATCTCCAGATTGGTCTTGGCGCTGCGCACATTCGGATGCCCTGTTTGGGCGTCTTCTACCCAGCGGTTGACATCGCCCGGCACTGGGGCCAGGCGCACTGGCGCCGCTAGCGACAGCGGCCGGGTGCCGGCACGACCCACCAACTGGTCCAGGGCCAGGCGTTTGACGGCCAGATCGTTTTCGGCCTGGACGCGCGCTGCTTCAATTCGATCGAAAGCCGCTTGCGCTTGCCGCGTATCGACGATGGTGGCCGTACCCACCTCAAAGCGCCGCTTGGCCGAGGCCAGTTGCTCTGTCACGGCATTGCGCTGCGCCTGCACGGCCAGTAAATTGTCCTGCGCGCCGAGCACATCGAAGTAGGCTTGGCTGGTGCGTAAAACCAGATCCTGCTCAGCCACCTCCAATTGCACCTTGGCCGCTTCCACCTGCTTGATCGCCTGATCGTAGGCGGCCTGGTTGGCCGGCCGGTACAAGGGATGCGTGGCGCTGGCCGTCACGGTACGCGATTCAATCTGTCGCCGCAGACTGCTGAGATTGCTGTCTTGATCGGTGTAACTCAGGCCCGCACTCAGGTTGGCAGCGGTGCGCATGCCCGCCTTGCCCTGCTCGGCCCGGGCCAGATTGGCCTCGTATTGCAGCCGCGCCGACTGGAAGGCGGCATCGTAGTCGCGCGCTGCTTCGTAGAGTTCCATCAGGGTCTGCGCCCGGACGCCCGATCCGCTCAGCATCATGGCGGCACTGACGAGCAAGCCAGAGATGCTGGTTGAGGAGAGATGAGCTTTCATGACGGTCCCAGGAGTGAGGGTTCAATAGCGAGGCACGCCGGGGTCTATCAAGGCAGACCAGGCGTCTATGCCTCCTTGAAGATTGACCACCGGATCGAACCCTTGCTGCTGCAGGTAGCGAGCCGCTTGCAGACTGCGCATGCCATGATGGCACAGGCAGGCGATGGGGCGGTCACGGGGCAACTCGTGCCAGCGGGCGACAAGCTCGCCCATGGCCAGGGCGTGCACCTCAAAGCCCTGCGCGCGCACTGAGGCGGTTTGCAACTCCCAGGGCTCGCGTACATCGAGGACTACAGGCTCGGCTTGCTGGGCCAGGCACCAGGCGACGAATTGCTCGAGAGGGAGGTCGTGCACCATCTCGTGGGTTGTGCCTCAAAAGCGAAAAGCGCTTGGCGTCGGGAAATGGCGCAACCTTGGCGCCAGCGTTTCCCACTTCTGTTCGGTGCGCCAGGCCTGTTCGTCTACCCGGGTGATTAGGGTGGCGCTCATGACCGGTTCGCTACCGACGATAGCGCTGAGTCGCCCGCCAGGCTTGAGTTTGCGCTTGAGTGACTCCGGCACCTCCGCCACCGAGCCGCTGATCACGATGACATCAAAGAGACCAGCCAACTGCGGATCGGTCAGCGGCTGAGCGCCATCTTGCTGCAGCACCAGGGTGTTGTGGATGCCGGCGCGCTGCAGGTTGTCCCGAGCCATGCGCGCCAGTTCGCCTTCTATTTCGAGGCTGATCACTTGCTGGGCGCGGTGCGCCAGCAAGGCCGCCATGTAGCCGCTGCCTGCACCAATTTCGAGCACCTTCTCGTGTTTTTGCACGGCCAGATCCTGCAGGGTGCGCGCTTCGACCTTGGGCGAGAGCATGCACTGGCTGGGGTGGGTCTGAGGCGGCAGCGCGATCTCCAGATCGGCAAAAGCCAGCGCCTGGTAGGCCTTGGGCACAAAATCTTCACGCCTGACCGTCGCCAGCAGGCTCAAGACCTGGGTGTCGAGCACTTCCCAGGGCCTGATCTGCTGCTCGATCATGTTGAAGCGTGCTTGTTCGAAATTCATAGTCGCAAACCCCGGCGGTTGACGCGGAGGACGGGTAAGGGCTGAGTGAAAAAAGTCATTCTAGCGGCCGCTCTCCGGACCCGCATTCGACCCGGCTGCCGCGGTCTGGAACCGGCGCTGGAACCATTGCGCCAGATCGTCCAGGTAGCCGTAGACCACCGGCACCACCACCAAGGTGAGCAAGGAGGAGGTGATGACTCCGCCAATGACAGCCTGGCCCATGGGCGCGCGCTGTTCCGAGCCTTCAGTCATGGCAAAGGCCAGCGGGATCATGCCGAAAATCATGGCCAAGGTGGTCATGAGAATCGGACGCAACCTGACTTCGGCGGCCAGCAGCAGGGCTTCTTCCCGGGAGTGGCCTTGCTCGCGCGCCCGGATGGCAAAGTCGACCAACAAGATCGCATTTTTGGTCACCAGTCCCATGAGCATGACCACGCCAATGACGGAGAACATGGACAGCGTGGAGCCAAAGAGCATCAGGGCCAGCACCACGCCGATCAAGGTCAATGGCAGGGACGTCATCAAGGCCAGCGGCTGTAGAAAGCTTTTGAATTGGCTGGCCAGGATCATGTAGATGAACAGCACTGCAAGCATCAGGGACGAGAGCGCATAGCCAAAGGATTCCTGCATGTTCTTGGTCGAGCCTCCGAATCGGTAGCTGTAACCCGGCGGAAATTCGGTACGGGCCAGAACGGCGGCGATGTCGGCGGAAACTTCCCCGACCGAGCGTCGGTACACATTGCCACTGAGGGCCACCTCGCGGGCCAGGTCGCGTCGGTTGATTTGGTTGGGGCCACTGGAGGCCTCCAGGGTCGCGACCTGGTTGAGTCGAATCACCCGGGGTTCTGCGCCAGCCCCCGCACTCAGCAGGGGCAAGCGCTCCAGATCGGCAGCTGCGTCACGGGCCTGGGGCGTCAGCCTGACATTGACATCGTAGGTCTGGTCGTCCGTCGCGCGCCAGTTACCCACGGTTTGCCCAGCCAGCAACTGGCGCAGTGAACCCGCGATCTGCCCCACCGAAAGGCCCAGATCCGACGCGGCCTCACGCTGGACCGTCACATTCAAAGTGGGTTTTTCGGGTTTGGCGCTGGAATCAAGATCGACCAGACCCTCGATGCCGCTGATCTCACGACGCACCTGCTGGGCCAGGCGCTCGAGCTCCCGCACATCGGGCCCGCGCAGCGAAAACTCGATTTGCTTGTTGCCCCCTACCGCCTCGGTCAGTCCAGCCTGGGTAACGGTGATACCGGGCACTTGCCGAAGGCGTTGACGCAGCGCTGCCGCCATGTCTTCGGCGCTGCGCTCACGCTGATCGCGATTGACCAGTCGGACATACATGCTGGCGTACATCTTGCCCTGTGCATTGCCGCTGTTGATGGTGGTTACCGTGTAACGGACCTCCGGGAACTCGCGCACGATAGCGTCGACCTGACGGGCCTTGGCCTCAGTGGCCTCCAGCGACGAGCCCACCGGCGTGTGGAAGTTGACCGTCGTCTCGGAAAAATCGGCTTTGGGCACGAACTCGCTGCCCAGCAATGGCACCATGAACAGGCTGCCGATGAAAATGACCAGCGCCAGCGCCAGCGTGCTCAGCCGATGGGCCAGCGACCAGCGCAGCAGGCCCTGGTAGCCCTCGACCATGCGTTCGCAGGCACGGTCAAACCAGCCGGTTACGCGCCCCAGCGTGCGGTCGTAGAGCGAGCGTCCGGCCGGCTGCCCGCGCGCATGAATAGCCGGGTCGTGCCAGACTGAGGACAGCATGGGGTCCAGGGTGAAGCTCACGAACATGGAGATCAGCACCGCCGCGACGATCGTGATACCAAATTCATGGAAAAACTTACCAATGATGCCGCCCATAAAGCCGATGGGCAAGAACACCGCCACGATGGAAAAGGTGGTGGCCAATACGGCCAGACCGATTTCCTGAGTGCCTTCCAGTGAAGCCTGGTACGCGCTCTTGCCCATCTGTATGTGGCGCACGATGTTCTCGCGCACCACGATCGCATCGTCGATCAGCAAGCCCACGCACAGGCTCAGGGCCATCAGAGTGATCATGTTGATGGTAAAGCCGAAGGCGTACATGAACAGGAATGTGCCGATGATTGAAATCGGCAGCGTCAGGCCGGTGATAACGGTCGATCGCCAGGAGTTGAGAAAGAGAAAGACGATGAGTACGGTGAGGATGGCGCCCTCAATGAGCGTGCGCCTGACGTTATCGACCGCCACGCGTATGGGCCGGGAGGTATCGACGACTGGCTCTAGCCTGACCCCGCTGGGGACCTGAGCGCCCAGTTCGATGAGCGCTCGGTTGAGCCCGTCGATAACGGCCAGGGTGTTCTCATCTTGCGCCTTTTGTACATTGAGCAGCAGCGTGCGCTGGCCGTTGCGCAGGGCCAGACTTTCGGTCTCCTGGGCCCCATCTCGGATTTCGGCCACTTGCGACAAGGTGATGGGGACGCCGGCGCGGCGGGCTACAATCAGACGGCCAAACTCCTCCGGCCTCTCTACCCTTGCATCAATGCGCACGGTACGCTCTTGCGCCGTCGATCGTACGGCCCCCAGGGGCAGGTCCTGGTTTTCGCTGCGTACCGTATTGACCACCTGTTCCACAGAAACCCCCAGCGCCTCCATCGCCTGTGGCTTGAGGTAGATGTTGATCTCGCGTCGGGTGCCGCCGACCAGGGTGACCGATCCCACCCCGCGCACATTCTCCAGTCGCTTCTTCAAGACCTGGTCGGCCCAGTTGGTCAGGGCCACTGGATCGCTGTAAACGCCCGGCTGCGTGCCCGGCGCTTCGGGCGGAAGCACTGCCACCGCCCAGACGGCCCGGCTGGCCGGATCGAAGCGCAAGACCCGGGGTTCCTTGACCTCGGTCCTCAAGCTGGGCCGCAGGGCCGCGACTTTTTCACGCACATCCTCAGCCGCCTTGCGGCCCTCGATATGCAGCTGAAACTCCACCAGCACCACCGAAGTGCCCTCGTAGCTGCGGGAGGTCAGCGTATTGATGCCGGCAATCGAATTGACGCCCTCCTCAATCTTGCGGGTGACCTCGCTTTCGACGATTTCGGGCGACGCCCCGGGATATTCGGTGGTGATGACCACCACCGGGAAGTCGATGTTGGGGAACTGGTCGATACGCAGACGCTGGTAAGAGAACAGTCCGAGCACCACGATGGCCAGCATGACCATGGTGGCAAAGACGGGGTTGTGCAGACTGACGCGGGTGAACCACATAGAACAGTCGTCGGCCCGTCAGGGCTTGCCCGGGGTCGACGGTGGCAGTGCGGTGACGCGGGCGGCCAAGCCTTCACGCAAGAGCCCAACCGAAGCACGCAGCACCTGACTGCCCTCAGGCAGATCCACCCCCACCATGACCTCATCGCCCCAGGTGCCGCGCGGGCCGAGCTGTACCTTCTGATGGGCCACCTTGCCCTCGCGCAACACCAGCACATAAGCTTGAGCCTGATCGGTGCGCACCGCGGTCAGCGGTATGGCCCCGACGCGTTGGTTGCCGGTCTCGAGTCGGCCCTGTACATACAAGCCCTGACGCAGCTGGCCGCCCCTGTTGTCGATGCCCAGATAGGCCACCACACTGCGACTGGCACTTTGGGCGCTGGGGTTGATGCGCAGCAGGCGGCCATGCAACACGCCATCGCTGCCTTCCAGGCGCAATTGCGCAGTTTGACCGACCTTGAGTTGCAGCGATTCGGCCGTCGACACATTGGCCTCCAGCTCGAGGCGGCTGGTATCGACGATCTCAAGCACCCGGGCATCGATGGCCAGCCGCTCGCCGGGCTGGGCCAGTCGCTGGGCCACCCGACCTGAAATCGGGGTCTGCAAGACGGTGTCGTCCAAGCCCTTGCGGGCTACTTCGGCGGCCGCCAGTGCAGCCCTGTGGTTGGCCTGAGCCACCTGCAGGTTTGACAGCGAAGCCTCGAGCGCTGTTTGCGAGATGAAATTTTGCGCCACCAGGGCCCGGTTGTTGTCGAGCTGTCGCTGGGCAATGTCCACCTGGGCTTTGGCGGCATCGGCTTGCTGCTGCGCCTGCCGCAAGCGGGCCTGGTATTCGGTCGGATCGATGCGCGCCAAGGTCTGACCCGCGCGTACTGCATCACCTTCGCGCACTGTCAGGCCTTGCAGTTCGCCGGCCACACGAGCCTTGACCAGTGCGGTCTGGGTGGCCTTGAGGCTGCCGGAGATCGGCAATCCGGTTCTGAGCTCGATGGCTTGCACCGTGAGCAGGTCGGTCGGAGCCAGTTCCACCAGGCTGGGGGCTGCAGCTGTGGCGGGTTCGGGGCGTACTTGGCGCTTTTGCAGGACTTGAAAAACGCCACCGGCAAGCAACAGCACCCCCAGCACGGCGGCCACGACGCGGCGGCGGCTCATGACCGGCCTCCGCCGCTGGCCTGCTGCGCAGGCGATGTGCGGGCCAGGCCGCGCGCAATCAGTTGCGCCTGATCGTTGAGATAGTGGACAGGATCAATGGACATGAATTCGCGGGAGTTCAGGGGAGCGCAGTGCCGAGAGAGGGCGAGAAAAACCATCACCGAAATCACGCCCTGAACCGCATGGTCCGGATGAATCGGCGCAAACTCCCCGCGATCGATGCCGCGCTGGATCACGCTGCGCAGGATGCGCTGACCAGGCTGAATCACTGCGCGATGGAAAAAATCGGCTATCTCCGGAAAGTTGTGCCCCTCGCTCATCATCAGTTTGCTGATCCCCGAGGCGGGGGTCGATCCTATCCGTTCCCACCACAGCAGCATGGTCAGGCGCAATAACTCGGCGCTGCTCCCCTCGAACTGTTGCAGGAAATCGGACCATTGCTCCAGGCGGTTGGAGATGTTGCAGTGCACCACCTCCTTGAACAATTCGAGCTTGCTGGGAAAGTACAGAAACACGGTTCCCTTGGAAACGCCAGCGCGCAAGGCTACTTCTTCGATGCGCGTGGCCGCGTAGCCTTTCTCGACGAACAGCGTCAATGCTGCTTCCAGCAGCTCGCCGGGGCGCTCCTGTTTGCGCCGCTCGCGCCTCTGGCCGGGACGCTCGATCAGGGCGGGAGCAGGCATGGAATTGGGATTTCTTAATGACCAAAGGGTCATTAATGTAGGCCCTGCGAGTCCACCCGTCAAGCTTGGCCCTCGGACTCAAAGCAGGCGCAGGGCCAGCGATTCGCGCAGCACCTGCTGACTGTTCATCAAGCCCCGCGGCGAGGGCAGACATTCTAGCAGGGGACGCGTGCGAGGCGTGACGAAACCCATGGGGGCTGCGATGACCTCAAAGCCGGCCTGCTCGAAATGCGCAAGGCTGCGCGGCATATGCCAGGCGTGGGTGACCAGCACGATGCGCTCAATACGCTCTGCCTGCATCAGGGCGCGCATCTGGCGCGCGTTTTCCGCTGTGTCCCGCGACTGATCGTCGAGCCAGCCTATCGTTTGCCCGGCCTCCTGAGCCAGGGTCTGTGCGACCTCGGCCTCGCTGGGGTGATGGGCCTGCCCGGCCGCGGCCCAACCGACCCCGCCGGCAAAGCCCAGCGGCAGGCCCGATTCACGCGCCATCTTCAGCCCGTAGCGCAGTCTCTCGGCCGTAGCCGAGGCAGGCTGAGGCTGTTGGTATTCAGGCGCCTGGGGGACGAGGCCGCCACCGAGCACCACCACCGCCTGCCCGCCCTGGGCTTTCAAGTGAGCCAGACGCGCGGGCTCGATCGGAGCGACCTGAGGCAGGATGTTGCTGGCTAACCAGACGGCCACCGCGTGGCAACTGAGCAGCCACAGGCTGAGGGCCGAAACGCTCGCCAGGGTCAGGCCGGCCTGACTCCGCCACTGGCGTGCCCGTCTCGCCCGCATCAACAGCAGGCCCAGTCCGATTCCGATCAGGGGCCCGGCTGGCGGCATCACCAGCGTGGTGAGCAGAGGTTTGAGTTCGCCAAGTTCCACGCGGCCTATTGTCGATCAGGGCAGGCTGTGCGAGTCGTAGACCGGGGCTGCGCTACAGTGCCGCCTACGCGCCAGCCAAAGGAAGCCTGTTATGAATTCAACATTGCCCGCTACTTTTATTACCCTGGGCGGAGGCTGCTTCTGGTGCCTGGAGGCGGTGTTTCTGCAGGTGCGCGGCGTGACCGCGGTCGAATCGGGGTACTGCAACGGTCAGGCTGAGCGGCCCAGCTATGAGGCCGTCTGCAGCGGACGAACAGGTTGTGTCGAGGTGGTCCAAGTGCAGTTCGATCCGGCGCAGATCAGCTTGCGGGAAATTCTTCAGATCTTTTTCCTGATCCATGACCCGACCACCCTTAATCGACAAGGGCATGATGTGGGGACCCAGTACCGCAGCGGCATCTACTGGCACGACCCGGCCCAGGCCGTGCTGGCTCAGCAATGTATCGCCGAGCTGGTATCGGGCGGGGCCTACCAGGAGCCCGTCGTCACGCAAGTGCTGCCGCTGGCTCATTACTGGCCGGCTGAGGCCTATCACCAGAATTACTTCGCCCGCAATCCATCCCAGGGCTATTGCCAGCATGTGGTCCGACCCAAGGTGGAGAAGTTTCGTCGCACCTTCGCGCAACGCGTTCGCGCCTGAGGCGACTGTGCCCGCCGTCGGGCGGCGGATGGGTTTTAGTGCAGTCTTGTTGCGCTGCCGTTCATCGGATGGCGCGCCTGACTCGGGCCTGTCCAGCGATCGTCCCAGCGGCGGGCCTCGACATCCGGCGCTTCCGTAGGTTTGTTTTCCTCGCCTTGGCGGTCATGCTCGCGAAGGCTGCGCCGGTTTTCCTCGCGCGGCGACCGGTGCGGGGCGGGATGGAGCCGTTCTTTCATTTCACTTCTCCTGGCTCTGCATCGTGCCCAAAGCCTGTGCAGTCGTGACTCGGCCGGCACCGTGCCGGCCTGTCAGAAAAAGTCGAACGCCCAAGCCCACGGAGATCTCCTCCTGGTGCGCGATCGCCGCTCGGATGGCCCTGCCAATGCATGAACCGCGCTTCAGTGGCAAGATCACGGAGGTGATGAAGTACGAGCCGCCGGACATCGACATGCAGGCGACGCCATAGGCCAAAATGCGCCCCCAATGAATCAAAAAAAATCAATCGGTGTCTTGAATAATCTGGCCCAGGTCGATGACGACCGACTGCGCGGTATGCGGCGTGGGCTGGAGAAGGAGAGCCTGCGCGTTCGGCCTGACGGTATGCTGGCCCTGACCCCGCATCCGGCGGCGCTGGGCTCGGCCTTGACGCATCCGCACATCACGACCGATTTTTGTGAATCGCAAATCGAGTTGGTCACAGGGGCCCATCTGAGCCCCGAGGCGGTTTTGCAGGAGCTCGAGCTGTTGCACCAGTACACCTATCAGGTGCTGGCCCGGCAGGGCGATGAAATGTTGTGGGTCTCCAGCATGCCCTGCGGGCTGCCGCCCGATGAGACCATCCCGATCGCCCGTTACGGCTCATCCAATGTGGGCCGTGCCAAAAGTGTGTACCGGATGGGGCTGAGCCATCGCTACGGGCGGCGCATGCAGACCATTTCTGGCATTCACTACAACTGGTCTTTGCCGGGGGTAGACAGCCAGCAGTATTTCGCGCTGATTCGAAACTTCAGGCGCCATGCCTTTGTGCTGCTCTACCTCTTTGGCGCCTCGCCGGCGGTTTGCTCGAGTTTTGTGGCCGGCCGATCGCATGAATTACAGAGCCTCGACGGCCCGACGCTGCACATGCCCCACGGCACCAGCTTGCGCATGGGACGACTGGGTTATCAGAGCGATGCCCAGTCCTTGTTGGCTGTCAGCTACAACAGCCTCGACGGGTATGCCGCCTCGCTGCACGATGCCCTGACACGACCCTACCCGGCCTACGAGGCGGTGGGCCTGCGCAACCCCGGGGGCGACTACAACCAGTTGGCCACCACGCTTTTGCAAATCGAAAACGAGTTCTACGGAACCATCAGGCCCAAACGCACCATTTTTCCGGGCGAGCGGCCTTTGCACGCCTTGCGGGAGCGTGGGGTCGAGTATGTCGAGGTTCGTTTGATGGATCTCGATCCGTTCGAGTCGATGGGCATCACCGCCTCGACCATGCGTTTTCTCGACTTGTTCCTTCTGCACTGCCTGCTCAGTCCCAGCCCACCGGATACCCCGGCTGAGATCGCTGCGCTGGCGCGCAATCAGCACCGTACCGCTGCCCGCGGACGCGAGCCCGATCTGATGCTTGAACGCGATAGCGAGCACATCAGTCTTGAGGACTGGGGGCGCGAACTGCTCGGCGCGATGGAGCCGATCGCGCAGCGGCTCGATCGCAGTGTGGCTGGGCCTGATGGCCTGAGGAACGCCTATCAGCACTCGCTCGAGCAGGCGCGTTGCCGCCTGGACGATCCCCAGGACCTGCCTTCGGCGCGGGTTTTGAAGCGCGTGGTCGAGGCTCACGGTCGGTCTTTCGTGGCTTTCGCACGGGCTCACTCGACGCAGATGCGCGAACTTTTTTTATCGCGCCCGCTGGATCCGGGCCAAGAGCAGCGATTGGTGCAAGCTTGCCGGGATTCGGTGCGTGAGCAGCAACGGATCGAGTCGACGGATAGCCTGCCCTTTGAGATTTACCGACAGCAGTACATCTCTGCTGACCGCTTGGGCAGCCCGGCGACCTCCCGGAGTTGATCCGCCGTGGCTGTTCAGTGGTTCCCAGGCCATATGCATTTGACTCGGCAGGCCATTGCCGAGCGCATGGACGCCATCGATGTGGTCATCGAGATGCTCGATGCCCGTCTACCCGGATCGAGTGCCAACCCCTTGCTGGCCGAATTGACGCGGGGTAAACCGACCTTGAAGATCCTCAACAAGCAGGATCTGGCCGACTCGGCGCGAACCGCCTTGTGGCTGGCGCACTATGAGGGCCAGAAGCAGACCCGAGCTCTGGCTCTCGACGCCGGCCAGCGTGCTCCAGCCCGGGCTCTGGTGGCCGCTTGTCGCCAACTTGCGCCCTCGCGGCGCGGCCTGTCGCGACCGATGCGGGTGCTGATCTGCGGTATTCCGAATGTGGGTAAATCCACTCTGATTAACACCATGACCGGTCGCCGTGCCACCCAGACGGGCGATGAGGCCGGCATTACCCGTACCGAGCAGCGCATCGTGCTCGAAGATGATTTTTACCTCTGGGACACGCCGGGTGTGCTGTGGCCGCGCATTCTCCTTGAACCCAGCGGCTACCGCTTGGCAGCCAGCGGTGCGATTGGCCGCAACGCCTACGACGAGCAGGAGGTGGCCTTGGAGTTGGTGGCTGTGCTGGCGCGCGACTACGCCGCCGCGCTCGAACAGCGATTCGATATCGACCCGGACCTGAAGCTGCCCCCCGAAGCGGTGCTCGAGACCATCGCCAGACGGCGTGGAGCGGTGGCCAGGGCTGGGCGTCTGGACCTGCAAAAGGCCGCGGAAATCCTGTTGCATGATTTCCGCATGGGCAGCTTGGGGCGCATCAGCCTGGAGACGCCGGAGGAATTTGCGCTCTGGCGCGAACAGGCGCGGCAGGCCGAAGCCTTGCGTCGGCAGAGTCAAGAGCAAAGCAGCCAGCGCGGCCGAAAGGGGCAGGCTCGGGACGCCGGGCCGTAAGGCAGCCGCTCGTGAGACCCTGTGCCCCACGCAGCCCGTCGCAGCCGCAGGGCCGCTAAGATCCGGGGCTTGTCGTTATTTAACAGGGCGGGACTCGCGATGGCGGGCCGCGAGCCCGATAGGAGTTCCCTTGAGCAGCGATCCCCTTTTTGGTGCTACCCGTTTTGGCAGCGGTCAGAGTGTTGCCCGCATGGAGGACGATGCTCTGCTGCGAGGTCAGGGACGATTTACCGATGATCTGCTCGCGGCGGTCAATGATGTTCCCGATGCGCAGATCAGTCACTTGGCCTTTGTGCGCTCGCCGCATGCGCATGCGCGCATTGTTTCGATAGACCTGCGTCAGGCGCAGTCCATGCCGGGGGTGCTGTTGATCGTCAGCGGCCAGGACCTGCTCGATGCCGGCTGCAAGCCCTTGCCGGGCGTGGCCGGCTTCACCCGTGCCGCCGGGGCTGCCGCGGCCTTTCCCGCCAGGCGGGTGCTGGCCCACGAGCGGGTTCGTTTTGTGGGTGAGCCAGTGCTGGCTGTGGTGGCCCAAAGCCGTGAGCAGGCGCGTGATGCGGCGGAAGCGATCGTGGTGGACTACGAAGAACTGCCAGCCGTTACCGAACTGGCCGAGGCCCTGGAGGGGGCGACGCGGGTTCTCGAGGGCGCTAGCGACAATATCGTGGCGGAGGCCCGCTACGGTAAGGCCGATGAAGCCGCACAGGTTTTTTCGCAGGCGGCGCATGTAGTGCGCCTGCCATTGCTCAACCAGCGCCTGGCTGCGCTGACCCTCGAGCCGCGCTCGGTATTGGCCTCTTGGCAGGCCAGCGGCGATCGGTTGGTCATACGCATGAGCTCGCAAATGCCTTCTGGGGCGCGTAACACCATCGCCGATTGCCTGGGGCTTGAACGCAAGTCAGTACGGGTGGTGGTCGGTGATGTCGGTGGCGGCTTCGGCATGAAGACCGGAGCCTATCCGGAGGATGTGGTTACCGCTTTTTGCGCGCACAGGCTCAGCCGTTCGGTCAAATGGATTGCCGACCGTAGCGAGGAGTTCCTGGCGACCACCCACGGCCGCGATTTGTGGACCCAGGCTGAGATGGCGCTCGATGCCAACGGCAAGATCCTTGCTCTGCGGGTGCACTCGGATGCCAATGTAGGCGCCTACCCCACTGGCACTGGCGTGGCCATTGCGCTGCTGATTGGGCCCTGGGTCCTCACCGGCGTCTACGACATTCAGTGCATTGACTATCACTTCCGGGCGGTCATGACGAACACCATGTCGACGGCAGCATACCGGGGCGCGGGCCGACCCGAATCGATCTACATCATTGAGCGATTGATGGACGAGGCCGCGCGGCAGACGGGGATTGACCGCATTGCGCTGCGGCGTCGCAATTTCATCGCGCCGGAGCAGTTTCCTTATCGCAACGCCATGGGTCAGGTGTATGACGTCGGTGCCTTTGAGTCCATCATGGACCAGGGCCTGGAGTTGGCCGATTGGGCCGGCTTTGAGGCCCGTGCAGCGCAGTCGGCGCAGCAGGGCAGGTGGCGCGGCTTGGGCCTCGCGACTTTCCTGGAGTGGACCGGTGGCAACCAGATGGAGGAGCGGGTTACTCTTTCGGTGCGGGCCGACGGTGTGATTGAGGTGTTTTCCGCCGTCATGCCCATGGGACAGGGCATTGCGACAACGCTCGCGCAGTTGGTGGTCGATGCCTTTGGGGTACCGATCGAGAAGGTCAAGGTGATTCTGGGTGACACCGATCGTGGCGATGGCTTTGGCAGCGCGGGCTCGCGATCTTTGTTCACCGGTGGATCTGCGATGCGCATTGGGGCCGAGCGCACGCTGGCCAAGGGTAAGGCGCTGGCGGCGCAGGAGTTTGAGGCTGCCGAAGCCGATATCGTCTATGAGGCTGGCCGTTTCAGCGTTGCTGGCACGGATTTGTCACTGGGTTTGTTTGAATTGGCTGCCCGGCAGGACGGGCAGCGCATCGACATGGATTCGACCAGCGCGGCGGCTGGTCCGAGCTGGCCTAATGGTTGCCATGTGGTCGAAGTCGAGATCGATCCGGCCACTGGCACGGTTCAGGTCGTCGCTTATGCCTCGGTCAATGATGTGGGTCGGGTCGTCAACCCCACCATCGTGCGCGGTCAGCTCGATGGCGGCGCGGTGCAGGGCATAGGGCAGGCCCTGTACGAGGCGGTGATCTACGATGCGCAGAGCGGTCAGTTGCTGACGGGCAGTCTCATGGACTACGCCGCGCCGCGCGCCGACGACAGCCCCGACTTCAAGACGGAGATGGATCAGCGCATTCCCTCCAAGAACAACCCGCTGGGCGTCAAGGGTGTCGGCGAGCTTGGCACCATCGGTGCCACGCCGGCGGTGGTCAATGCAGTGGCCGATGCGCTTGCGCGCGCAGGCCGCGCGGACCTTGCCCCGGCCCTGCAGATGCCCTTGACGCCCGCGCGTGTTTGGCAACTGTTGCAAGACTGATGTTTTGAGGACGGCCCGCCTTGATGTCGGGCGCCGGCCGCTGTCTCAGGGATGAGGGGGTGCCCGCTGATGTCTGGCCGTTTGTCTTTCGGTCTGCGCCACTTGTGCGGGCAGGGTGAGGCCTGAAAAGAAGGGTGGGTGTTTATGAGCAGCGTCTTCGAATCGTTCCTGTCTACCCCCGAGATGACCAGCGCCTGGGGGGATCGTGAGTTTATTGCGGCCATGCTGCGCTTTGAGGCTGCGCTGGCCCGCGCTCAGGGGCAACTTGGCCTGATTCCCGCCGACATCGCTCAATCTATCGTCGGTGCCTGTGAGGTAGACCGGTTCGATGTGACGCAGATCGTGCGTGACAGTGGCCGGGCAGGCAGTCTGGCCATTCCGCTGATCCAGGCGCTTAAAGAGACGGTCGCCCTGCTGGATGCGCGGGCGTCCACACAAGTGCATCTGGGCAGCACCAGCCAGGATGTGATCGACACGGCCATGGCTCTGGCGTCCAAGCCAGCCCTGGCCCTGATGGACGCAGACCTGGCCACGCTGGTCAAGGCCTTGATCGATAAGGCCGAGCGCCACGCGGCCGACCCGGTGCTGGCCCGGACCCTGATGCAGCCCGCCTCGGTCACCAGCCTGGGCCTCAAGTGCATCCACTGGGTGGCGCCCTTGCTGCGCAGCCGGGCTCGCCTTCGGCGCGCTGCTGAGGAGGCTTTGTGTCTGCAACTCGGTGGCGCGGTAGGACACTTGGCTCAGATGAGAGGTCAGGGGGCGCAGGTGGCGGCGCTGATGGCCCGGGACCTCGGTCTGCGCGATCCCAGCGGCAGTTGGCATACGCAGCGAGACCGGTGGATCGCTCTGGCCTGCGAGCTGGGCTTGCTGGTGGGCAGCCTGGGCAAGATGGCGAAAGATCTTTCGCTGATGAGCCAGTTTGAGGTGGCCGAGTTGGCCGAGCCGGGCGAGCCGGGGCGCGGGGGCTCGTCTGCGATGCCGCACAAGCGCAACCCGGTGGCCTGCATGATCGCGCTGGCGGCCGCCGCGCGTACGCCGGCCCGTGTGGCGGTGCTGCTTGGCAGCATGGCCCAGGAGCACGAGCGAGGCCTGGGGGGGTGGCAGGCCGAGCTGGGCGAGTGGCCTGGTTTGTTGATGAGCGCGCACGGGGCGCTGCGCGCCATGGCGCAAATGCTTCCGGCGCTGCAAGTCGACACTGCGCGCATGCGTGGCAACATCGAGTCCTTGCGCGCGGTCTTGCCCAAGGAGGCGGCCCAGGAATGGTTTGCCTTGGATTTGGCCGAGCAAGCGGCCATGCAGGTGCGGCAGCAACTGCAGAGCTGGCGGATGCAGGGACTGGCCTGAAGCCCAGGAAAGGATCAAGCGATGAGCTCCAAAGATACGAACAAGTCCCCCGATGGTCAGCAAGGTCTGCTGAACCGGCGCCGCGTGCTGGGCGATGCCTGGGTCGACCGTTCTCTTGCCAATGTCAATGACTTCAACCAGGAATTTCAGCAGTTGATCACCCGGTATGCCTGGGACGAGATCTGGGGCCGCCCAGCCCTGGGTGACAAAACCCGGCGCCTGATGGTGCTCTCAACCCTGATCGCACTGAAGGCCTGGGAGGAATTTGCGATGCATACCCGTGCCGCTTTGGACGGACGCGAGGAGTCGCGGCTCAGCCCGGATGAGCTCAAGGAGATCATTCTTCAGTCGGCCATTTACTGCGGCGTGCCCGCGGCCAACCATGCCTTTGCCATCGCCTCGGACATTCTGCGCGAGCGCGGTTTTCTGCCGGCCAAGAAGGCCTGAGGTCTGCCACTGAGCCGTCAGTGCCCAGGCCCGCCAGGGCCAGTGCGCATCGGCTCGCACAGCGCGTCACAATGTAGCATGGCCGGAGACAGTCTCTACCGCATTGACGAGCGACAGGTCCAGTGGACCGCTGTGCGCGCCCAGGGGGCCGGCGGACAGAATGTCAACAAGGTCTCATCTGCGGTTCACCTTCGCTTTGACATCGCGGCCTCCGCTTTGCCCGAGACGGTCAAGGCCAGGCTTCTGGCCAGCGGGGACAGTCGGATCAGCCAGGACGGTGTGCTGGTGCTCAAGGCGCAGCAATACCGTACCCAGGACGCTAACCGACAGGCGGCGCTGGCCAGGCTGCAGGCCTGGATCGACGCCCATGCGCTGGAGCCCAAGCTGCGGCGACCGACGCGACCCACCCGGGCCGCGCGTCAGCGCAGACTCGAGGGCAAGGCCGAGCGCTCGGCCTTGAAGAGCTCGCGCGGACCGGTGCGTGATGTGTAGCCTGGGGTCAGGGCGGGCCTAGCAATGCGCTCTGTTTCGACGACGGTCCCCCTTGTGCCAGCGGCCTTGCCTGCCCCGGCGGCTGCGGTCTTGGCCCGTGGCCGGATGGTGTCGACGCCTTGCGGTGCGGGTTGGCTGCGTTGGCATCTCTGGGGCGACCTGCAGCGGGCCAGACCCGTGGTGCTCTTGCACGGCGGCAGCGGCAGCTGGACCCACTGGTTGCGAAACATTGAGCCTTTGATGGACCAGGGCCACGCCATCCTGGCGCCCGATTTGCCGGGTTTTGGCGACTCGGATTTGCCCCCCGCCGGGCGCGATGCCGATGCCATGCCCATGCCCTTGGAGCAGGGGTTGCAGGGTCTGCTGGGCCCACGAGCCTGCCATCTGGTCGGCTTTTCTTTTGGCGGCATGGTTGCCGGTCTCTGGGCCAACGCGGTGCCCGAGCGCGTGAGCCGCCTGGTGCTGGTGGCGCCCCCTGGCCTGGGCCGCCCGGCGCTGGAGCGCATCAAGCCCAAGGCCTGGCGCCATCTGAGTGACCCCAGTCAGAGGAAAGCGGTTCATCAGCACAACTTGCGAGAGTTGATGTTCCACGATGAGGCCAGTGTCTCGCCGCTGGCCTGTCAGTTGCAACAGCTCAATGCAGAGCGGGATCGCCTGACGGGTCGGCGTCTGTCCCAGACGGATGTACTGGCCCGTGCTCTGCGCCAGGTTGCCGCGCCCACGCACCTGATTTACGGCGAATACGACCGGTACTATCTCCACCAGGTTGAGGCCATCGAGTCGGTGTTGCGTCTGTGCCCCGTCTATGTGGGCAGCCATTGCGTTGCACAGGCGGGTCACTGGGTTCAGTTTGAGCGGGCCGAGGCGTTTGAGGCGGCTTTGCTGGGTGTCGGGCTTGATTGACTCGATATTGTCAAATTGGCGATAATGTGTGATGGCCTTAAGTTGGTATCTGATTCATTCCAAGCCGCGCCAGGAGCAAATTGCCCTGGAGAATCTGGAGCGTCAGTTCTACCCCTGCTACTTGCCGATATTCAGGGCCGAAAAAATACGGCGCGGTGAATTGTCTGTGAGTGAAGAGCCGCTTTTTCCCCGTTACCTTTTTGTTCAACTCGATACCGACAGCCAGTCTCGCAGCTGGGCTCCGATTCATTCGACGCGTGGCGTGGCCCGTCTGGTGCGTTTTGGCTCCGAGCCAGCCCGTGTTAGCGAAGAGTTGATCGCGCAGCTGCGCGAAGGCCAGGCTCGATCGGCTTCG
>VGHR01000049.1 GCA_016868205.1 Betaproteobacteria bacterium
GGTCGACTTGCAAGCCACCGAACTCCTGTCGCCAGCGGTAGTAGCTCTGCGTTGAGATCTGAGCCTGCTTACAAGCTTGTGGCAATGTCACGCCACTGGCCATTTGCACTTCAATCTGCCGCAGCAGCGAAATGATCCGCTCGGGTGAGGTCTTCTTCCTTGGCATGTCCTTCTCCTTGATGCCACCCAGGTGACGGCGGCCCACAAAGATGCCCTGGCGAGCCAACACGCGGCGAAGCATTCGGGCGCCCATGAAGGGGTGCTCCAGGTGCAGCTCGTCGATACGGCGCATCAGTGCCAGGTCAGCCTCGCTGGTGGGGCGGGGCCGTTAGTACACGGCGCCTCGGCTGATCTGAAGCAGCTTGGCCTGGCGCGCCACGCTCAGGCGGTGGTCACGGTCAATCACGCTGAAGCGCTCAGCAATCCCGCCTTGGTGAGCGCGCTTTCTAAAAAATCGTTCTCCAGCGCCAACTGGCCGATCTTGGCGTGCAGCGGTGCCAGGTTTACCGGTTCGGGCGCAGCGCCCGAGCCGAACACGCCCGCAGCCCCCTCGAGCAGCTGACGCTTCCAATCGTTGATCTGCGTGGGGTGTAGTTCAAATTCCTTGCACAACTCGGCCATGGTCTTATCCTCACGCAGCGCCGCCAGCGCCACCTTGGCCTTCAAGACAGGACTGTGAGATCGGCGGCTACGCCGCCCTGACGACTTCTTGTTCATCGCAAAACTCCCTTTCGCAGGTCCACTGGACCCGACAGTTTGCCCGGAGTCTGCTTTATCTCACCTGTTCAGATTTGCGGAGCCACTTCTAGTCTCGGGCTTCCAGGTCGGTGTGCTGTGTCCATCGGGCATGCCGTTTTGCGGGTACTTCTTGAAGACGATGCCATGTTTGACGGCAGTGCGCGCCAGCCAGTCGTAATTTGCGTCATTGAAACGATCGGCCGCAAAGTAGCTGTCGTTTTCAAAGTAAGCCCAGTAATTGTTCTTGAAGCGGCCGGCCGCATCGTCTAGAACGGCGCGCGAAAAGCCCCCGTTTTTCGTCTCGCAAAACGCACTCCAAACGCCGGCCAGATTGACCACAGCCAATACCAGATCCGGATTTCTGGCGGCGAAATAAGTCGACAAGAAGCCGCCGCGTGAGTGCCCCATGAGGATCAGCTTGTCCGTCGAGTAACGCTGGCGCACCTGCTCAACCACTTGCTGCATCTGTGGGTAGGCATCGGCGACTTCAGCGTCGAGACTGCGGCGGTCACACAAGCCCGACTCTTCGATGAAAACGCCCTACGACTTGCCCCGTCCTTTGCGCATGTAAGTGACCACGCGATGGCCCTCGCTGCTGAGCATCCTGCCGATGCCCAGGTACTTGATGGATTCGGCAACGGCCTCGCGCTTGCCACCAGTCGATCCGTGACTCATAAGAACCGTCTTGCCATTGGGGCGCTGCGGCTCATACAGATAGCCCTCAAGCTTGATCACCACGCCGGGCTTGGCTGAATCGCGATATTCAAAAAGAACCGGCTGTTCAGCCAAGGCACCACCGCACAGCCAGAAAAACAGCAGCGATACCCAGACGATTGATTTCATGATGTACCTCCTAGAAAAAAACATCCGCGGGATGCCCGCCTAAGGCGTGACCTCATAGACCTCAACACCCAAAACCCAAACCGAAATCCCTGGGCCCGTCGCCAGAGCCTCCTCAAAGCGGACGCCTAGCGCGCGCACACAAAGCGAAGCTCTGTGCTGGCCACCGTACCTGGGGCAATAAACTCCCACGACTCGCCCTGCAGATTGGAGCTCACCATTTCGCCCGTCACCATGGGACCTCGGAAGGAAGCAGTCTGAAGAATACGTCCGCGCTCGAGCCGGCAATCGACTTCGCGGAACATACGGGTGGACCTGGCTCCCGAACTCAGGGGAGTCTTGAAATTGAGCACCGTCCAAAACCTCCGCTCGTCACCCTCGCGCCTGATGGTACTGACATCAACATAAAACTCATCTCCCACGGACGAATTTGTCACCAGGGTCCAGTTGTTGGCGGCGGCCTGTCCGCTTGACTGAGAGGCCGGCCGGCGAGCTTCGCCGTTGAAGGTCAGTTCCGACAGGGCACAAAAATCTTGCTGCCGCTTTTCTTCGTGACTTCCTGACTTGTATTCGACCCGCACATCAAAGACACAACCCTGCGCGGCCGAGGGCTCCAGCGCGTAGCGGTCTCCGTTGGCGATGATGCGCTCACCCAGTACATCAGTTCCCCAGGTACTCGAATTCGTCGCCGACACAAAAACCCTAAAAATCGATTCGCCGGCGCGATTGATCAACCACAGAGCTGTGTTGCGGGCTGCTTCAGCTGAACCAGTTCTGGGGCTCTCCCGCCCGGCAGCGGCCTGGGCGCCCGAACACTCTACCCGATGGGTAAAGCTACGCAATATGTTGGCCAGTTGGATTGTCTCGAGTGCAGAGCCGCGCTCGGCGGGCCGGCTGACAACGGAGTTTTTTCTGAGAAAGTCGGTCAGGGCCTGTACCGAAACCGCAAAGTTCACATTTTGTGGAATGTCGCCGGTCGCTCGCGACACCGCCGCGGCGTTGAGTTTGGCCACTACGACACCGATGACCCCGCCCGAGGCATCAACCACAGCCCCGCCGCTGTTACCCGGCTGTACCGGCGTACTTATCTGTATCTGATGAACTGACTCGCGCAGGCCCCGAAGACCGCTGACAACCCCATTGGTGAAGTTACCGCCCTCGCTGAGCAAGCCTGACAGAGGAAAACCGAATACATAGGCGGCCTCGCCAAGCTGTACGCTCCCCGCACGACGGATTGGAGCCACTGGGCCGACCAGCCCGGTGACGCGCAGCAGCGCCAGATCCACCAAATCATCCGCATCGATCACCCGGGCGGGTCGACGCCCGTCTGGCGAAACGATCTCCACGCGCTGACAGTCAGCCACCACATGCTGATTGGTAATCAGCAGTCCCGGGGCAACCAGAAAACCTGTACCAGTCGACTGCGCTGCGTCAGGGGCGCGCCGACTTTCGGCTTCGAGTCGCTTTCTTCTTTCAGCTTCCAGCTGCGCTTCTAACTGTTGTCGCCTGGCCCGCTCTGATGCGGCCTCGGCAGCCAGTCGGTCCCGCTCGAGCTTGCCGGGATCGGACGGATTGGCGGCTGCCGCAGGCAGGGCCGTCGCAAACGGAAAGCGCCGCGTATCGAGGGCTAGAGACTGAACCAGGCTCCCCTCGGACCATTGTCCCGAACGACTGACCGAGCCGGCCGCACCGTACTCGATCCCTTGACCATGACGCCTGCCGTCGCGGAATTCACCCACATACCTTTCGCCACTGGGATAGAGATAAACGCCCCGGCCGTTTCGCTGCCCGTCACGAAATTCCCCGACATATCTGTCGCCGCTCGGGTAGGTGTAAACGCCTTGACCATTTCTCTGGCCGTCGCGGAACTCCCCCACATACCGCCCACCGCTCGAGAACCTGACCAGGCCTTGACCGTGGGGCTTGTCATTTTGGAATTCGCCCTCGTATTGACCGTTGGTGAACGACATCGAACCCGAACAGTTGTGCTTGGGGCCCACAGACGGACAGGGCGGCAGGGAGGACTGCGCGAACGCAGCCTGCGCAAGCATCGGAAGGACGAATCGGGCGATCGCTCTCACACACGCAGTGTACAGATCAGACCCCGTTAGCGCCACGAATTGCGCCCAGGGATTGGCATCGAGCCGCCCACACCGGCCTGTTATCTAGAACAAGGATGAATTCCAGAGAGAGCTCCGAGGTGATGCAAGAAACCAAGCGCTTTAGTCAGAAGATTGGCTGGCGCGTGGCCACCACCGCCAGGACGCCTGTACATTGCCAACAGTGTCGATGCCATGCCCTTTTTTCTGACCGGCGGTCAGTCCCAAGCGAGGCCCCCATGAAACAAACCAGCACCAGAGTTTTCAACTGCCTTATGACCGTCGCTTTGTTGGTTCCGGCCGTGAGCCAAGCGAACAACACCATCTTTGAATTGGTCAATCGCTCAGCCGAATCCATCTTTACGGTGAACATTTCCCCGACTGACGCGAGCGGGTGGGGGCCCGATTTGCTGGGCAAGGAGGTCATCATGCCGGGCAGCAAGAAAATCTTCAACCCGGGCGCCGCAAACGGTTGCATGTTCGATGTCCGGGTGGTCTACAAGAGCGAGCGCGAGGAAGAGCGACGCTCCGTGAATCTTTGCGAGACCGAGCAACTTGCTTTCAATGGCAGTGGGGCAACGAATGCATCGCGCCCCTCGGGCGGGGGCAGTGCAGCTCCAAGTCAAGCGGCGTTTTATGACGGGACTCAGCCCCTTCGGTGCGGCTCGACGGTCAACTGTCGCAGTCAGGCTGAAACTGTCCAAAGAATGCAGACCCGATGGGTCGCGTTTTCCCGCAGCACCCACTTCGGCTCGACCTGTCTGGAGGCCATTGGGCGTATGAGGTCGATGCATCCTGCAGCCTATGGCGATGGCAATCCCGGTTGGGTCCAGCCGCAGCTGGATGTTTGCAACCTCAGATAGGTCGCGGCCTGACCGGGCAGCGGGTCTGCAAACGAGCGCCTGCGCCAGAAACGAAGTTTCGCACGCCCCGGCTCACGGCGGCTGTTCGGCGGGTTGCCTCTGAACCTCGCGGCTGGCCAGCACCTTGTCGATGCGACGACCATCAAGATCGACGACCTCGAAGCGCCAGCCGGCGCAGCTGATGTGTTCACCCGTTTGCAGGAGTCGGCCGCCGACGGCCAGCAGCAGGCCGGCCAGGGTGTTGTAGCGCCCCTTATCCTCCAGGGGCAAGACCCCGATAGCGAGCTGGGCCTTGAGTTCAGAAGCAGGCATGGCCCCATCGAGCAACCACGAGCCATCACCGCGCTGCACCGCCCAGGCATCGACCTGGGTCTCGGGTTTGAGCTCACCGGTAATGGCCTCCAGCAGATCCAGCGGCGTGAGCATGCCCTGCACCACGCCATATTCGTCAACCACCATCAGGATGCGCGAGGACTGCGCCCTAAAGCGCTCCAGCAGTTCCATGCCGGTCAGCGTCTCGGGGACGAAGACGGCCGGTAGCAGGCAGGCCTCCAAGCGTTCGTCGCGGCCAAGTTGTCCGAGCTCGAGCAAGCTGGCAACCTTGACCACACCCACCACATCATCAAGGCTGCCCCGACACACCGGATACCAGGAGTGTCCCGTCCCAGCGGCCTTCTCGATCGCTTGGGCCACGGTGTCGTTGACATCGAGCCATTCGATCTCCGAACGCGGCCGCATGATGGAGGTCAGGGCACGCTCATCGAGCAAAAACACATTGCGCACCATTTGGTGCTCCTGCTTCTCGATCACACCGGCGCTAACCCCCTCCTCCAGGCTGGCAACGATTTCCTCCTCGGTCACGGCGCGCCGGGCCGAAGTGTCAACCCGCATCAGCCGCAGGACCGACTGCGTGCTGAAGGACAGCAGGCGCACAAAGGGCCGGGCGGCCGAGGCCATCCAGAGCATGGGGCGGGCGGTCAGGCGGGCCACCGTCTCTGGATACAACTGGCCGATGCGCTTGGGCACCAGCTCGCCAAAAACAATGGTCACATAGGTGATCACCGTCACCACCAGGGCAGTGGCCGTGATGTTGGCGGCGGTCAGTGGCATGCCCAAGGACTGCATCCACAGCGAGAAGCCGGCGGCAAAAGCCGCCTCGCCAACGATGCCGTTTAGCATGCCGATCGATGTAATGCCCACTTGCACCGTCGAGAGAAACTGCGTCGGCCGGTCCATCAGGTCGAGAGCGGCTCGTGCACCGCCGTCCCCGTCCTCGGCCGCAGCGCTGAGCCTGGCCTTGCGGCTGGCGGCCATAGCCATCTCAGACATGGCAAAGGCCCCATTGAGCAGGGTGAGCAGGACGATCAGCAAAACTTCCATGAGGCCTTGGCGACAATACGGATATGGCACTGTACTTGATCGGCGACATACAGGGCTGCCTGCAGCCCTTGGAGCGGCTCTTGGAGGCGGTGGACTTCTCCCCCAGTCGCGACACCCTGTACCCCCTAGGCGATTTGGTCAACCGGGGGCCTGATTCCTTGGGCGTTCTGCGCCGCCTGGCTACCTTCGAGGGTGCTGCGCGCCCCCTTTTGGGCAACCATGACCTGCACCTTCTGGCTGTTTCAGCGGGCCTGCGCGCCCCACGAAGCGACGACACTCTGGCGGCCATCTTGCAAGCCGAGGACCGGCGGCGCCTGATCAGCTGGTTGCGCGAACAAGCCTTGGCCCGGCTTGAACACGGCTGGCTCATGGTGCATGCCGGGCTCTTGCCAACATGGACGCCACAGCAGGCCCTGGCCTTGGCCGGCGAGGTGCAGTCGATCCTGCGTGGCCCCCAATGGACCGACTTTCTGGCTCATATGTACGGCAACCAGCCCGACCAGTGGCGTGAAGATCTCGAGGGCTGGGACCGGCTGCGATTGGTGGTCAACGCGCTGACGCGGCTGCGCTTTTGCACCCCGGAAGGCGTGATGGAATTTAAAAGCACTGACCCGCCCGATCAGCCCCCGCCGGGGCACCTGCCCTGGTTCAGCGTGCCGGGCCGGCAAAGTGCTAACCAGGCGGTGGCCTTCGGGCACTGGTCCACCTTGTCGATCCGGCAGCCCCGGAGGCAGCCCGTCCGGCTGCAAAACACACTGGGACTCGATACCGGTTGTCTCTGGGGAGGGCCTTTGACCGCAGCCCGCCTGGGCGCTCGACCCGGCGACTATGAATTGATTGGCGTGAGCGGAGAAAAACAGGCCCATCCGAGCCGCTAGAGCGCTCTTCAGGACCTGGGCTGCCGGGGTGAGACAATTGAGGCTTATGCCTGAATCCTTCTCCCAACTGCAGCTTCACTCCCCCCTGTCCCGCGCTGTGGCCGAAATGGGCTACGAATCCATGACGCCCATCCAGGCTCAGGCCATTCCAGTGGTACTGCAGGGCCGCGATGTCATGGGCGCGGCCCAGACGGGTACAGGCAAGACGGCAGCTTTTTCCTTGCCACTGCTGCAGCGCCTGATGGTTCACGAGAACGCATCAACCTCACCGGCGCGGCACCCGGTGCGGGCCCTGGTGCTGTTGCCTACCCGCGAACTGGCCGATCAGGTGGCGCAGCAGATCAAGCTCTACGCCAAATACACGCAATTGCGCAGTGCCGTGGTCTTCGGCGGCATGGACATGAAACCGCAGACAGCCGAACTCAAGGCCGGCGTGGAAGTACTTATCGCCACCCCGGGACGCTTGCTCGACCATATCGAGGCCAAAACGGCGGTGCTTAACCAAGTGGAATATGTGGTGCTCGACGAAGCCGATCGCATGCTCGACATCGGCTTTCTGCCCGATCTGCAGCGCATCCTGAGCTACCTGCCCAAAAAACGCACCACCCTGCTGTTCTCGGCCACCTTCTCCCCCGAAATCAAGCGCCTGGCTGCCAGCTACCTGCAGGATCCGGTAACGATCGAAGTGGCCCGGTCGAACGCCACTGCCTCGACGGTGGAGCAACACTTCTACAGTGTTCAGGTCGATGACAAGCGGACCGCTTTGAAGCAGCTGATCCGCCAGCGCGAGATTTCGCAGGCCTTCGTGTTCGTCAACAGCAAGCTGGGCTGCGCGCGACTGGCGCGATCCCTGGACCGGGACGGCTTGAAAACCGCTGCCCTACACGGCGACAAAAGCCAGGACGAGCGGCTCAAGGCGCTCGATGCCTTCAAGCGCGGGGAAGTCGATCTGCTGGTCTGCACCGATGTGGCCGCACGCGGCTTGGACATCAAGGATGTACCGGCGGTGTTCAATTTCGATGTGCCTTTCAACGCCGAGGACTATGTGCACCGCATTGGTCGCACCGGCCGCGCCGGCGCCTCGGGCTTGGCCATCAGCTTCGTGGCTTCTGGTGACAACCGCCTGGTGGACGACATCGAAAAACTCATCCGCAACAAGATCGAGGTGGAGCCCCTGGACATCGAAAGCGATCGTGGCGTGCGGCGCGAACGCATGAATGATGGCAGCCGCCTGTACCGCGATGAAGAAGGCCGCCCCCCGCGCAGCGAAAAGGGAGAGGCGCCGGAACGAGTCCGGTCCTCACGGCCAATGCCAAAGCCCGTCGATCCGTTTTTTGAACGCCCTTACGAAGAGCCCCATCCCGACCCGTCCCAACAGCCTGCCTGGGAGAATCCGAACCGCGTACCCTCGCGGGTGTCGGCCAATATCAAGACCAAGCGCAAGGTCGCTGCTCTTTTCAAATCCACCGACTAAGTCTTGCGGCTTTAGCCTGAGCTGCCGCTGCAGTACGCCACTGACCTCGCTCGCGCTCGAGGCCTTATCGGGGCACCGTCTGCCGGGCCGCCGGCTTGACAGCTTGCCTTGAAGCTGGCGGATCGGCCGAAACGGGCCGCACCGTCTGCCGGGCCGCCGGCTTGACAGCTTGCCTTGAAGCTGGCGGATCGGCCGAAACGGGCCGCACCGCCGACCGAGCCGGCTCGGGCAGGGCCGACAACTGGCCCTCGGTGAGCGTGTCGAGCTGGAAGCGGCCGCTCTTGTCCCACAACCACACCTCGGTGTAGTTGACGCCCCCCATCCGCACGGGGGCAGGGAAAGGCGAAGCCGCTCGCACCATCCGCTCTATTTCAGCCACCACCTCGGGGGCATGCTTGGGCTCGCGCATCCACTCTATGCGCCGCACCTCGCCGCGGCCGTCAATGGCCACATTGAGCACGCCCACGGCATACAGGAGCGGCGGCATTTTGCCCTTGAAAATTCGATCCGGGTGGCGGTCGTAAAGATGCCGCGCACCGTACTGCCGGTAAGCCATGGGCGTGTTGGCGCTGGCCACACGGCCCACAGGTTCGGGGACGGCTGCAGGCGCGGGAGGAGGCACCACCACCACCGGAGGCGGCGTCGGTACCGACAACACCGGCGCAGGTGGTGGCGCGGGCGGTGGCACGGGGGTGGGCACGGGCGCCGGCGCGGGCACAACCACGGGGGCAGGTGCCGGGGCTGGCATGACGACCACCGGCACGGGCCGCTGCACGGGGGTGGTACAGGCAGCCAGCATCACGAGCGAGAGGACAAGACCAGAAAGAGCGAGGACTCGAACCGGACACTCATGGGGCTGGGTCATCAACGGCTTGATCTTCATCAAAACTCCCAAAGTTCGGCTACCCTTGCCTTATTCAGATTTTGGTTTGTGCCACTTTGAAGCACCGACCGCTGCAGCCTCATTGTCCACGGATTGAAACGGGGTCGACAAGGCCCTAAAACACCCTGTCCATGCTGGCCCTTACCGATCTTTCAGAACAGTTGCTTTCTCGCTTGTCAGCGCAGTCGGGCGTGCTGGTGACCGTGGCCCGCACCCAGGGCTCGGTACCCCGGGAACGCGGCACCTGGATGGCCGTGTTCGACCTGGGCCTGATCGGCACCATCGGCGGCGGGCACCTGGAGGCGCAGGCCATCGCCCATGCGCAAAACCTTCTGAAAAACCCAGCTCTGGCGACCAGCACACAGGTGCATGCCCTCGGGCCCTCCTTGGGCCAATGCTGCGGCGGACGGGTGGAACTGTCCTTCGAGCGCGTGGGGCCCGATCAGGTGCAGGCACTGCGCGAGAGCCTGCGGGAAGAGCTGACACACCTGGGGCTGTTTGGCGGCGGCCATGTGGGACAGGCCATCGTGCAGTTGATGCTCACCTTGCCGTATGCCATCACCTGGATCGACAGCCGCGATCAGGTGTTCCCGTCCTTGCTGCCCTCGCGAGTACGCTGCGAACATTCGCAGCCGGTTGAAGCGGCAGTCCATGACCTACCGCCGGGCTCACAGGTGCTGATCATGAGTTTCAGCCATGCGGAGGATCTCGATATCGTCAGTCAATGCCTGCTGCGTCAGCGGCGCAGTGCTGATCTTCCCTTTGTGGGCCTGATCGGCAGCGCCACCAAGTGGGCGGTGTTTCAGCGTCGCCTGCTCGCGCGCGGCTTCAGCCAGGCCGAACTGGGCCAGATCACCAGCCCGATCGGCTTGCCGGGTATCCAGGGCAAGGCGCCTTCGGTCATCGCCCTGGCGGTTGCGGCCCAGCTGATGATGCGTGGTCTGCGCTCCGACCTTGTGAACACCGCGCAACTGGACGGCGCCGCTTGATCTAGCTACACTGCCGGCGCCGCAGCGGAGCCCGCCGCACTCGAAAAAGTGCCGGCGTTGCTGTCGCGGTCCCCGGCCCTTCACAGCGCCCGCAGTGGTGGGGGGCCCTCAATGGCAGCGCCCGGATCGCGGACTGCCTGCCCGAGGACCGCTATGGAAAGTTATTTGCTCGATTGGGTCAATCTGCTGCTGCGATGGGTGCATGTCATCACCGCCATCGCCTGGGTGGGATCCTCCTTCTACTTTGTCTTTCTGGACTCGTCGCTGACCGCGCCGGAGAGTGAGCAACTGCGCCGGGACGGTGCCACCGGCGAACTGTGGGCGGTGCACGGAGGCGGCTTCTACCACCCGGTCAAATATGCAGTGCAGCCCCCTCAACTGCCCCGGCATCTGCACTGGTTTTACTGGGAGAGCTACAGCACCTGGCTCTCGGGCATTGCCCTGTTTGCAATGTCCTACTTATGGCAGGCGGGTACCTACCTGATTGACAAGTCCAAAATGGACTGGTCGCAAGGCGCTGCGGTCGCGGTGGCCCTGTCCTTTCTGGTGGTGTTCTGGCTGCTTTATGACCTGATCTGCCGCGTCCTGGGTCCGCGCAGGAATGGCGAAGCCTGGATCGGCCTGGCGGTGCTGGTGCTGATCAGCGCAGCCTCCTGGCTGGCCTGCCAGTGGTTTGCCGGCCGGGCGGCCTTCTTGCTGGTGGGCGGCATGATCGCTACGGCCATGAGCGCTAATGTCTTTTTCTGGATCATCCCCGGCCAGCGCACCGTGGTGGCCGACATCAAGGCGGGCCGGCCGGTGGACCCGATCCACGGCATCCGCGGCAAGCAGCGCAGCGTGCACAACACCTACTTCACGCTGCCGGTGCTGTTTGCCATGCTCAGCAACCACTACAGCTTCACCTGGAACCACCCGCAGAACTGGCTGGTGCTGATCCTGATGATGTTTGCCGGCGCCGCCATCCGCCAGTTCTTCGTGCTGCGCCACGGCTACAAGCTCGGGCGCAACAAGCACCCGCTGCCGTACGCCCTGGTGGGCGTCGCGGTACTCATCGGCGTGATCGCCTGGCTCAAGCCCGCGCCACAGGCTGGCGCGACCATGCCCGCCAGCGCCACGCCCGTGAGCTTTGCCCAGGTGCAGCCGGTGCTGGCCCAGCGCTGCGTGATGTGCCATGGCGAACAGGTGCAGATGAAAAATGTGCGCGTGGACACGCCCGAGGCAGCAGCCCGCAACGCCCAGGCCATCTACCAGCAGGTGGTGGTGACCAAGCTCATGCCCATGAACAACTCCACCGGCATCACCGATGAAGAGCGCGCCCTCATCGGTCAGTGGTTTTTAGCGGGGGCTAGGGTGGAGTAGAGACCGCAAGATGTGCTCTGGCGTGGCCGGTGCCTCCAGGTTGACGCACTGCCCAGGCGGCAGGGTGCTGGCCACGGCATCGCGCAGGGCCTCGAAGACACTGATGGCCAACATGAAGGGCGGCTCGCCTACCGCCTTGGAACCGTGCACATTGTCCTCGGGGTTCGGCTCGGGCCAGAAATCGACCTCCATGTGCGCCGGGATATCCCCGATGGATGGGATCTTGTAGGTACTCGGCGCATGGGTACGCAGCCGACCCGCCTCGTCCCAAACCAGCTGTTCGCAGGTCAGCCAGCCCATGCCCTGTACAAATCCGCCTTCAATCTGACCGCGGTCGATGGCCGGGTTGATGCTGTGGCCAACATCATGCAGGATGTCCACCCTCAACACACGACTCTCACCCGTCAGGGTATCAATGGCCACCTCGGTGCAAGCGGCGCCATAGGCAAAGTAGTAGAAGGGTCGACCGGTCAAGGTGGTCTTGTCGTAATGGATCTTGGGCGTTCGGTAAAAGCCATCACTCCAGAGCTGGATGCGATTGGCGTAAGCCATGCGCACGACCTCGACGAAATCGCGAGTCCCGTTGGGGGACAGCACACGCCCGCCTGCAAACTGCACGGCGCCGGCACCGCAACCATCGAGGCCGGCCACGAACTGAGCCAGACTGGATCGCACCTGTGCGGCAGCGTACTGCGCCGCGCGGGCATTGAGGTCGGTGCCGGCCGAGGCAGCCGTGGCTGAGGCATTGGGTACCTTGCCGGTGTCGCTGGCCGTCACCAGCACTTGCGCCAAGGGCACGCCCAGTTCGTCAGCCACCACCTGCGCCACCTTGGTGTGCAGGCCCTGACCCATCTCGGTACCGCCGTGATTGACCTGCACGCTGCCATCGGTGTACACATGCACGAGCGCACCGGCCTGGTTGAACAAGGTCGCGGTAAAGGAAATGCCGAACTTGACTGGCGTGAGGGCCAGTCCGCGCTTGATGACGGGGCTGCCGGCATTAAAGATGGCCAGTTGCTCGCGACGCGCCTCGTAGCGACAGTTGCGGGCCAGTGTGCTTACCAAAGGATCGAGGATGTTGTCCTCCACCTTCATCTGATAGTGGGTCACATCGCGGCTGCCGAGGCCGTAGAAATTACGCCGCCTGACCTGCAGAGGATCGAGACCAAGGCGGCGGGCGATATCGCCCAGGATGGCCTCAATCACGATCATGCCCTGGGGCCCCCCGAAACCGCGGAAAGCAGTTTGGCTTTGCAGATTTGTCTTGCAGCGGTGCGAGACGATCTCGACATCCGAGAGGAAGTAGGCGTTGTCGGCGTGAAAGATGGCGCGATCGGCCACGGGCCCGCTCAAATCGGCCGAAAAGCCGCAGTTGACCAGCATCCTCAACTTGAGCGCGGTGATCAGGCCGCTGACATCGAAACCGACGGTGTAGTCGTACTCAAAGGGATGACGCTTGCCGGTGATCATGAAATCGTCATCGCGATCGAGCCGCAATTTGACCGGGCAGCCAAACTTGCGCGCTGCCAGGCAGGCCCAAACCGCCATGTGGCCGGCCTGCGTCTCCTTACCGCCAAAGCCACCGCCCATCCGGCGGCACTGTACGGTCACGCGGTGGTTGGCGATGCCCAGAGCGTGGGCGATCCAGTGCTGCACCTCCCCAGGATGCTGGGTGCTCGAATGCACCAGCCACTGGTCCTGCTCCTGAGGCATCGCGTACGCCACCTGACCTTCCAGGTAGAAGTGCTCCTGCCCGCCAACGCTCAAGTTGCCCTCGAGCTGGAGGGCTGAGCGGGCCAGCGCCGCTTCAGGCTCCCCACGCCGCACCGTCACCGTCGGCAACACCTGGCTGTCCGAAGCCAGCGCCTGGCGGACCGTCAAGATGGCCGGCAGGGCTTCGATGTCGAGCCGGACCTGCCGCGCAGCTCTCCGTGCCTGCATGACATCCTGGGCGACCACCAAGGCCACCACCTGCCCCACATGCTCGACCTTATCGCGGGCCAGCACCGGTTCGTCGTGGACGAAGGTGGCCAGCAGCCTGTCGCCCGGGATGTCCTCGGCCGAAACCAGACCCACAACGCCGGGCAGCGCCAGAGCGGCACTGGCATCGATACCGCGCAAGAGGCCGTGGGCCACCGGCGACATGACCGGTGCCGCATACAGGGTGCCCTTGAGCTCGGGCAGATCGTCGACATAAGGAGCCTGGCCCTGCACCTGGCTGCGAGCACTTTCGTGTGGATGCGAAGCACCGGCCGCAGCGGCGGGCAGCTGCACCGCGATGGGATCAGAAGGCGCGTTCATGCAAACTCCCCGCTGCCGATAGATTCCAGGTTGAGGCCCTCGTGTCCCTGGGTCTGCAACCACAGACGCTGCAGCAAGTGGCCAAGCACCTGCCGGCGGTAATCGGCCGAGGCCCGCATGTCGGAGATGGGCGCAAACTCCCCGCGCAGCACCTGCGCGGCGCGCTCGACCGTGTCTGCGTTCCAGGGTTGGCCCTGCAAGGCCGCCTCGGTCAGCCGAGCCCGCGCCGGGGTAGCAGCCACGCCCCCCGCACCAATGGAAACCTCGGCGACATGGCCCGCTTGCAAGCGCAGCTTGATCACCAGGCAGAGGGCCGAAATGTCATCTTCGTAACGCTTGGAAATCTTGTAAGCCCGCAACCACTGGTCGGGCTCGGCCGATGGCAAGGGGATATCAATGTAGGCCACCACCTCGTCTGCAGCCAGCCGACTTTGGCGGTAGCCGGTGTAGAACTCTTCCAGGGGCAGACTACGCTGCCCCCTGAGGCTGGCCAGCACCACCTGCGCCCGCAGCGCGATCAGCAGGGGCATGGAATCACCGATAGGCGATCCGTTGGCCACATTACCACCGAGCGTGCCCGAATTGCGCACCGGCAGACCCGCAAAGCGCGCGGCAAATACATCGAGCTCGGGCCAGAGAAGACGCAGGGTTCTGAAGGCCGACTCGAGACAGACAGCCGCGCCCACGCGCAAGCGGCCCTGGGAGGACTCGATGTGTCCGAGTTCGGCCACCCGTGTCAGGTCAATGATCTGATCGAACTGCTGGTGCTGTTTGGTCACCCATAGCCCCACATCGGTACAACCCGCCACGATCTGCGCCTGCGGATGCGCAGCACGCAAGCGCAGAAAATCATCCAGGCGCAGCGGCTGAAGATAAGCCCCACCTTCATCGATCGGCTCTATCGCCGCCAAAGCCCTGAGCACCGCCTGCCGATCGAGCCGAGTCGCCGGCAAGTCCATCATGCGCTGAGCAGCATCGATAAGCGGCCGGTAACCCGTACAACGGCACAAATTGCCCGACAGCGCCCGCTGCACCGCCTCGCGGCTCACAGGCACCCGGCCCTGATCCTCATACAGCGCAAAGAGGCTCATCACGAACCCGGGGGTGCAAAAACCGCACTGACTCGCATGGCAGTCCACCAAGGCCTGCTGCACCGGGTGCAAACCGCCCGGGCTCAGGCCCAGCGCAGGATCGCCGCTGAGATCCTCGGCCGTCCAAACCGCCAGACCATCTACGGAGTGAGCCAATCGAATGCAACTGTTAATTGCACGCAATTGCAAATCCTGACCCACCCGTTCACCAATGACAACAGTGCAGGCGCCGCAGTCGCCCTCACCGCAACCTTCCTTAACGCCGGTGCATGCCAGGTCTTCCCTGAGCACCTCCAAAAGTGTGCGCTCTGGTGGTACATTGTCCAGCGCAAGCAATTGGCCGCGGCGCACGAAGCGCAGCGGACGGGTCGTTCGGGTGTCGTTCATAGCGCCAAGAAAAGCCTCTGGGATAGCCTGATCATAAAGTCACTTTAATCCAGCCTAAGCGGTGCGGCCCCGGGGCTGCAACAAGATTTCATGGACGCAATGACACAACAGACCGCCGGGCTTACGCCGCCGCGCCTGGAACTGCAAGGCATCACCAAGCGCTACCCGTCCGTGGTGGCCAATGAGCAAGTCTGTCTGGAGGTCCTGCCCGGACAGGCGCATGCGGTACTGGGTGAAAACGGCGCGGGCAAGTCGACGCTGATGAAGATCATCTACGGCACGGTCGCGCCGGACCAAGGGCAAGTCCGGTTCAACGGCCAGGCGGTGCAAATCCGCAATCCGCATCAGGCCCGGGCGCTGGGCATCAGCATGGTATTCCAACATTTCAGCCTTTTCGACACGCTGACAGTGGCCGAAAATGTCTGGCTCGGTCTGGATAAATCGCTCTCTCTGGACGAAGTCAGGCGGCGCATCGAGGCCAAGGCTGGCCAGTACGGCCTGGACATCGCCCCGGACCGGCCGGTGCACACTTTGGGTGTCGGCGAGATGCAGCGGGTGGAGATCATCCGTGCCCTGCTGACCGACCCTCAGTTGCTGATCCTGGACGAGCCGACCTCGGTCCTCACTCCGCAGGCGGTGGAGCGGCTGTTTGCGGTTCTGAGGCAACTCGTCAGCCAGGGCTGCAGCCTGCTCTACATCAGCCACAAGCTGCACGAGATACGCGCCCTGTGCTCGGCCTGCACCGTGCTGCGCGGTGGACGGGTCACCGGCGTCTGCGACCCGCGCGAAGAATCGAATGCCTCGCTCAGCCGGATGATGATCGGAGCAGAGCCACCCGCCTTGACCATCAAGCCGCGGCAGGCCGGGCCGATGGTGCTGGCGGTGGACGCGCTGAGCCTGCCCAAGTCCGAACCCTTCGGCGTAGACCTGGAACACATCGCGCTCGAGGTACGCAGCGGCGAGGTACTGGGCATCGCCGGCGTATCGGGCAATGGCCAGCGCGAGCTGATGTGGGCACTCTCAGGCGAAGACACCCGTTCGCCGGCCAAGGGGCGCCTGCGCTTGCAGGGCCAGGACATCAACGGCCTGGGCCCCACGGGACGGCGGCGCCTGGGACTTCAGTTTGTGCCCGAGGAAAGGCTGGGGCGCGGAGCCGTACCCTCGATGAGCCTGGCGCACAACCTGCTCCTGACCCGTAGCGAGTCGCTGGGCCCCGGCGGCTGGATACGCACCGGCGCCCTGGCCTCGCAAGCACGCGGCCTGATCGAACGCTTTCGGGTCAAGGCTGGAGGACCGCACGCACCGGCCCAGTCACTGTCTGGGGGCAACCTGCAGAAATTCATTGTGGGACGGGAAATCGAAGCAGAGCCCAAACTGCTCATCGTGTCCCAACCGACCTGGGGCGTGGATGTGGGGGCGGCGGCACAGATCCGCGGCGAGATCCTGGCCTTGCGTGAGCGCGGCTGCGCGGTGCTGGTCGTTAGCGAAGAGCTCGACGAATTATTCGAGATCTGCGATCGTCTGCATGTCATGGCCAAGGGTCGCCTCTCGCCCTCCATCGACCGGGCTCAGGCCACGGTAGAGCAGATTGGCGAATGGATGAGCGGGCTGTGGCCCGATGCCGCCATGCGGGAGGTCGCCCATGATCAGGCTTGAACCACGGCCGCAATCCTCGGCCCTGTGGACCTACGCCTCGCCCATGCTGGCGATCGTAATCACCATTGCCCTGGGGATCCTGATCTTCATGGCTCTCGACAAGGACCCGGCGCGAGCCCTCCAGATGTTCTTCTGGGAGCCGCTCAAGTCCAATTATGCCGTCGGCGAGATCATGATCAAGGCCACGCCGCTTCTGCTCATCGCGCTGGGACTTTCGGTGTGCTTTCGCTCCAATGTCTGGAACATCGGCGCCGAGGGGCAATTCGTCATCGGGGCAGTGTGTGCGGGCAGCGTGGCGCTGATGGCCGACAAATCCACCGGCCTGTGGATCGTACCGGCCTTGATGCTCGCCGGGGTCCTCGGCGGCATGTTCTGGGCGGGCATCACCGCACTGCTGCGCGACCGCTTTAATGCCAACGAAATTCTGGTCAGCCTGATGCTGGTGTATGTGGCCACGATGGTGCTGAGTTTTTTGGTCCACGGTCCTTTGAAAGACCCGGGCGGTTTTAACTTCCCCCAGAGCAAAACCTTTGAAGCCATCACGCGCATCCCCAGACTGATGAGTGGTTCGCGGGCCAACATTGGTGTGCCAATCGCATTGATCTGCGCCGTTCTGCTTTGGATTTATCTGTTCCGCACGCGGGCCGGTTTTGCCCAGCAGGTCGGCGGGTTGGCGCCAGCGGCGGCCCGCTACGCCGGCTTCTCGTCGCGCCGCGCCCTGTGGGTGGCCTTGCTGATCTCCGGCGGCGCTGCCGGTCTGGCCGGTGCGCTGGAGGTGGCCGGGCCGATAGGACAGCTCACCCCCTATGTACCGGCCGGCTACGGCTTTGCCGCCATCATCGTGGCCTTTGTCGGTCGCCTGCACCCGGTGGGGATGGTGCTGTCGGCTGTCCTCATGAGCATGTTCTACATCGGCGGCGAGTTGGCGCAATCGCGCATGGGGCTGCCACGCTCGATCACCGGCGTGTTCCAGGGCTTGCTGCTGTTTTGCCTGCTGGCCTGTGACACCCTGGTCACCTACCGACTGCGCTGGATACGGAAAGGGGCTGGCTGATGGAAACCTACGCGCTGCTGCTGGCAGCTACGCTCAATGCCGGCACCGTGTTGGCGCTGGCGGGCTTGGGCCTGCTGATCAATGAGAAGTCCGGCGTGGTCAATCTGGGGGCCGAAGGCATGATGCTGTGTGCAGCCATCGCCGGATTCGCCGCCGTGGTCTACACCGGCAGCGACCTGTTTGGCTTTTTGGCCGGCATGGGTGCCGGTATGCTGATGGCTGCCCTTTTTGGCGTTCTGGTGATCTGGCTGGGCACCAACCAGTACGCCACAGGGCTGGCGCTGAGCTTGTTCGGACTGGGCTTTTCGGCCTTCCTGGGCGTCCCCTACACCCAGGAGAAGCTGCCCGAGCGCATCGGCTACAGCTGGCCGATTCTTGGCGACATCCCCTGGATCGGACCGGCCCTCTTCCAGCACCATCCGGTGGTCTACCTGGCGATCGCGGTGGCCTTCGCGCTGATTTGGTTCCTGGACAAAAGCCGCACCGGTCTGGTGCTGCGTGCGGTGGGCGAGTCCCCCCAATCGGCGCACGCCCTGGGTTATCCGGTGCGCAGCATCCGCCTGCTGGCCGTGCTGGCCGGAGGCGCCCTCTGCGGCCTGGCTGGCGCCTACCTATCGGTGATCTACACGCCACTTTGGGTCGAGGGGATGGTGGCTGGGCGCGGCTGGATTGCCCTGGCCCTGACCACCTTCGCGACCTGGCGACCGGCCCGGGTGCTGCTGGGCGCCTACCTGTTCGGCGGCCTGACCATGATGCAGTTCCATCTGCAAAGTTCAGGGGTGCAGATACCCAGCGAATTTCTTACCGCCCTGCCCTACCTGGCCACCATCGTGGTACT
>VGHR01000050.1 GCA_016868205.1 Betaproteobacteria bacterium
CCCCCAGCCCTGATGGCACGGTCAGCCTGGGACCGACGGCCATTCCGGCCTGGGGCCGCGAGAACTACCGGGGCCTGGAGGGAATTGAACCGCTGATGGCCCTGCAATTCATGGGCGATCTGGCCAGCCAATGGTGGCGCAACGCCGGTGGTTTCCGCCGTTATGCCCGCGAGCAGGCCTTGCAAGGGCTGAAGCCCTTGTTTCTCAAAGCGGCCCAGGCATTGGTGCCAGGCCTGCGCAGTGAGCACCTGATCCCCAGTCAGAAGGTGGGTATTCGAGCCCAGCTCTACGATCGTCGCAGTGGCAACCTGGTCCAGGACTTTTGCCTGGAGCAGGGCATAGCCAGCACCCATGTGCTCAATGCTATTTCTCCGGCTTTCACCGCCAGCTTTGCTTTGGCCGATCTGATTCTCGACCAGTCCCCCTTCGCGTCAACCTGATGGACATCCGTGGCAAGAAACTTCTGGTGATTGGAGGCGCCGGCCTGATCGGTTCGCACACGGTCGATGCGCTGCTCCGCGAAGACGTGGGAGAGGTGATCGTCTATGACAACTTTGTGCGCGGCCGCATGGAGAATCTTGCCGATGCACGCCGTGATCCTCGCTTCAAGGTGTATGACATCGGCGGCGATATTTTGCAGGTCGACATTCTTGAGGCCGCCATGCAGGGGGTCGATGGGGTCTTCCACCTCGCCGCCTTGTGGCTGCTGCAGTGTCATGAGTTTCCGCGTTCGGCCTTTGATGTGAATGTTCGCGGCACTTTCAATGTTATGGAGGCGTGTACAAAAGCTGGTGTGCAGAGACTGGTCTACTCTTCATCGGCATCGGTGTACGGCGACGCCCTCAGCGAACCGATGACTGAAGAGCATCCATTCAATAACAAGAACTTCTACGGCGCCACCAAGATCTGTGGTGAAGCGATGCTGCGGGCTTTTCATCATCGCTATGGCCTCGATTACGTGGGCCTGCGCTACATGAATGTCTATGGCCCCCGCCAGGATTACCAGGGCGCCTATATCGCCGTGATCATGAAGATGCTGGATGCTATCGATCGTGGTGAAAGCCTCACAATCCTTGGTGATGGCTCAGAGGCCTTTGACTTTGTAGCCGTAGAGGATTGCGCGCAGGCCAATGTGTGTGCCATGAAGGCAAGCAGCGCCGATTCCTTTTACAACGTAGGTACTGGTATTCGAACATCGCTCAAGGAACTAGCCGAACTGCTACTGGAGCTCACCGGTTCAACCAAGCCCATTCACTACGCACCCCGCAGCCAGGCCACCTTGGTGCGCAACCGCATTGGTTGCCCCAAAAAGGCCTCCGCTGAAATTGGTTACACAGCTGCGATCGAGCTGCGGGAGGGCTTGCAGCGCCTGATCGATTGGCGCGCGTCTCACAAGGCTGAGGTGGAAGCCCGGCGCGACGCCCAGCGGGTGGTCGCATGACGGCAGCCATGAGCGTGCCGATCGCACGTGCGTCGCTAACGCCCCAGGAAATCGAGAGCGTGCTCGAGCCCCTGCGCAGTGGCTGGCTGGTGCAGGGACCCAAGGTTCGTGAATTTGAACAGGCCTGGAGTGCGTTCACCGGTGCCGAGCACAGCATTGCCGTCACCAGCTGCACCACGGGCCTGTATCTGTCGTTGGCGGCATTGGGTTTTGGTCCAGGCGACGAAGCGATCGTGCCGGCCTTCACCTGGATCTCCACGGCCAATGTGGTCGAGCACCTGGGTGGTCGGGTCGTGTTTGCAGACATCGACCTGGCCAGCTTCAACATCGATCCCGCTGGCATCGAGGCCCTGATCACCCCGCGCACCAAGGCGATCTTGCCAGTGCATCTGTTTGGTTTGGCTGCCGACATGGAGGCCATCAACGCCATCGCCCAGCGTCACGATCTCTGGGTGGTGGAAGATGCCGCCTGCGGCTTTGGTGCGACCGTCCAGGGTCGGCATGTGGGCACCTTGGGGCACACGGGTTGCTTCAGCTTTCACCCCCGCAAGGCGATCACCACTGGTGAAGGGGGCATGATCACCACCAACGACGCCAACGTGGCCGAACGGTTGCGTCGCCTGCGTGACCACGGAGCGGCCATGAGTGATTTGCAGCGGCATTTGGGGCCGAGGCCCTTTCTGCTGGCCGATCACCCTGAGGCCGGCTACAACCAACGCATGACCGACCTGCAGGCGGCTCTAGGCGCCGCCCAGATGCACCGGGCTGCCTCGATCGTGGCCGAGCGCCGCGCGTTGGCAGACCGCTATGACGCAGCCTTTGCTGATTTGGATTGGCTGCAGACACCTGAGGCTCCTCCCGGTTATGGCCATGGCTATCAGAGCTACCCGTGCCTGTTTGAACCCGAGCAGGTGCGCCAGGCCGTGATGACGGGTGATCAGCAGCAGCTCAACGCGGTGCATGAGCGGCGTAATGCCTGGATGGAAGCATTGCAGCTGCAGGGCGTGTCCACCCGCCCGGCTACCCATGCGGTGCACATGCTCAGCTATTACCGCGACAAGTACCAACTGAGGCCTGAGCAGTTCCCGGCTGCTCAGGCGGCCAACGACTGCAGCATCTCATTGCCCCTGTTCCATGGCATGCATGCCGACGAGCAGCAGCATGTGATCGATGTTGTGCGTAGCCGATTGGCCTGATGTGTGGCGTTGCCGGCCTGATCAATCTCAATGGCGACGCGGTGTCGCCGGTCATCCTCAAAAAGATGACCGATGCCATCGCCCATCGCGGCCCCGATGGCGAAGGCCATTGGATTGAAGGCAATGTAGGGCTTGGTCACAGGCGCCTGGCGATCATTGATCTCAGCCCAGCCGGGCATCAGCCAATGATCAGCGCCGACCATCGCTGGGTGCTGAGCTACAACGGAGAGATTTACAACTATCGCGAACTGCGAACCGAGCTTGAGGCTGAGGGTTTCTGGTTTCGCAGTCAGACCGACAGCGAGGTGGTGCTGGTTGCTCTGGCTCACTGGGGTGTTGGCGCCTTGATGCGGTTCAACGGCATGTTTGCCTTGGCTCTTTGGGATCGAAAGATACAGCAACTACTGCTGGCCAGGGATCGCTATGGCATCAAACCGCTTTACTACGCAATTCAAAACCAGATGTTTGTATTTGGTTCTGAACAGAAGGCGATTGTCTGCTTGCCTGGATTTCAACGAAAGCTGAACAAGTCTGCCCTTCTTGAATACTTTACGTTCCAGAACATTTTTACTGACCAGACATTATTGGAGGACCTTTATCTTCTCCCGCCTGGGTATTACGCGACACTTGATCTAAATGTGTCTGTAATGCCTCAACTGCAGCGTCATCGTTACTGGGATTTCCGCTTCCAGGAGCCTGAGCGTGCATTAAGTAAGCAAGATTACCTGGAGGAGTTGGATCGCTTGTTCAATCAGGCGATTAATCGACAGTTGGTCAGTGATGTTGAGCTTGGTTCTTACTTGAGTGGTGGGATCGACTCAGGTTCTATTACTGCGTTGGCTGCTCAGCAGTTCCCAAACCTCAAAACATTCACCTGCGGCTTTGATCTCAGTTCAGCATCAGGGATTGAGCTTGTTTTTGATGAGCGCGCCAAAGCGGAGGCAATGTCGGCTTGTTTCAAGACGGAACATTATGAGATGGTTCTCAAGGCAGGTGACATGGAACGCAGCCTGCAGACTTTGGCGTGGCACCTGGAAGAGCCTCGAGTCGGTCAGAGTTATCCCAATTTTTATGCAGCCAAATTGGCCAGTAAGTTTGTGAAAGTTGTGCTAGCCGGAACGGGCGGTGATGAACTGTTTGGCGGCTATCCATGGCGCTACTATCGAGCCGCAAATAGTCAAGGTTTTGGGCATTATATAGATGAGTATTACGGCTATTGGCAGCGTCTTGTTAATAACACGCAGATCAGGCAGCTGTTCGCTCCGGTTTGGAGTGATGTAAGTCATGTTTGGACGCGAGACATTTTTTGCGATGTCTTCGACACTCATGACAATGCTCTCGAGAGACCAGAAGACTATATCAATCATTCCCTTTATTTTGAGGCCAAGACTTTTCTGCATGGCTTATTCGTTGTTGAAGATAAGTTGTCAATGGCTCATGGCCTCGAAAGTCGTGTACCATTCATGGATAATGATCTTGTTGATTTTGCCATGAGATGTCCGGTGGGACTCAAGCTGAATAACCTGGGCAATGTCATTCGCATGAATGAAAATGATGTGGCAAGGAAAAGTGATGCATATTTTCAAAAAACGAATGACGGCAAGCAATTATTGAGAGATTTGATGATGCGTTATATTCCTGTTGATGTGGTCAGTCGTGTAAAGCAAGGTTTTTCATCGCCTGATGCCAGCTGGTTCAAGGGTGAAAGTATCGATTTCGTCCGCTGTAGCTTGCTGGATGGGAATCCGCGTATTTACGATGTTCTTGACAGAGATGCAGTCGCAGACTTGGTATCTGAGCATCTAGAAGGACGTCAAAATCGTCGTTTGCTGATTTGGTCCCTTCTCAATATTGAAGCATGGTTTAAGGAGTTCCTGTGAAGCTTGTCTTGATTGGATCAAGTCGTTTTGGTCTTCGATGCCTGGAAGCTTGTTTGCAGATTTCGAGTGTGAATGTTGTTGGAGTTGTAACTTCATGTCAGACATTTTTGATTTCTTACAGGCCTGAAGGTGTTACCAATGTTCTGTTTGCAGATTTTGGCTCTTTTGCCCAGTCAAAGGAGATTCCTGTGCAAACACTATCGCGCTCAATGCAGGAACCAGGTTTGTATGAAATGGTGGAGTCTTGGCAGCCTGATCTGTTTCTCGTAGCTGGTTGGTATCACATGATCCCTAAGCGTTGGCGTGAACTTGCGCCAGCCTACGGACTTCATGCCTCCTTACTCCCTGATTACAGTGGCGGCGCGCCCTTGGTGTGGGCCATGATCAATGGTGAATCGAAGACCGGCATCACACTGTTTCAGATGGATGATGGTGTTGATTCGGGCCCAATAGCTGGGCAGAAGCAGGAAGTGATTCGACCAGATGACACGATTGCGTCACTTTACGCTCGTATTGAACAGCGTGGTCTGGAATTATTGCATGAAACGCTGCCTCGGTTCACTGATGGCTCGTTGAGATTGCGTGCCCAGGACCATGCCTGGCGTCGTGTCATGCCACAGCGTTCTCCTGAAGATGGGCGAATTGATTGGACGCAGGATGCAGTGTCAGTGGAGCGTTTCATACGTGCTCAAACTCGACCCTATCCAGGTGCATTTACGACCATGGATGGACGAAAGTTGCATATCTGGGATGCCAAGATTGTTTCCCCATCGGCCACTGAAATATCGCCAGGATTAGTTTTTATTTCCAAGCTGAATGAAGTTTGCATTGGCTGTGGCAGACAAGCTATTGCCTTGATTGCCGCAAGCTATGATTACAATGATTTGGATCAGCAGCAGATATGGACTATGTTTAAATCTGGAGGCCAGCTGCTCGGTGCCTGATGAGATGAATGTTTGTGCAGAGAGTGACTTGTCGGCATGAGAAGTGCGGTTTCAAAAGGTATGACAATACTTGTTGGGCCAACAGAAATTGCTGGTTACTACTCCAGTCTGGTTCATGGACTTCGCGCTTGTGGTTGTGAAGCGATTTATGGCGTGATTCATAGCAACCACTTTGCCTACGGACAAGAGCATCCTTGTGGCCACCTGCGAAGGCTTTGTTTATTTCTGTGGGTTTGGGGGGCGAACCGGCGAACGAATCTCTTGATCTGGTTGTTCGCTCGCTTGATGCATCAACTTTTGGGAGCGCTTTATTTTTTGTTTTTGCTTCCCTGGCTCGATGCCGCAATTTTCGGTTTTGGCCATTCCTATTTGCCATTTAATCTCGACCTGCCATTGCTTCGCCTGTGCGGCAAAGTCGTCATCGTGAATCTGGGCCATGGATCTGACATGCGCCCAGCTTATGTGGATGGCAGCTATCTTCAGGATGATGGTAGTGGCTTCATTGCGGTCGAACGGTTGGTCGCCATTGCGAAACGCTCGCGAAGCCGCGTTAGGTGGATAGAGCGTTGGGCCACTTATTTCATTGGGGCTCCCTTGAGTTCTAGTGTATTTGCTTCAAGGTCTTACGTCAATTGGTTTGCAATTGGCATCCCGTTTTCGGGCTCATCAGATTTGGCGGCCCCTCTGCCGTCTTCGGCTGAGACTGAAGCTCGGTGCTCATCTTTTAATCTCCTGAAAATTATTCATGCACCATCAAAGCCATTAGTGAAAGGGTCTTCATTAATACGTCAAGCTATTCACAATCTGCAACAGATTGGATTTCGGATTGATTATCAGGAACTGCATGGATTGCCCAATCATGAAGTGCTCGATGCGCTGAGTCGTTGCGATCTGGTGGTCGATCAGTTGTTTTCCGATACGCCGATGGCAGGTCTCGCCGTTGAGGCGGCATTTTATGGCAAGCCTTCATTGGTAGCTGGCTATGGATTAAGACAGTTGAATCTGTTACTGCCAGAAACTTATCGCCCACCGACATTCACTTGCCATCCTGATGATTTTGAGTTCACACTGCATCGCCTGTTGACTCAGCCTGAACTCCTGCGGCATGTTGGGGATCAGGCTCGTGAATTTGTCACCAATGCCTGGGGCCCAACTGTAGTGGCGGAACGCTATCTCCGATTGATTCGTCGCGATGTGCCTAGTGAATGGTGGTTTGATCCACGTCAGTTGAATTATCTACATGGTTGTGGAATGCCTGAATCTCAGCTTATGCAGTCCGTTGCCAGAGTGGTTCAGGCTTTTGGCCTGAAGGGACTGCAGTTATCCCATCGTCCGGATCTTGAACAGTCCTATCTTGACTTTGCGCATTCGGGCCTGTCCTCCTCTCTGGATTGATGCTGCGCAGCTTTCTCAAGGACAGCGCTTATTACGGCCTCGCCACGGTGCTGTCGCGTGGGATCAGTTTTCTGTTGGTACCGCTTTACACCCACGTGCTGTCGCCGGCGGCCTTTGGTTCGCTCGATCTGCTGTTGGTGTTTGCCAACCTGATCACGCTCACGGTGGCCCTGGAGGTGTCCCAGGCGGTGCAGCGCTTTTATCCGGATACCGCCGATGGGGCGCAGCGGCGGAGGTTGTTTTCAACGGCCCTGTGGTTCAGCCTTGCGGCCTATCTGGGCTTTGCAGTGTTTGCCTGGCTCACTTCCCCGGTGCTGGCACCGCTGGTGATGGGCCAGGCCGGGCTTGAGCTGCCCTTTCGCATCGGCCTCGTTTACATCCTCGTCAACGGCCTGTTTGTGTTTCTCCTCAACCAGTTGCGCTGCGAACTGCGCAGCCGCGCCTACTCGCTGGTGAGTTTCACGGCCTCCCTGTTCACCACCGCAGCCAGTGTGCTGTTGACCCTGGTGGCCCGGCAGGGCCTGGCAGGGCTGGTGGCTGCGATGGCGATCGGTTCGGCGGCAGGCCTTGGGCTCGCGATCGGTTTGCTGCGTCAGCGGGTTTGTGTGCAGTTTGACGTGGCGGTGCTGAACCGCTTGCTGCGCTTTGCGTTGCCACTGGTGCCCTCGGGCCTGGCCGTGTTCTTGAACACCTACGTGGATCGCCTGTTGATCAATCGTTTGCTCTCCACCGCTGAGGTGGGTGTGTATGGATTCGCGATTCGCATTGCCACATTGGCCACAGTGTTGATGGTCGCGTTTCAGGGTTCCTTGACTCCCTTGCTCTATGCCCGCTACCGCGAGCCCGACACGCCGGCGCAGCTGGCGCGGTTGTTTCGTGGCTTTGTGGTGTGTGCCCTGATCGCCATCATCCTGCTGGCTGCTGGTTCGCGGCTGCTGGTGGCCTGGTTGGCGCCCGCTGCCTTTGCCCAGGCTGAGGTGGTGATCGCGGTCTTGGCGCTCGCCTTGCTTCTGGCCCAGATGTACATCTTTGCTCCGGGCCCGGCGCTGCAGGGCAAAACCCATCTGTTCTGGCTGGTCAATGGCAGTGTGGCCGTGCTCAATGTGCTGCTCAATCTGCTGTTGATTCCTCGGCTTGGCCTCGCTGGTGCGGCGCTGGCAACCGCCCTGGCAGCCTTTGCCGGGTTCTGCGGATTCATGGCGGCCAGTCAGCGGCTGTACCCCGTGCCGCACCGCTGGCCGCCGCTGATCTGGGCCTGTGTCACGGCACTGGTGCTGGCGGCGCTGTTGCTGACGCAGGCGTTGTCCATCCCCGTCGCCTTGGCCTTGCTGATGGCAATGGTGGTGCTCTGGTGGCGGTTGGGGCTGTTGCGCCCCGGCCTGGAGGTCGCCCGCTGATGTGCGGCATCGCCGGTCGCTTGTGGGCGTCGCAGCAGGGGCTGCCGCTGCGGCCGCTGCAGCAGGCGCTCGATCAGCTGCAGCACCGCGGCCCCGATGATCAGGGCACCGAGCGGGTGGATCTGGCGGCGGGTTGTGTGGAGCTGGGCCATCGCCGCCTGGCGATTCTTGATCTCACGCCCGCCGGCCATCAGCCGATGCAGTCGACCGATGGCCGCTACGGGATCGTCTTCAACGGTGAGATCTACAACTTCCTCGAGCTGCGTCACACCCTCGCGGCTCAGGGGCACGTCTTTCACACTCGCAGCGACACCGAAGTGCTGCTGGCCGCCTGGGCTGCATGGGGGGTCGATTGCTTGCCGCGGTTGCAGGGCATGTACGCCTTTGCCGTGCTCGACCGTGTGCAGCAGACGCTCACCTGCGTGCGCGATGCCTTCGGCATCAAGCCCCTGTATGTGGCCGCCGATGCCCGTGGCTTCGGCTTCGCCTCGGAGCTGCCTGCGCTGCTGGCCTTGCTGCCCGAACCCCCCGCTCCGGATCAGCAGTGGATGCTCGATTACCTGGTGACCGGCAACTACGACAGCGGCGCGCGCACCGCCTTCACGGGCGTCACGGCCCTGCTGCCCGGCCATTGGCTCCAGTTCGACTGCAGCCGGCCCTGGAGCACGGCGTCGATCTCGGTGCCCCGGCGCTGGTGGTGGCCCGTCCTTCGGGAACGCACGGATCTCAGCTTTGCAGCGGCGGCCGAGGCGCTGCGGGAGCGCCTGCTCGCCAATGTGCGGCTGCATCTGCGCAGCGATGTCGCCCTGGCTGCGGCCCTGTCGGGAGGGGTGGATTCTTCGGCCGTGGTGTGTGCGATGCGGCAGCTCGAACCCGAGCTCGAGCTGCGCACGTTCACCTTCACCGCCCCCGGCAGCGCCATTGACGAAGCGCCCTGGGCGCAGCGCATCAATCAGGCCACCGGGGCCCTGGGGCATCCCCTGGTGGTGCGGCCTGACGAGCTGCTGCGCGATCTGCCGGCCCTGATCGCGGCCCAGGGAGAGCCATTCGGCAGCACCAGCATCTATGCCCAGTACCGGGTGTTTCAGGCAGCTCGTGAGGCTGGCATCACGGTCATGCTCGAGGGCCAGGGCGCCGATGAGCTGCTGGCCGGCTATGGCGGGTATCCGGTGGCGCGCCTCCGCTCCCTGCTGCAGCAGGGCGACGCGGCCGGCCTGTTGCGCTTTGTGCACGGCTGGAGCCAGGGGCCAGGCCATGGACGCCGGCGTGCGGCCTTGACCCTCGCTGCCGCCCTGCTGCCGTCAGGCCTGCGCGATCGCGCCGTGGCGTCCTTGCAGCGTGCTCAGCAGCCGGACTGGCTGCAGCACGCTTGGCTGCGCAGCAGCGGGCTGTCGCCCGGGGTTGCGTTGCCGAGTGGCATGCCTCCCAGCGATGGGCCCGATCCGTTGCCAGCCGGGCGGCAGCTGGTTGGCGCGCTGCGCCACACCCTGCTGGGCGGCAATCTGCAGCGGCTGTTGCGCCACGGCGATCGCAATTCGATGCATTGGTCGATCGAGAGTCGGGTGCCCTTTTTGACCCACGATCTGGCCGAGTTTCTGCTCAGCCTTCCAGAGGCCTACCTGGTCTCCCCCGACGGCGAATCCAAGCATCTGTTGCGCGCGGCCTTGCGTGGCCTGGTGCCCGATGCCGTCCTCGATCGGCGCGATAAAATCGGTTTTGCAACGCCCGAGCCTCTCTGGCTCAAGGCACTGGTTCCCCTGGCCTTGCAGTGGAGTGATGCCAGCAGTGCTGTGCCGTTCTTGAACCCGGCTGTGGTGCGGCGCACCTTTGAACATGAGTTGCTCGGCGATGGCAAGCCCACCGCCAGCACCTGGCGGTTGCTCAATCTGTGTGGCTGGTTGGCCTGGAGGCAGTCGTCATGACCCGATCAGGCCTGCGTGCGTCCTTGCTCAAAGGGCTGCTGGTGGTGGCTGTCAACCTGCTGCTGCTCGAAGCTCTGCTGCAGGTGCTCTATTGGGTTACCTCGGGTGGGGGTTGGCTGGCCGCCCGGGTGAGCCCGCCCATCTATGCCTTCAATTCGAAGCTGGGCATCTACGGGCTGCGGCCTGATTTCACCTACCGCCACAAGACCAGCGAGTTCAACGTTCCGATCACGATCGATGGGCGTGCCATGCGGGTGGTCGGCGACTCGCCTCGCCCCGCAGCGAGCGCTGGGGAGACCTTTGCTGGCATCACCGTGGTCGCCAGTGGCCCTTCCTATGGCTTTGGCTGGGGTTCGGCTTATCAGGCCACCTACTACCCGCGTCTGGCCGGGTTTTTGGGCCAGCGCCTGGCCCTGCCGGTGCGGCTGCTCAACATCTCGGTGCCGTCGCAGAGTTCGGGCCTCCAGCTCTGCCGCCTGCAACAGGAGATGGCCGCCGATCGCCCTGACCTGGTGATGATCACGGTCTACGGCGGTCTCCAAAACCTGGAACCGCGTTGCCGCAAGGACAGCTCCCTGCAGGTGTGGAACCATCAGCTTGTGAGCGGCAGCCCGACCCTGGCCAGCCGCCTCAAGGGACTGCTGCGCCAGTCAGCCATCGTTTTTTATGGCTATTCGGTCTATGGCGCGCTGGCTGGGCCGGGGTCGAGCGTGGCTCCCATGGGCCAGCAGGACTACAGACCGCAGACCGCTGCCCAGCCCCTGCCTCAGATCGATGCCTATGCCGCTGCAGTGCGCCTCTCGCTGGGGCCCGTGCCGCTGCTGTTTGTGCGGGTGCCCTATGCCTATCAGGTGCATCCCGACCATCTGGCCCGCTGGCGCTCCAACGCGTCGCCGGCCGTGCTGGCCGCCCAGGCTGCCGATGAGGCCGCCGCTTGGCGGCGGTTGCGCAGCGACCAGGCCGTCCTGCAGCGCAACGGCATTTTTGTGCTCGATCCAGTGCCTGCCCTCAAGGCCCAGGCGGCCCGCGGCAGGCAGCTCTACTACCGGGTGGACACCCACTTCACCCCCGCCGGCAATGCGGTCGTGGCTGAGGCCCTGGCCACCGATCCCGCCCTGCCGGCTCTATTGGCCGATGTGCGCCGGCACCGCGCCGCAGCAGGGGGCCAGCCTTGAGCGGGACCCGGCCAATCAGCACGCCCCGCGTCTCCTATTTGATTGCAGCCAGAAACGAGGCCCGGTTTCTGGGTGCGGCGCTGCAGTCGCTGGTGGCCCAGACCCATGGCGCCATCGAGGCCATCGTGGTGGATGACCACTCCAGCGATCCCACCGTTGCGATCGCCCAGGCCTTTGCCGACCAGCACCCGTGGATCCAGGTGTGCCGCTCGATAGGCCGCGGCAAGGTGGCGGCCTACAACGAGGCCTATCGCCGCAGCACTGGCGCGCTGATCGCCTTTCTGGGGGCCGATGACGAGTTGCCGCCCGACAGCACGACCACGCGCATCGAGGCCTACGAACGCCATGTGCGGCGACAGGGCAAGGCTGACAACCCTGCCCAGGTCCCCTGGCTGCTGCGCGGACGTCTGCAGGTGATCTCCTACGACCCGCGCCGTTCGGGGCGGATTTTGCCGCGCAGCGCCCGCCGCAGCAATCCATCGGGGGGCGCTGGCACATTCAGCCGTGCCTTTGCTGAGCGCCTGTTTCCGATCCCGGAAACGCTGCCCAGTGAGGATGCCTGGCTGACGCTGTGCAGCGACTGGCTGCTGGGGGAGTGGCAGGGCATCGCCGATGTGTTGCTCCACTACCGCATTCACGAGGGCAACACCGTGCCTCGCCAGCGAGCCTTTGCCCCGTTTGATGCCTATTTGGCGGCCCGTGAGCGGGCGGCCTCCTTGTTTTTGGATCAGCACGGCCCTGAGCTCGACCCCCGGGGACGGCGCGCTGTAGAGCAGCTGGTGGCCGCCTATGCGCTGCGGCAGCGTCACCAATCGCTGGCTTTGTTGGTCGCCCCCGGGCTCAGCTGGCGCACGCGGATGCGCCTGTTTCTGCAGTCATCGCCCCCGCTGTATCGGCTGTTTCTGGCGATGGGGCGCATCTCGTAGCCATGTGCGGCATTGCCGGTTTCCTGGGAACGCTCGATCAGGCCTGGCTCGATCAGGCCAATCGGCTGCAGGCCCATCGCGGCCCCGACGATCGCGGCACGGTCTGGATTCCCGTGGACTCCAATCGGGCGCTGGGGTTGGCCCACACGCGCCTGGCGATCTTGGACACCAGCCCCCTGGGTCACCAGCCCATGGCTGCGGCGGGCGGTGCGGTGCAGCTGGTGTTCAACGGCGAGATCTACAACTTTCGCGAGCTGCGCGCCGAGCTCGAAGCCGGTGGGGTCCGCTTTTGCGGCCACAGCGACAGCGAGGTGCTGCTGCAGCTCTATCTGCAGCAGGGCATCGCCTGTCTGGGGCAGCTCAACGGCATCTTTGCCCTGGCCATCTGGGATGGCCGCAGCCGGCAGCTGCATGTGGCCCGCGACGCCTTTGGGGTCAAGCCGCTGGTGTGGATGGCGCTGCCGGGCGGCTGTGCCTTTGCCAGCGAAGCCAAAGCCCTGCAGCCGCTGCTGGCCCTGCCCGACGCCCGCGAGGCGGCTGACCTGGATGCCGATGCCTTGCTGCGGCAGCTCACCTATTTGTGGCAACCGGGTGCCGCCGGCCTGCGCCCCGCCCTGCGCACCCTGGAGCCGGGCTACCGGCTCTGCCTGGACGCCGACGCCCCTGCCGACGACCTGCAGCCGCTCTGTTGGAGCGGGCCCCTGCCCACGGGGCGGCACCCTGGCGCGCCGCTGCTGCGCAACCGGGCCGCGGCGGTGGCCGGCACCCTGGCCCAGCTGCAGCAGGCCGTGACCCGCCAGATGGTGGCCGATGTGCCGCTGGGGGCGTTTCTGTCGGGCGGGCTCGATTCGAGCGCGGTGGTGGCCCTGGCCCGCCAGCTGAACCCCCAGATTGAGTGCTTCACGATCGCTTCCCAGGGGCCTCAAGACGGCTTTGTTGATGATCTGCCCTATGCCCGCCAGGTGGCGCGCCACCTGGGGGTGCCGCTCCAAGAGGTCACCGTGGCGGCGGGCGATCTGGCCGCGCAGCTGCGCTGGATGGTGCACCAGCTCGATGCGCCGCTGGCCGATCCGGCGCCGTTGCAGGTGTTTCAGATCGCCCGGGCCGCCCGGGCGGCCGGCATCAAGGTGCTGCTCTCGGGCGCGGGCGGCGATGACCTGTTCAGCGGTTACCGCCGCCATCTGGCCCTGCAGAGCGAGGCGTTGTGGGGCTGGTGGCCCCGGCCCCTGCGGCGGGCCCTGCGCCGCTGGAGCGCCCAGGGCGATCAGCGCTCGGCCGTGCGGCGGCGGTTGGCGCGGTTGTTTGCGGCGGCCGATGCCGACCCCGACCAACGCCTGATCCACGCGTTTCAGTGGCTGGCGCCCCAGCGGCTGCGGCCGCTGCTTGCGGCCGACCTGCAGCGGCGGCTCAGCGACCCGGTGGCCGATGCACCTCTACGGGCCTACTTGGCCGAGCTGCCGCCCGGGCTCACCCGCCTGCAGCGGATGCTGGCGCTCGAGCAGCGCTTCTTTCTGGCCGATCACAATCTGCTCTACACCGACAAGATGTCCATGGCGGCGGGCGTCGAGGTGCGGGTGCCGTTCCTCGATCCCGATCTGGTCGCCTGGAGCTGGCAGCTGCCCGACCAGGTCAAGCAACGCGGCCGCTGCGGCAAGTGGGTGCTCAAGCAGGCCATGGCGCCGCTGCTGCCCCAGACCGTGATCCATCGCCCCAAGACCGGCTTTGGCGCGCCCCTGAGGCGCTGGCTGCAGCACGATTTGCGGGAGCTGCTGGCTGAACAGCTCGATCCGGCGCGGCTGCGGCAGGCGGGGCTGTTTGACCCGGCGGCGGTGGCGGCGCTGATCGAGGCCGACCGCCGCGGCACTGTCGATGCCGCCTATCCGATCTTTGCCGTGCTCTGCACCAGCCTCTGGTGGCAGCAGCAACAGCAGCCGGCCGACGTAGCGTCGCCCCCATGAAGCAGATTCTGCAGTCGTTGTCGCAGGGGGACACCCGGGTCGAGGAGCTCCCCGCTCCCGCCCCGCGCGCCGGTGAGTTGTTGATTCGCAGCCACTGCAGCCTGGTGTCGGCCGGCACCGAGCGCATGCTGGTCGACTTTGGCAAGGCCGATTGGCTCGGCAAGGCCCGCCAGCAGCCCGACAAGCTCAAGCAGGTGCTCGACAAGGTGCGCAGCGACGGGCTGCTCACCACCGTCGAGGCGGTGCGCAGCAAGCTCGATCAGCCGCTGCCGCTGGGCTACTGCAACGTGGGCGCCGTGGTGGCGCTCGGCGCCGGGGTGCAGGGCTTCGCAGTGGGTCAGCGGGTCGCCTCCAACGGGCCCCATGCCGAGCTGGTGGCCGTGCCGCAGAACCTCTGCGCGCCCATTCCCGACGGGGTCGGCGATGAGGCCGCCGCCTTCACCGTGCTGGCGGCCATCGGTCTGCAGGGCATCCGGCTGGCGCAGCCGACCCTCGGTGAAACCGTGGTGGTCAGCGGGCTGGGCCTGATCGGTCTGCTCACGGCCCAGTTGCTGCGGGCTCAGGGCTGCCGGGTGCTGGGGCTGGATCCCAGTCCCAGCGCCTGCGAGCTGGCCCGCACGCTCGGCGTCGAGGTGTTGCAGCTGGGCGGCGCCGATCCTGTGGCCTGGTGCCTTGAGCGCACCGCCGGTGTCGGCGTGGATGCCGTGCTGATCACCGCCGCGACCAGCTCATCGGAGCCGGTGCATGTGGCCGCCCAGAGCTGCCGCCAGCGCGGCCGCATTGTGCTTGTGGGGGTCACCGGACTCGAGTTGCGTCGCGACCTCTTTTACAAGAAGGAACTGAGCTTTCAGGTCAGCTGCTCCTACGGGCCCGGTCGCTATGACCCGGCCTACGAGCAGGGCGGCCACGACTATCCGATCGGCTTTGTGCGCTGGACCGAGCAGCGCAACTTTGGTGCCGTGCTGCAGGCCATGGCCCAGGGCGCGCTGGTGACCGCGCCCCTGATCAGCCACCGCTACGGCATCGAGCAGGCCCCCGAGGCTTATGCCCTGCTCAGCAGTGACACCCCCAGCCTGGGCATCCTGCTGAGTTATCCCCAGACCGCCGCGCCGCAGCAGCGCAACGTGGAGCTGCGCTCCATGGACGCTGCGGTGCGTGGGGCCCAGCCCGTGGTGTCGGTGATCGGGGCTGGCAACCATGCGGCCCGCACCCTGGTGCCGGCCCTGGCCCGCGCTGGGGCACGGCTGCACACGATCGCCGCCAGCAGTGGCGCCGCGCCGGTGCATGTGGGGCGCCGCTATGGCTTTGCCGAGGCCAGCACCGATGTGGCGGCGGTGGTGCGCACTGACAGCGCCAATGCGCTGGTGATCGCCACCCGCCACGACAGCCATGCCCGTTTGATTTGTGATGCCCTGGCGGCGGGCAAACACTGCTTTGTCGAAAAGCCCCTCTGCCTCTCGCTCGCCGAGCTTGCCCAGATCGAGGCCGCCTACGCCGCCGCCCATGCCCAGGGCAGCGGTCCGCTGTTGATGGTGGGCTTCAACCGCCGCTTTGCTCCGCTGGTGCTGGCGTTGCGGCAGCAGCTGCGGGCGCTGAGCGGTCCGCGGGCGTTTGTGTACACCTGCAATGCCGGCGCCATTCCCGCCGACCACTGGACCCAGGACCCCCGCCTGGGGGGCGGGCGCCTGCTGGGGGAGGCCTGCCACTTTGTCGACCTGCTGCGCGATCTGGCCGCTGCGCCGATCGAGCAGTTGCAGTTGCTCAGGGCGGCTTCACCCCTGCCGAGCCCCGACACCTTGAGCCTGCAGCTGCGCTTTGCCGATGGCTCGATCGGCACCGTGCACTACCTCGCCAACGGCAGCAAGGCCTTTCCTAAGGAACGGCTCGAAGTGTTTGCCGGCGGCCGTGTGCTGCGACTCGACAACTACCGCAAACTGCAGGCCTGGGGCATCCCGGGCTTTCGAACCCGCCGCCTGCTGGCCCAGGACAAGGGCCAGGTTGCCTGCGCGGCGGCCTTTCTCAAGGCCATCGAGAGCGGCGGCACGCCGCCCATCCCCGTCGATCAGCTGCTCGAGGTGCAGCGCTGGTTGCTCGAGGCCGAGGCGCCATGAGCACCTGCTGCGTGCTGGGTCTCGGCTACATCGGCCTGCCCACGGCGGCCTTGCTGGCCTCGGCTGGGCATCGGGTGATCGGTGTCGATGTCAATGCCCGCGTGGTGGAGACCGTGAACCGCGGCGGCATTCACATCGTCGAGCCCGATCTCGATCAGGCAGTGGCGACTGCCGTGGCTTCAGGCGCCCTCTCGGCCCAGTGCGAGCCGGTTGCAGCCGACGTGTATCTGATCGCTGTGCCGACCCCCTTTCGCCTGGGCGCGGCCGGGATCCCCCAGCCCAACATCGATCACGTGCTGGCGGCGGCCCGGGCGATCGCCCCGGTGCTGCAGCCGGGCAATCTGGTGTTGCTTGAATCCACCTCGCCGGTGGGTACGACTGAGCAGGTGGCGCAGGTGATCGCTGAGGTCTCTGGTCTCAACAGCCACCAGCTCCACATCGCCTACTGCCCCGAGCGCGTGCTGCCTGGCCGCATTTTCAGCGAACTGATCAGCAACGACCGCGTCATCGGCGGGCTCACGCCCGCTGCTGCCGAGGCCGGCCAGGCCTTCTATGGCACGTTCTGCAAGGGTGCGTTGCTGACCACCACGGCGCGCACGGCCGAGTTGGTGAAGCTCACCGAGAACGCCTTTCGCGATGTCAACATCGCCTTTGCCAATGAGCTCTCGTTGGTCTGCGAGCAGCTCGCGATCAACGTGCGCGAGCTGATCCGCCTGGCCAACCACCACCCCCGCGTTCATGTGCTGCAGCCGGGCTGCGGCGTGGGTGGCCATTGCATCGCCGTGGACCCCTGGTTCATTGCCGCCGCTGCGCCGGAACACACGCCGCTGATCCAGGCCGCGCGCCGTGTCAACGACGACAAGAGCGCCTGGGTGATCGAGCAGGTGCAGGCACGGGCCGCCCGTCTGGAGGACCGTCTTGGCCGCCCCGCCCGCATCGGTTGCCTGGGCCTGGCCTTCAAGCCCGATGTGGACGATCTGCGCGAATCGCCTGCCCTGCACATCACCACCCAGTTGCTGGTGGCAGGTCTGGAGGTGATGGCCTGTGAACCTAATCTGCGCGAGCATCCGACGATTCGGCTGCACCCGCTCGAGCAGGTGCTGGCCGACGCCGATCTGCTGGTGCTGTTGGTGGCCCATGCGCCGTTCCGCGGCCTTGATCTCACGGGCCGCGAGGTGTTTGACCTCTGCGGGGTGAGCGAGCCGGCGTGAGTCTGCTGCTGCGCACCCTGGCCGACATGGGGCCGCGGCGGCTGCAGCGGCGCCTGCGTTACGAGACCCGCCAGCGGCTGGATCGCGCCCTGCCGCTACCCCTGGCCCTCAGCTGGGCCGGGGCCGCGACTGCGGTGCCCCCCTGGCGTGGCCAGGTGCTGGCGCCACTGGCCGCCGCTGGCTTGTCGCCGCCGCCGCCCGCCGCGCCGCCCGCGAGCCTCGGTTTTGCCTTCCTCAACGACCCGCGCGAGCTGTCCTGGCCGATTCCCTGGAATCAGGCCGACTGGCCGCGGTTGTGGCAGTTTCATCTGCACTACTTCGACTGGGCCCGCGACTGGCTCGAGCAGGCGCTGGAGGCGCGGCATTGGCCTGAGGCGGCGAGCCAGCTGGCGCCGTTGATCAACCACTGGATCGCGGCCAATCGCCCCGGCCGCGGCGATGGCTGGCACAGCTACACCACCTCGCTGCGCAGCCGCAACTGGATCTGGCTGTTGCGCTGCTGCCCGGCCCTGGCCACAACCGAGCGGCAGGCGTCGCTGTGGCGCCAGCTGTGCTGGCTCCACAGCCATCCCGAGCATTGCCACGGCGGCAACCACTGGCTCGAAAATCTGACCGCCCTGGCGATCGGGGGGCTCCAGTTTGAGGGGCCCCGTGCCGGCGCCATGCAGCGGCGGGCCCTGGCCCTGCTGCAGCAGGAGCTGCCCCGCCAGCTCCTGGCCGATGGCGGCCACGAAGAGCGCAGTGCCTCCTACCACCTGCTGCTGCT
>VGHR01000051.1 GCA_016868205.1 Betaproteobacteria bacterium
GCAGCACACCGTTACCCTCGAAACCGGCGAGATCGCGCGTCAATCCACCGGAGCGGTGCTGCTCGATATGGGCGGTACGGTGGTTCTGGCCACCGTGGTGGCCAAGAACGATGCCAAGCCTGGCCAAGATTTCTTCCCCCTGACCGTCGATTACATCGAAAAAACCTACGCGGCTGGCAAGATCCCTGGCAGCTTTTTCAAGCGCGAGGGCCGGCCCAGCGAGTTCGAAACGCTGACATCGCGCCTGATTGACCGTCCGATCCGTCCCCTGTTCCCCGATGGCTTTTTCAATGAAGTGCAGGTGGTGGTTCATGTGTTGTCGCTCAATCCGCAGATTGAGGGCGATATTCCAGCCATGATCGCCTCCAGTGCGGCCCTGGCGATTTCCGGCATCCCCTTCAATGGCCCGATCGGTGCGGCCCGTGTGGCTTATGTCGACGGTCAGTATGTGCTCAACCCGACCAAGGAGCAGATGGCGCAGTCGCAGATGGATCTGGTCGTGGCCGGCACTGAGACTGCGGTGCTGATGGTCGAATCGGAGGCGCAACAACTGTCCGAGGATCTCATGCTCGGCGCGGTGGTCTTCGGTCATGATCAGGGCAAGATTGCGATCGAAGCCATTCATCAGTTGGTGCGCGAGGCCGGCAAGCCGGTCTGGGCATGGCAGGCGCCAGCCAAGGATGAGGCGCTGATTGCCAAAATCAACGAGACCGCCTTGGCCAAATTGCAGGCGGCTTATCAGATCCGCAGTAAACAGGCCCGCACCCAGGCCTGCCGGGTGGCTTACGCCGAGACCAAGGAAGCCTTGAGCGCCGCTGGACTGAGCTTTGATCCGGTCAAGGTGGACGGCCTGCTGTTCGAAATTGAAGCGAAGATCGTGCGCAGCCAGATACTGGCCGGCGAGCCGCGCATCGATGGTCGTGATACGCGCACCGTGCGTCCCATTGAGATCCGTAATTCGGTGTTGCCGCGTACCCATGGTTCGGCGCTGTTTACCCGTGGCGAGACTCAGGCACTGGTGGTGGCCACCTTGGGCACCGAGCGCGACGCACAGCGTATCGATGCGCTTTCTGGCGATTACGAAGATCGTTTCATGCTGCACTACAACATGCCTCCGTTTGCCACTGGCGAAACCGGACGCGTGGGCAGCCCCAAGCGGCGCGAGATCGGTCATGGTCGACTGGCCAAGCGGGCCCTGGTGGCCGTGCTGCCTTCCAAGGAAGAGTTTCCCTACACCATGCGCGTGGTGTCCGAGATCACGGAATCCAATGGGTCTTCGTCCATGGCCTCGGTGTGTGGCGGGTGTCTGTGCCTGATGGACGCCGGTGTGCCCTTGAAGGCGCATGTGGCCGGCATCGCCATGGGTCTGATCAAAGAAGACAACCGCTTTGCAGTGCTCACTGACATCCTTGGTGATGAGGACCATTTGGGTGACATGGACTTCAAGGTGGCCGGCACCACCAACGGCATCACCGCGCTGCAGATGGATATCAAGATCCAGGGTATCACCAAGGAGATCATGCAGGTCGCCCTGGCTCAGGCCAAGGAGGCGCGTATGCATATCCTGGGCAAGATGCAAGAGGCCATGGGGCAGGCTCGCACCGAGGTGTCGAATTTCGCCCCCAAGCTCTACACCATGAAGATCAATCCCGAGAAGATCCGCGATGTGATTGGCAAGGGCGGTGCCACCATCCGCGCGCTAACTGAAGAGACCGGTACACAGATCGATATCGCGGAAGACGGCACGATTACCATCGCCGCAACCGATGGCGCCAAGGCCGATGAGGCCAAGCGGCGCATCGAGGAGATCACCGCGGAGGTGGAAATCGGGAAAGTGTACGAAGGGCCTATCACCAAGATCCTGGACTTCGGCGCCCTGGTCAATCTGCTGCCTGGCAAGGATGGCTTGCTGCACATCAGTCAGATCGCTCACGAGCGGGTGGAGAAGGTCACCGACTATCTGGCTGAGGGCCAGGTGGTTCGCGTCAAGGTGCTTGAGACTGACGAAAAGGGCCGAGTCAAGCTGTCGATGAAGGCCCTGATCGAAAAGCCCGCCCAAGGCTGAGTCGTTTTCGACGCGGCGTGTCGGCCTGCGGACCGAGGGTAGGAATTAAGTCCTGATGAAAGCTGTCGAGATCTCTGCCCCTGGCGCCCCCGAAGTGTTGCGCCGGGTTGACCGCCCGGATCCCCAGGCCGCGGCGGGGGAGGTGCTCATTCGTGTCAGCGCCAGCGGAGTGAACCGGCCCGATGTGCTGCAGCGTACGGGCAATTACCCGGTCCCGCCCGGTGCTTCGGATATACCTGGCCTTGAGGTCGCCGGTGAAATTGTCGCCGGTGATCTCAAGGCCCTGGCCGAGCGCAGCTGGTCTTTGGGTCAAAGGGTCTGTGCTCTGGTGGCTGGCGGCGGTTATGCCCAGTTGTGCGCAGCGCCCATCGGGCAGTGCCTGCCAATACCGCGTGGCTGGACCGATGTGCAGGCCGCCAGTTTGCCCGAAACCTTCTTCACCGTGTGGAGCAATGTTTTCGATCGCTGCAAGTTGCAGGCGGGCGAAACCTTGCTGATCCAGGGCGGCTCCAGTGGCATTGGCGTGACGGCGATTCAAATGGCCAAGGTGGCGGGGGCGCGGGTCATCGTCACCGTGGGCAGCCCGGAGAAGGCCCGGGCCTGTCTCGAACTGGGCGCTGACCATGCGATCGTCTACAAGACGCAGGATTTTTCTGCTGAGGTACTGCGCTTGACCGAGGGGCGGGGCGCCAATGTCATCCTGGATATGGTGGCCGGTCCCTACATTCCCCGGGAGATCGACTGTCTGGCCGACGATGGGCGCTTGGCGGTCATTGCCGTGCAGGGCGGCGTCAAAGCCGAAATCAACCTGGGGCAAATCCTTCGCCGCCGTCTCACCTTGACCGGCTCGACCCTGCGGCCGCGCAGCGTGGCCTTCAAGACGGCTATTGCGCAAAGCCTGCTGACCCGGGTTTGGCCGGACCTGGAGGCCGGACGGATCGTGCCCGTCATACACAGTACTTTTGAGGCGGCCGAGGCGGCCCGAGCCCATGCGCTGATGGAGTCGAATCAGCACATCGGCAAGATCGTGCTGACCTGGTGAGGGCTCCGATGAAGCAGCTGATTGCCGGCAACTGGAAAATGAACGGGTCCCTGGAGTTCAATCAGGCCCTGCTCACCGCTTTGGCCCAGGGACTCGAGACGGCCCCACGGGCCGAAGTGGCGCTGTGCATACCGGCCCCGTATTGGGCTCAGTTTCGCGTCCTGTGCGCTCAGTATCCGGCGTTGAAGGGCGTGGGTCTTGGCGCGCAAGATGTCTCTGCCCATCCTGGCGGGGGGGCGTACACGGGCGAGCTGGCGGCAGCCATGCTGCGCGATTTCGACTGTCGCTATGCCATCGTCGGTCATAGCGAGCGCCGTCAGTATCACGGTGAGACTGACGACGCGGTGGCGCAAAAGGCCAGGCAGGCGCTGTCTTGCGGCGTCACGCCCATCGTTTGCGTGGGCGAGACGCTGGCCGATCGTGAAGATGGACGAACCTTCGAAGTGGTCAAGCGCCAGTTGGCTGCGGTGATCCATGCCAATGGCCCCTGCATCAGCGAGGCGGTGGTGGCCTACGAGCCGGTTTGGGCTATAGGTACCGGACGCACCGCCACGGCCGAGCAGGCCCAGCAGGTACACGCTGTGCTTCGTGCCCAGTTGATGGCCGCGACGGCTCGGGCCGATCGGGTGCGTATTTTGTATGGCGGCAGCATGAATGCCGCCAATGCAGCTGATTTGCTGGCACAGCCCGATGTGGATGGGGGCCTCATTGGAGGCGCGTCATTGAAGGCGGCCGATTTTTTGTCGATCATCGGCGCTGCGCGCCGGTGAAGATGCTTGTGTCGTAGGAGTTGAAGATGGATATTTTTCTGACTGTTTTGCTGGCCGTGCAGATTCTCTCGGCGCTGGTCATGACCGGGCTGATTCTGATGCAGCACGGCAAGGGCGCTGATATGGGTGCTGCTTTTGGCAGCGGCTCCTCGGGCAGCCTCTTCGGCGCCACCGGCAGTGCCAACTTTCTTTCGCGCTCGACCTCGGCCCTGGCCGTTGTTTTCTTTGTCAGCACCTTGGCCCTGGCCTACTTCGGAACTTCCAAGCCCCGCAGCGGCTCGAGTGTGCTCGAGGGCGCCAGCGTGCCGGCGGCCCAGCAGATTCCCGGTGCTGCGCCGGCCGAGGGGGCCGGGCAGATTCCTGCGCCATCGGCCCCCGCAACGGTGCCTGGGCCGGCCCAGATTCCTGCCAAGTAAGGCGCGGGTTCTTCTCCCACCTCGTGGAGGTCGCGACCTCGGGGGCAGTCTCTTTTTCAGGGCGTGTCCCCCCGTAAAAAGCGGTCTTTTCAGAGTAAACTATTCGGGTTTTGTTGCGGGCCCTCCTCAGTCCCGCGATCCAGATACAAAACGCTTACATAAAGCGCGGACGTGGTGAAATTGGTAGACACGCTATCTTGAGGGGGTAGTGGCGAAAGCTGTGCGAGTTCGAGTCTCGCCGTCCGCACCAAAGATGGGCAGAAAACGCGTTTTGTAAGGGCGTGCAAGCCTCAGGTCAGGTCCACCGGACAGGCTTGAAGTCTTGCTCAAAATGGGCGCGTCCAAGGCAGTACCAAACGATGAATCTCGACCAGTACCTTCCAGTCCTGATGTTCATTTTGGTCGGGGTCGCAGTTGGCGTTGTGCCCCAGGTCCTTGGCAGGGTGCTCGGCCCCAACCGACCGGACAGCGAAAAAAACTCCCCTTACGAGTGCGGCTTCGAAGCGTTCGAAGACGCGCGCATGAAGTTCGATGTGCGTTACTACCTGGTGGCCATCCTCTTCATCCTCTTCGATCTGGAAATCGCCTTCCTATTCCCCTGGGCCGTGGCCTTCAAGGACATCGGTCTGATCGGCTTCTGGGCCATGATGGTTTTTCTGGCTATTTTGGTCGTCGGGTTTATCTACGAATGGAAAAAAGGCGCTCTCGACTGGGAATAGTCGAGGTCGAGCCAAGAGTTTCTGACGCGGATTGGCAATCGTTTGGCGCAAGGGATCGCATATGTCACTTGAAGGTGTGTTCAACGAAGGCTTCATGACCACCAGTTACGACTCGGTGGTCAACTGGGCCAAGACCGGATCGCTGTGGCCCATGACTTTTGGTCTGGCCTGTTGTGCGGTCGAGATGATGCACGCGGGCGCGGCGCGCTACGACATTGACCGGTTCGGTATGTTGTTTCGCCCCAGTCCGCGCCAATCCGACCTGATGATCGTGGCAGGCACCTTGTGCAACAAGATGGGCCCGGCCCTGCGCAAGGTCTACGACCAGATGTCCGAACCGCGCTGGGTGATCTCCATGGGGTCCTGCGCCAACGGCGGCGGCTACTACCATTACAGTTATTCGGTGGTAAGAGGTTGCGACCGCATCGTTCCGGTGGATATCTATGTCCCGGGCTGCCCGCCGACTGCCGAGGCGCTTCTCTACGGCATTATTCAGTTGCAGCAAAAGATACGACGCACCCACACGATTGCGAGGGCCTGAGATGCCGTTTGATGCTGTCCTGACCGCAGCCCCGTTGAGGCCGGACCCCGAGGGTCTGAAGCAGACGCTCAGCGATGTACTTGGAGACAAAGCCCACCGGGTGAGTCTAGCGCTCGGTGAGGTGACCGTGCTGGTTGCACGCAAGGATTATCTGGATGCGGCGGTCATGCTGCGCGACCATCCGGCCTGTCGATTTGAGCAACTCATCGATCTGTGTGGCGTCGACTTCAGCGACTACAAAGCGGGCCAGCACGAAGGTCCGCGTTTTGCGGTGGTTTCTCATTTGTTGTCCGTCAGCCTCAATCAACGGGTGCGTCTGAAGGTGTTCTGTGACGACGACGGTTTCCCGGTCTTGTCGTCGCTCACTGAGGTCTGGAATTCAGCCAATTGGTTCGAGCGTGAGGCCTTCGACCTGTTCGGCATCATCTTCGAGGGCCACAACGATCTGCGCCGCATACTGACCGACTATGGCTTTATCGGGCATCCCTTCCGCAAGGATTTCCCGACAACCGGTCATGTGGAGATGCGCTACGACCCCGAGCAAAAGCGTGTCATTTACCAGCCGGTGAGCATCGAACTGCGCGAGATCACGCCGCGCATCATTCGTGAAGAGGGCTACGCAGGCCGACCTGTGGGCAGCAGGGACTAAACCATGGCTGAGATCAAGAACTACACCCTGAACTTCGGGCCCCAGCATCCGGCCGCCCATGGTGTGCTGCGACTGGTTCTCGAGTTGGACGGCGAGGTCATACAGCGGGCCGACCCGCATATTGGCTTACTGCACCGGGCCACTGAAAAGCTGGCTGAAAGCCGCACCTACATCCAGTCCCTGCCTTACATGGACCGCCTGGACTATGTTTCGATGATGAGCAACGAGCATGCTTACTGCTTGGCGATCGAAAAGCTCATGGATATCGAGGTGCCGGAACGCGCGCAGTACATCCGCGTCATGTACGCTGAAATCACGCGCCTGCTCAATCATCTGCTGTGGCTGGGGTGCCATGGTTTTGATTGTGGCGCGATGAACATCCTGATTTATTGCTTTCGCGAACGCGAAGCCTTGTTCGATATGTACGAGGCGGTCTCGGGAGCGCGCATGCACGCGGCCTATTTTCGACCGGGCGGCGTGTATCGTGATTTGCCTGATGCCATGCCGCAGTACAGGGCCAGCAAGGTGCGCAATGCCAAGGCGATCGCGGCCCTCAACGAAAATCGGCAGGGCTCGCTGCTCGACTTCGTCGATGATTTCGTGCGCAAGTTTCCGGCGCTGGTCGATGAGTATGAGACGCTGCTAACTGACAATCGGATTTGGAAGCAGCGTACCGTGGGCGTGGGGGTGGTGACACCGGAGCGCGCGCTCAATCTGGGTTTCACCGGGCCGATGTTGCGCGGCTCAGGCATTGCCTGGGATTTGCGCAAGCACCAACCCTACGATGTGTACGACAGGTTGGCCTTTGACATCCCGGTGGGTAAGACCGGGGACTGTTATGACCGCTATCTGGTGCGTATCGAAGAAATGCGCCAGTCCAATCGCATCATTGGCCAATGTGTCGACTGGCTGCGTGCCAACCCGGGGCCGGTCATCACCAGTGACCACAAGGTTGCCCCGCCAGCCCGCGAGGCCATGAAGGCCAACATGGAAGAGTTGATCCACCACTTTAAGCTTTTTACCGAGGGCTTCCATGTGCCCGAGGGCCAGGCCTATGCGGCGGTTGAGCACCCGAAGGGTGAGTTTGGCATCTACCTGATCAGTGATGGGGCGAACAAGCCCTACCGCCTGAAGATTCGCCCGCCGGGCTTTTCCCATCTGGCGGCCATGGATGAAATGTCCCGTGGCCACATGATTGCTGATGCGGTGGCGGTGATCGGAACCATGGACATTGTGTTCGGGGAGATTGATCGATGACATCCCGCTCGAGTGCGCTGCGGCAAAGCGCTCGTGGATTCGCTGCGGGGGCAGGGGCTGCGCGGCGCAGCGCAGAGAGACCTTCCTTGGAGAAGCGAATTGGCTGAATTATCTGATGCCGTGCTCGCGCAGTTTGCGCGCGAGGTGGCCAAGTACCCGCCCGATCAGAAGCAATCGGCGGTTATTGCCTGTCTGGCTATCGTGCAGCAGGAGCGCGGCTGGGTCAGTCCCGAGAGCGAGAAGGCGGTGGCCGACTATCTTGGCATGGCTCCGATGGCGGTGCATGAAGTCAGCACCTTCTACAACATGTTCAACCTCAAGCCGGTTGGCAGATACAAACTCAATGTGTGCACCAATCTGCCGTGTCAGTTGCGTCAGGGCGGTCAGGCGCTGGCCCACCTGGAAAAAAGGCTGGGTATCGCCATGGGCGGCACAACAGCTGACGGCTTGTTCACGCTTGAGCAGAGTGAGTGCCTGGGGGCCTGTGCTGACGCGCCGGTGATGTTGGTCAACGACGCGACCATGTGCAGCTTCATGACCCATGACAAGCTCGATCAACTGGTCGACGGGCTCAAGGCCTTGGAGGATAAATCGTGAAGGCTTCCTCGTTCTTGTCGCAGTTTGCCGCTACGGGTGTGCAGTCGTGTTTTCACGGGCGGCATATCCAGCCGCAGATCATGGCTGGGCTCGACGGCAGCAACTGGCGTTTGAAGGACTACGAGGCTCGAGGTGGCTATGCTGCCTTGCGCAAGATTCTGGGTTGTGATGGTGGTCCGGGTATGACGCCCGAGCAGGTGATCGCTGAGGTCAAGGCCAGCGGTCTGCGCGGCCGTGGCGGTGCTGGCTTTCCCACAGGTCTGAAATGGAGCTTCATGCCGCGTCAATTCCCGGGGCAGAAGTATCTGGTCTGCAATTCTGACGAGGGCGAGCCGGGCACCGCCAAGGATCGCGATCTGCTCACTTACAACCCGCATGTGGTGATCGAGGGTATGGCCATCGGTGCCTACGCCATGGGCATCAGCGCGGGCTATAACTACATCCACGGCGAGATCTTCCAGACATACCGGCGCTTTGAGGAGGCCTTGCAGGAAGCGCGCGATGCCGGCCTGATCGGCCCGAATATTTTGGGCAGTTCGTTTTCGTTTAACTTGCAGGCGGCGCATGGCTTTGGCGCCTATATTTGCGGCGAGGAAACGGCCTTGCTTGAGTCGCTCGAGGGCAAGAAGGGTCAGCCGCGCTACAAGCCTCCGTTTCCGGCCAGCTTTGGCCTGTACGGTAAGCCGACCACCATCAATAACACCGAGACCTTTGCGGCTGTGCCTTGGATCGTCCGCAACAGCGGCCTGGCTTATCTTGAGGTGGGCAAGCCCAACAACGGTGGTACCAAGCTGTTTACCGTCAGCGGTGATGTCAATAGTCCGGGCAACTTTGAGGTGCCGCTGGGCACCCCTTTTGCCAAGCTACTCGAACTCGCAGGGGGCGTGCGTTCGGGGCGCCAGCTCAAGGCGGTGATCCCGGGCGGATCGTCGATGCCGGTCTTGCCTGCTGACATCATGATGAACACCGACATGGACTACGACTCGATCGCCAAAGCGGGCTCCATGCTCGGCTCCGGGGCGGTCATCGTCATGGATGACAGCCGCTGTATGGTCAAGAGCCTGCTGCGCTTGTCGTACTTTTATATGCACGAAAGCTGCGGCCAGTGCACGCCCTGTCGCGAAGGTACCGGCTGGCTCTGGCGTATGGTGCATCGGATTGAGCACGGGCAGGGCCGGGAAAGCGACCTTGAATTGCTCAACTCCGTGTCGGACAACATCCAGGGCCGCACCATATGCGCCCTGGGTGATGCGGCCGCGATGCCGGTGCGGGCCATGATCAAGCATTTCCGCGCCGAGTTCGAGCATCACATCACGCACAAGACCTGCATGGTCCCGGTCTACGCCTGAGCGCAGCAAAGCGAGAGCACACACCATGGTTGAAATTCAGCTCGACGGACAGAAGGTGGAAGTACCCGAGGGCAGCACGGTGATGCACGCCGCCGAAAAGGTGGGCACCTTCGTACCGCATTTTTGCTACCACAAGAAGCTCAGCATCGCGGCCAACTGCCGCATGTGCCTGGTTGATGTGGAAAAGGCCCCCAAACCAATGCCTGCCTGCGCCACCCCGGTCACTCAAGGCATGGTGGTGCACACCAAGAGTGAGAAGGCCATCAAGGCGCAGAAAAGCGTGATGGAGTTCCTTCTGATCAACCACCCACTCGATTGCCCCATTTGTGATCAGGGCGGCGAGTGCCAATTGCAGGATCTGGCGGTCGGCTACGGCGGTAGCGGTTCCCGCTATGCCGAGGAAAAACGGGTGGTCCTGCACAAGGATGTGGGCCCGCTGATCAGCATGGAGGAGATGAGCCGCTGCATACACTGCACCCGCTGTGTTCGCTTTGGCCAGGAGATGGCCGGTGCCATGGAACTGGGTATGTCGCACCGTGGCGAACATTCCGAGATCGAGACTTTTGTGGGCATGTCAGTCGATTCGGAGTTGTCGGGAAATATGATCGACATCTGTCCGGTCGGCGCACTGACCAGCAAGCCCTTTCGATACAGTGCCCGCACCTGGGAGTTGTCTCGTCGCAAGTCGATCAGCCCGCACGACTCGACTGGCTCTAATTTGGTGGTCCAAGTCAAGCACAACCAGGTCATGCGGGTGTTGCCCCTGGAAAACGAGGAAGTCAACGAGTGCTGGATTGCTGACCGTGATCGCTTTTCGTACGAGGCGCTCGCGGGCGATGAGCGCCTGACGGGGCCGATGATCAAGCAAGGCGGACAATGGCGCGAGGTTGATTGGCAAACCGCGCTTGAGTATGTGAGCAACGGTTTTCGGCAAATCAGCCGTGATCATGGCCCGACGAGTCTGGGCGCTCTGGTCAGTCCGCACAGTACGCTCGAAGAGTTGTACCTGGCCGGTTTGCTCATGCGACGCCTGGGCAGCGACAACATCGACCACCGGCTGCGCTGTGCCGACTTTTCTGCCGCCCCGGGGGTGCGCTGGCTCGGCACTTCAATCGCCTCCTTGTCAGCGATGCAGACCGTCTTGGTGGTCGGATCGAATTTACGCAAAGACCATCCTTTGTTTGCTTTGCGTATCCGGCAAGCTGCCCGGGCGGGGGCGACCGTCATGAGCCTCAATGGCTCAAGGCAGCTCGCTCACAAGGACGCGTGGGCGCTGCCTTTGCGCCACAGCTGGCTGGCCGATGCAAGCCACTGGCAGGCGGCCTTGGTTGAAATTGCGTCGGCGCTGTCTCAAATGACAGCCTCCTCCTTGCCTGAGGGCGTACCTGCGGTGCAGCCGTCTGAGCAGGCCCGCCAGATGGCGCAGGCCTTGCAGTCCGGTGAGCGCAAGGCCATCGTCCTGGGCAATGCGGCAGCCCACCATGCGCAGGCCTCCAATTTGTTGGCCTTGTGCGCCTGGATCGCAGCCCAGACCGGTGCCCGCGTGGGTTACCTGACCGAGGCGGCCAACACGGTTGGGGCGCAGTGGGTCGCGGCCCAGCCGCAAAGTGGCGGCTTGAATGCGTCGCAGATGCTCGGTGGCGCCCTCAAGGCGGCGCTCTTGCTCAATATCGAGCCCCTCGTCGATTCAGCAGCGGGGCCTACCGCTCGGCAAGCGCTCTCCAGGGCTGAGATGGTGGTTTCCTTGAGTCCCTTCCGGGCCAATATGGATCTGGCCGATGTCCTGCTCCCGATTGCTGCCTTTACCGAGACCCCTGGCACCTTCGTCAATGCAGAGGGACGCGTGCAGGGCTTTCATGCCGTGGTCAAGCCGCCGGGGCAGTCCCGGCCGGCCTGGAAGGTGTTGCGGGTACTCGGGCAGATGCTGGAGTTACCGGGCTTTGAGGCCGAGTCGGCTGCCGATGTCTTGGCCCAGGCCATAGGCCCGGCCGTCGAAGGCGCGCGCTTTGTACCGGCCGAGCGCCTGAGCAATGCAGCAGTTTTTGACCCGTCCCGGCTCACGGCGCCGGCGGCGGAGCCGGTTACGGCAGCGATTTACCAGCTCGATGGCATTGTGCGTCGCGCAGCGTCGCTGCAATTGACCGTCGACGCCCGGGCGAGCCTGACTTCGGCTGCTGCGCAAGGGGTGCTCGCATGATCGACAGCCTTTATCTGGCGGGGCAGGGCCTGCTGGGCACCACGCTCTGGCCGGTGGTCTGGACGCTGATCAAGATCGTGGCGGTGCTCTTGCCGCTGATGGGGTGTGTGGCCTACCTCACACTGTGGGAGCGCAAGGCCATTGGCTTTACCCAGGTGCGTCTGGGCCCCAACCGCGTGGGCCCTGGTGGCTTGCTGCAACCCATTGCCGATGCGCTTAAGCTGCTGACCAAGGAAATCATCATGCCCGCTGCGGCGAGCAAGGGCTTGTTCGTGCTGGGGCCGATCATGACCATCATGCCGGCCTTAGCGGCCTGGGCGGTGATTCCCTTCGGGCCTGATGTGGCTCTGGCCAACATCAATGCGGGCTTGCTTTTCCTTATGGCGATCACCTCGCTAGAGGTGTACGGCGTGATCATCGCGGGCTGGGCATCGAACTCCAAGTACGCTTTTTTAGGTGCGCTGCGCGCCTCGGCCCAGATGGTCAGTTACGAGATTGCCATGGGCTTTTGCCTGGTGGTGGTCCTCATGGTTTCAGCCAGCCTGAACATGACCGACATCGTGATGGGGCAGGCCAAGGGCACGGGGGCAGACATGGGCCTGGGCTTTCTGTCCTGGAACTGGCTGCCGCTGCTGCCGATTTTTCTGGTGTATTTCATTGCGGGTTTGGCCGAGACCAACCGCCACCCCTTCGATGTGGTCGAGGGCGAATCAGAGATTGTGGCCGGCCATATGGTTGAGTACTCGGGAATGGCCTTTGCCATGTTCTTCCTGGCCGAGTACGCCAACATGATTCTGGTCTCTGTGCTGTGCGTGATCATGTTCCTCGGCGGATGGTTGCCGCCGGTGGAGGCGCTGGCCTGGATCCCGGGATGGATTTGGCTTGGACTCAAGACCTTTGTGGTGGTGACGCTCTTCCTTTGGGTGCGAGCCACATTTCCGCGTTTTCGTTATGACCAGATCATGCGCCTGGGCTGGAAGATCTTTATCCCGGTCACCCTGGTCTGGTTGGTGGTGGTGGCCGTTTGGATGCACACCCCCCTGAATATCTGGAAGTGATCATGCGCCTCGGAACACCTGGGACTCTCTGATATGACCACACAGACTTTGCCCCCTTCGTCCTTCTCCTGGAAAGACTTTATCTCCAGCTTCATGTTGACCGAGCTGTTCAAGGGCATGGCCCTGACCGGCAAGTACATGTTCAGCCGCAAGATCACGGTCCAGTTCCCTGAGGAGAAGACGCCGTTGTCGCCTCGTTTTCGGGGCCTGCACGCTCTGCGACGCTACGAAAACGGTGAGGAACGATGCATTGCCTGCAAATTGTGTGAGGCAGTCTGCCCGGCGCTGGCCATCACGATCGAATCGGATGTGCGCGACGATGGCAGTCGGCGCACCACGCGCTATGACATTGACCTGACCAAGTGTATTTTTTGCGGTTTCTGCGAAGAAAGCTGCCCGGTCGATTCAATTGTTGAGACGCATATCCTCGAGTACCACGGCGAAAAGCGTGGCGACCTGTATTTCACCAAGGACATGCTCCTGGCCGTCGGGGACCGTTACGAAGCAGAGATTGCAGCCAACAAGGCCGCTGATGCCAAGTACCGGTAAACCGATGCAAGCAAACAGTTCTCCGAGTCCCCGATAGCCAACAGCCCCGGCCGACCGAAAGAAGCCCGATCCATGGATGTCCAAACTGCTCTTTTTTATGCCTTCTCCGCGATTTTGCTGTTTGCAGCGTTTCGCGTGATCACGGCGCGCAACCCTGTCCATGCGGCCTTGTATCTGGTGCTGGCTTTCTTCCAGGCTGCCGCTTTGTGGCTGTTGCTCAAGGCCGAGTTCTTGGCCATTACCCTGGTGCTCGTTTATGTCGGCGCGGTGATGGTGCTTTTCCTTTTCGTGGTGATGATGCTCGACATCAATCTCGACAGCATGCGCAAGGGCTTTTGGAAGCACTTTCCCCTGGCGGCCTTGATGGGGGCGGTTATCGCCTTGGAGATGGCCGCGGTCCTGCTCGGTGGTTTTCGGGTCACCTCGCCGCCGGCTGACGCGCTGCTTAGCCAGGCTGCGGCTGATTACTCCAACACCCGCGAGCTGGGCAAGGTGCTCTACACCGAGTACCTGCTGCCTTTGCAGGCTGCGGCCGCCTTGCTCCTGGTGGCGATCATCGCCGCCATCGCCCTGACCCTGCGCGAGCGCAAGGATTCCAAATCGATCGATCCGTCCCTACAGGTGCGGGTCAAACGAGCCGATCGCGTGACTCTACTCAAGATAAACCCGAGTTCGATGGCTCCGCCTCCCGCCGAACCTGCGCCAGCCGAGGGGAAAAAACCATGATTTCCCTCGGGCACTTCCTCGCGCTAGGTGGGCTGCTGTTCGCCCTTTCGGTTATCGGTATCTTTCTGAACCGCAAGAACTTGATCGTCTTGCTCATGGCCATCGAACTGATGCTGCTGGCTGTGAACATGAATTTCGTTGCTTTCTCCTACTACCTTGGAGATATGGCCGGGCAGATTTTTGTTTTCTTCATCCTCACGGTTGCGGCAGCGGAGTCGGCCATAGGTCTGGCCATTTTGGTGCTTCTCTTCCGAAACAAGTCCAGCATCAATGTGGACGAGCTCAATGCCCTCAGGGGCTGATCGGCAGGCATCCCGCATGAACTCCAAGCGCACGGAAATCCCACGATGAGTCAAACGCTTTCTGCCTCCACTTTGTTGGCTGTGCCCCTGGCCCCTCTGGCCGGCTCGCTGCTTGCCGGTATTTTTGGCACCGCGCTGGGCGGCAACCGCCTGGGCCGCGTCGCCAGCCACAGCCTGACCATTCTTGGCGTTCTGGTCGCTTTTTTGATCTCGCTCCACACCCTGGACCAGGTCATTGATGGCGCCCGTTTCAATGAGACGCTCTACACCTGGATGGTCGTCGGCGGCTTGAAAATGGAAATCGGATTCCTTGTCGACGGTTTGACCGCCATGATGATGGTCGTGGTGACCTTTGTCTCGCTGATGGTTCATGTCTACACCGTCGGCTATATGCATGACGATGAGGGCTATAACCGTTTCTTTGCCTACATCTCGCTATTTACCTTCTCGATGTTGATGCTGGTGATGAGCAACAACATGCTGCAACTGTTTTTTGGCTGGGAAGCAGTCGGCGTGGTTTCTTACCTGTTGATCGGCTTCTGGTTCAAAAAGCCCACCGCCGTCTTTGCCAACCTCAAGGCCTTTTTGGTCAATCGTGTTGGTGATTTCGGATTCATTCTTGGCATCGGCTTGATCGCCGCTTATGCCGGTTCGCTCAACTACAGCGAGGTGTTTGCCAAAGGCAATGAACTGGCTGCACTCAAATTTCCTGGAACCGAGTGGATGTTGATCACGGTCGCCTGTATTTGCCTGTTTGTGGGTGCGATGGGCAAGTCAGCGCAGTTTCCATTGCATGTTTGGTTGCCCGACTCCATGGAAGGCCCGACGCCGATTTCAGCGTTGATTCATGCGGCCACCATGGTGACCGCCGGCATTTTTATGGTAGCCCGAATGTCCCCGCTGTATGAGCTTTCGTCTACAGCCCTGAACCTTATCCTCGTCATCGGCGCCATCACTGCGCTTTTCATGGGATTTCTTGGGATTATTCAGAACGATATCAAGCGGGTCGTGGCCTATTCAACGCTGTCGCAGCTCGGGTACATGACAGTAGCCCTGGGGGCCTCGGCGTATTCGGTGGCGGTGTTCCATTTGATGACCCACGCCTTTTTTAAGGCGCTATTATTTTTGGCCGCCGGTTCAGTGATCATGGGTTTGCACCATAACCAGGACATCCGCTGGATGGGCGGTGTTCGCAAGTACATGCCGATCACCTGGTTCACCTGCCTGCTGGGCTCTCTGGCCTTGATCGGTACGCCTTTGCTATCGGGGTTTTACTCCAAGGACAGCATCATTCTGGCGGTTCAGGCGAGCAATCTACCGGCCAGCGGCTTTGCCACATTTGCGGTGGTTGCAGGTGTTTTTGTCACGGCGTTTTATTCCTTCCGCATGTATTTCCTGGTCTTTCATGGCAAGGAACGCTATGAGCAGGCCCCCCACGATGACGATCATCACGACATGCATGGCAAGCCCCATGAGTCACCCTGGGTCGTGACCGTACCGCTGGTGCTTCTGGCTGTTCCCTCGGTCTTCATCGGGTACCACACCGTTGCCCCGATGTTGTTCGGCGACTTCTTCCGCGATGCCCTCTTGGTCAACACGCAATTGCATCCCGCCATGGCCGAACTGGCCAAGTCCTTTCATGGACCCCTGGCCATGGCCAGTCATGGCTTGGTGACGGCGCCTTTCTGGATGGCAGTCGCAGGTGTGGTTCTGGCCTGGTATTTCTACCTGATCAATCCCGCAGTGCCGGCAGCCATCGGGCGCTTCCTGGCCCCCGTGGTTCTCGCGCTTGAGAACAAGTACTACATGGATTGGTTCAATGAGAAAGTACTGGCGCCCGCCGCCCGGGGGCTGGGTTTAGGCCTGTGGCGCGGCGCGGATCAGGGTTTGATCGATGGGGCCCTGGTCAACGGCTCTTGGCGTCTGGTGGCCTGGGTGTCGGCTGTGGTTCGGCAACTGCAGTCGGGCTTTATCTTTCACTACGCGCTAGCCATGATCATCGGCATCTTCGTGCTCATGACCTGGTTCGTCTGGCTCAATAAGTAAAAGAGGACACACATGGCTTTGCTGAGCCTGGCGATCTGGACGCCGATTGTTTTTGGAGTGGTCTTGCTGGCCATGGGCCGGCCCGAGCATGTCCGGGCTGTGCGCGCCTTGGCGCTCTTTGGCGCCCTGGTCAGTCTTTTGGTGACCTTGCCTCTTTATGTGCAGTTTCAGGTCGACAGCAGCGCGATGCAGTTCGTTGAGAAGGCGGCGTGGATTCCCCACCTCAATGTTCAGTATCACCTCGGCCTTGATGGAATCTCCTTCTGGTTCGTTTTGCTGACCGCCTTCATGACGGTGGTGGTGGTGATCGCCGGCTGGGAGGTGATTGAGCAACGGGTCAATCAGTACATGGGTGCTTTTTTGATTCTCTCAGGCCTGATGATTGGTGTCTTCAGCGCCCTCGACGCGATGCTGTTTTTCGTATTTTTCGAGGCCACGCTGATCCCCATGTACCTGATCATCGGTATTTGGGGCGGCCCCAACAAGATTTACGCGGCCTTCAAGTTTTTTCTGTACACCTTGCTGGGCTCCTTGCTCATGCTGGTGGCCTTGGTCTATCTCTACAACAAATCGGGGGGCAGTTTTGATCTGGCCACCTGGCACAAGCTGCCTTTGGGCATGGGTGCCCAGACGCTGTTGTTCTTTGCTTTCTTTGCGGCGTTTGCCGTCAAGGTGCCGATGTGGCCCGTTCACACCTGGTTGCCCGATGTCCATGTGGAGGCACCCACCGGAGGGTCGGCCATCCTGGCGGCCATCATGCTCAAGCTCGGTGCCTATGGTTTTTTGCGCTTTTCGATGCCGATTGCCCCCGACGCTTCGCGCGAGTGGGCCTGGTTGATGATTGCCTTGTCCTTGATTGCGGTCATCTATGTCGGGCTGGTTGCCCTGGTGCAGCAGGATATGAAGAAGCTGGTGGCCTACTCGTCTGTCGCACACATGGGTTTTGTGACTCTGGGCTTCTTTATTTTCAACGAGCTCGGTGTGGCCGGGGGTTTGGTTCAGATGATCGCCCACGGCTTCGTCTCCGGTGCGATGTTCCTGTGCATAGGCGTGCTTTACGACCGGGTTCATTCAAGGGAAATTGCCAGCTACGGTGGTGTAATCAATACCATGCCCAAGTTCGCAGCTTTTGCGCTGCTCTTTGCAATGGCCAATTGCGGCCTGCCCGGGACGGCCGGTTTCGTTGGGGAATGGATGGTCATTTTGGCGGCGGTTCAGTACAACTTCTGGATCGGCCTGGCTGCTGCAAGTGCCTTGATTTTTGGGGCCGCCTACACCTTGTGGATGTTTAAGCGGGTTTACCTTGGCGATGTGGCCAATGAACAGGTGCGGGCCCTCAGTGATATCAATTCGCGCGAGTTTTTTATGCTTGGCCTTTTGGCCGTGGCAGTTCTCTTCATGGGGATCTATCCCAAGCCCTTCACCGATGTAATGGATGCCTCGGTGGCCGAGTTGCTGCGACATGTCGCGCTGTCGAAGTTGAACTGAGCGTCCGCGGCCCCATCGTCTTTTGAGTATTCCAATGATTGATTCACAGAGCTGGTACGCGGTCTATCCCGAGATCATCTTGCTGGTCATGGCCTGCGTCATCGCGCTGGTCGACCTGGGCGTCAAGACCCCGCGGCGCAACCTCAGCTATCTGCTGACTCTGGGCACGCTGGCCTGGGTCGCCATCGTCTCGGGAGTGCAGGCTTCTTCTGGCCAGACTCTCTACGGATTTGGCAAGATGGTGATCGGCGAGCCCATGGGCAACTGGCTCAAGTGTTTTTCATCCCTGGCCCTGATGGCTACCGTGGTCTACGGTCGTCCCTATGTTGCCGATCGGGGCATGCTGCGTGGAGGCGAGTTCTTTACGCTGGCCCTCTTTTCCCTGCTCGGCGCCTTTTTGATGATTTCGGGCCATAACTTCCTGGTTCTTTACATGGGCCTGGAATTGA
>VGHR01000052.1 GCA_016868205.1 Betaproteobacteria bacterium
CCAGCACCATCATTCTGGTGATCGTGCCCTTGTTCCTCTCGACCTGCAAGGCCCTGGGCATTGATCTCGTGTACTTTGGTGTGGTGATTGTGGTCAACTGCATGATCGGCTTGATCACGCCGCCCTACGGCGTCTTGCTCTTCGTCATCAATGGCACGACAGGCATCAAGCTGGCCGACATGATCCGGGAAATCTGGCCCTTCATCATCGCCTTGGTCATTGCGCTGGCTCTGATGGTGGCGTTCCCGCAGATCATTTTGTGGCTGCCGCAGCAATTCGGCTATGTGCCCGCCAAGTTCATTTAAGCCGCAAGATGGCGCAGTGTCTTCCATACGGCGCCGGCGGTTGGGGGGCCATGCTCGCGCCCCTGCCTGAGGGGGCCGGCATCGATGACCGTTCGGTCGTGCAGGCCGAGAGCCTGCTGTGCGCGATTTGTGCCGCAGGCCCCTGGCGGGTGCTGCCCGCGCTGTTCCTGACCATCGGTCCTTGGCGGTCTCAGACCCTGGGCTGCGGCGCGCGATGACGGCCGAGGTGGTCAGCATCGCCAGCTGGAATGTCGATCTGATCGCGCATGTGCCCGGCCCGCCGGCCGTGGGGCAGACCGTGTTGGCCTCGCACTTCGAGCGCTTGCCCGGTGGCAAGGGCAGTAACGCGGCGGTGGCGGCAGCGCGGCAGGGGGCACAGGTGGCCTTGGTGGCCTGCATAGGCGCTGATGATTTTGGTGCCATGGGCCTGGCTCTGTGGGCCCAGGAGGGCATCGACACCCGTCATGTCGAGCGCGATGAGCAGCGACCCAATGGCACCGCCCTGATCTGGGTCTATCCCGATGGCAACAATTCGATTGTGGTTTACCCCGGTGTGTCGGCCGCGCTGGGGCCCGAGCAGGTCTTGCGGGCCAGGCCCTTGATCTCCGGCGCCCGGGTGGTGATGGCCTCTTGCGAGGTGCCCCTGGCTGCGACCCAGGAGGCTTTTCGCATCGCCCGCAGCCAGGCCGTCCGCACCTTGCTCAACCCGGCCCCGGCCATGCCCATGCCCGATTCGCTATGGCCCATGGTGGATGTGCTGACCCCCAACGAGGGCGAGCTGCGTGAGCTCTCGGGCTGTGACGATGCCGATGCCGGCGCGCAGGTGCTGCTTGCGCGAGGCGTCGGTGCGGTGGTCGTGACTCTGGGCGCCAGGGGCTGCCGTCTTTACCGCCCCGGACAGGCGCCCCTGTCGCAGGCGGGCCATGCGGTGCAGGTCATCGATACCATCGGTGCGGGCGATGCGTTTAACGGAGCGCTGGCAGCGGCCTTTGCCCGTGGGTTGGGCTGGTCGCAAGCGCTCAACTGCGCCAACGCCGCCGCCGCGCTTTCCACGACTGCTGCGGGCGCCGTCGCTGGGCTGCCTACATTACTGCAAGTGCGGCATGGGCTCTCAGGGCCCGAGGCGCCAGCGGACTGACCGCGGTTCGTATGGCGCCAATATGGTCGGGCGTCGTGCCGCAGCAGCCGCCGACGATGTTGACCAGCCCTTCGGCTGCAAATTCGTGCAGCAGGCGGCTGGTGACCTCGGGCGTTTCATCAAAGCCGGTGTCGCTCATCGGGTTGGGCAGCCCGGCGTTGGGGTAGCAGCTGATAAAGGCCTCGTCGCCCACCACGCGGTGCAACTCCTGGATATAAGGCCGCATCAGGGCTGCGCCCAGTGCGCAGTTCAGGCCAACGGCTAGAGGCCGGGCGTGGCGTACGCTGTGCCAGAAGGCGCCGACCGTCTGACCGCTGAGGATGCGACCGGAGGCGTCGGTGACCGTGCCGCTGATCAGGAGGGGCAGGCACTGGCCGCTGGCCTCGAAGTACTCGTCAATGGCAAACAGGGCCGCCTTGGCGTTGAGGGTGTCGAAGATGGTCTCGACCAGCAGCACATCGCTGCCGCCCTCCACCAGGGCTTGCACCTGCTCGTAGTAGGCCGATCGCAGCTGCTCGAAATCGATATTGCGCGCCCCCGGGTCATTGACATCCGGGCTGATGCTGGCGGTCTTGGGTGTGGGGCCGAGCGCTCCGGCCACATAGCGCGGGTGGTCGGCGGTACTGAACTTGTCGCAGGCGGCGCGGGCCAGACGGGCCGATTGCAAGTTCATCTCGAGAGCGAGATCGGCCATGTCGTAGTCGGCCTGGGCCACGGTGGTGGCGCCGAAGGTGTTGGTCTCGATCAGGTCGGCTCCGGCGGCCAGATAGCCTTCATGTATGTCGCGAATCACCTCCGGTCGGGTCAGGCTGAGCAATTCGTTGTTGCCTTTGACATCCTTGTGAAACGCGTGAAAACGCTCGCCACGATACTGCGCCTCGCTCAGACGCAGGCGCTGGATCATGGTGCCCATGGCACCATCCAGCATGACCAGTCTTTGTGTCAGCGTGGTTGGCAGCGCCTGTGCGCGGGTGTAGGCAGGAAAGCTCATGGCGCAATTGTAGGCAACCGTTTGATGTTGTTGCCCCGCGGGTAGGACGCTCTTGCTCGACAATAGCTTTTTTTCGATCAGTGTTCCTCCCTCATGAAGCATCTGCAACCGCAGCAAGCCTGGCAACTGCTCCAAAGCCGCGACGATGTCGTCTTTGTTGATGTGCGCATGGAAATTGAATCCCTTTATGTGGGGCGACCTCCGGGCGTGATTCATATTCCCTGGTATGAATACCCGGAGATGACCGCCGATCCGCACCAATTCGTTGCGGCGGTCGAGCGCGAATCGGCCGACAAGACCCGGCCGGTGCTGCTGATCTGTCGTTCCGGGCAGCGCACATTGGACGCCGGCGCGGCCCTGGAGGCTGCTGGTTTTACCGATGTGGCGCATGTGGTCCACGGCTTTGAAGGTGAGCTCGACGAGCATTTCAAGCGCTCGAGCCTCTCGGGCTGGCGTTTCGAGGGCCTGCCTTGGGAGCAGATGTGAGTTCGGCGGGCGGGGTGGCTTTCGCTAGCGACCGACGATGCTAGGGGCGCCCCAGGAGATCCTGCAGGAGGTCTTCGGTTACGAGTCTTTCCGGGGGCCGCAGCAGGCCATCATCGATCACCTGATGGGTGGCGGTGATGCCCTGGTACTTATGCCCACCGGGGGCGGCAAGTCCCTGTGCTACCAAATTCCGGCCATCGCCCGGCATCGGGCCGGCCGGGGCCTGACCTTGGTGGTTTCGCCCCTGATTGCGTTGATGCACGATCAGGTTGGGGCATTGGCCGAAGCCGGTGTCTCGGCGTGCTACCTCAACTCCAGCCTTTCCCATGAGCAGGCCAGCGAGGTCATGGCCCGTCTGCAAGGTGCGGATCTGACCCTGCTGTATCTGGCCCCTGAGCGTTTGAAGACGGGCCGCCTTTTGACCGCGCTCGACTCGCTTTATGCGCGCGGCCTGCTCAGCCTGATTGCCATTGATGAGGCCCACTGTGTCAGCCAGTGGGGCCACGACTTCCGGCCCGAGTACCGTGAACTGGCCCTGCTTGAAGCGCGTTATCCGCGGGTGCCGCGAGTGGCTCTGACCGCCACGGCCGACGAGATCACCCGTCGAGATATTGTCGAGGGCCTCCAGTTGGGCGCAGCCCGACTCTTCGTCAGCAGCTTTGATCGTCCGAATATCCGCTACCGCATCATCGAAAAGACCGATCCGGTCAGGCAATTGCTGCGCTTCATTGCGGGCGAGCATGCGGGCGAGGCGGGCATCGTTTACTGTCGGTCCCGGATGCGGGTCGAAGAAGTGGCGGAGCAGTTACAGGCCGAGGGCTTGCAGGCGCTGGCCTACCACGCGGGGCTCGAAGCCGGTGTACGCCAGCAGCGTCAGGACCGCTTCTTGCGCGAAGATGGCCTGATCATGGTGGCCACCATCGCCTTTGGCATGGGCATCGACAAGCCGGATGTTCGCTTTGTGGCGCACCTGGATATGCCCAAGAACATCGAAGCCTATTACCAGGAGACCGGTCGGGCCGGCCGCGACGGCCTGCCGGCCAACGCCTGGATGGCCTACGGACTGCAGGATGTGGTGAACCAGCGCCGCATGATTGATGCGGGTGAGCTGGCCGGTGAAGACCACAAGCGCATCATGCGCGGCAAGCTCGATGCCCTGCTCGGGCTGGCCGAGTCGACCACATGCCGGCGTGTGGGCCTGTTGGCTTATTTCGGGGAGGCCAGCTCGCCCTGCATGAACTGCGACAACTGCCTGCAGCCCCCCGGTCTTTGGGATGGTACGCAAGCCGGCCGCAAGTTGCTCAGCTGCATCTACCGGGTGCGACAGGCCAGCCACCTGGATTTCGGAGCCGGGCATCTGGTGGACATTCTGCGCGGAAAACGCACAGAAAAGGTGCGGCAGTACGGTCATGAGCGCCTGTCCACCTTCGGTATCGGCACCGACCTGTCGGAGTCAAGGTGGCGCGCGGTCTTGCGGCAGTTGATTGCCCGGGACATGGTCCGGGTCGATAGCGAGGGCCTGAACACCCTGAGCTTGCTGCCGGCGGCGCGGGAGCTGCTCGCCGGTCGGGTCGACCTGGTGTTGCGTGACGGCTCCGCATGGGCGGCAGACCGCTCGGCGGCGCGCAAACCGCGACAAATTTCAGTACGGGGCCGTGCTGAGGCCGCCCTCAATGCCGGCGCGCTGGAGCGACTGGAAAAACTCAAGGCCTGGAGAGCCGAGGTGGCCCGCGAGCACAACTTGCCAGCCTTCGTGATCTTCCATGACGCCACCCTGCGCGCCATTGCCCAGACCAACCCTCAAACATTCGAGGCCTTGGAGGGTATTTCCGGTTTGGGGGAGAAAAAGCGGCAGGCTTACGGTGCCGAGGTGCTCCGTTTGTGTAGACCGGCGCCTGAGGATTCTCTGCCTTCCCATGCTGCCCCCGTATGAGCTCATGCTGCTTCAGGCATGAGCTGCGCTCAGACCCGGGTTAATCCTAGGGATATCGCGCCCTCGCCCTGTGGCCCGGGCCCCGGATTCGGATAGCATCCGTGCCTCTGGACCTACCGCGGGTCCGGTTGAACTTCATCTTCATCTCGGGAGTATCTCGTGTTCAAACTGATTCAATCTCAGGGCCTGAAGGCTCTGGCCGCTGCCGGCCTGACCTTCGCAGTACTGGCCCCCGCTCATGCGGGCAAGACCCTCGATGCCATCAAGCAGCGCGGCCAGGTCGTTTGTGGCGTCAACACCGGACTGGCGGGCTTTTCTTCGGCTGACTCCAGCGGCAACTGGAGCGGGCTGGATGTGGACATCTGCAAGGCCATCGCTGCCGCCACCTTGGGCGATGCCACCAAGGTCAAGTATGTCCCCTTGAACGCACAGCAGCGTTTCACCGCCTTGCAGTCGGGCGAGATCGATGTGCTCTCTCGCAACACCACCTTCACCCTGACCCGTGATGGTTCGCTCGGCCTGCACCTGACCGTGCCGACCTACTATGACGGCCAGGGCTTTATGGTCCCGGTCAAAAGCAAGCTCAAGAGCGCCAAGCAACTCAAAGGCCAGACAGTTTGCGTTCAATCGGGCACCACCACCGAGAAGAATCTGACGGACTTCTCGCGCGCCAACAATCTGGGCATCAAGCCGGTCGTGTTCGAGAAAGTGGAAGCTGCTACCGGCGCCTATTTTGCGGGTCGTTGCGTGGCTTACACCACTGACGCCTCCGGCTTGGCCTCGGTGCGCAACAAGGAAGCCAAGAACCCGGCCGACCATGTCATCTTGCCCGAGCTGATCTCCAAGGAGCCCCTGGGCCCCATGGTGCGTCGTGGTGACGATGAGTGGTTTGCGATTGTCAAGTGGACCGTCTATGGGCTGCTTGAGGCTGAAGAGTACGGCGTGACGCAAGCCAATGTCGATCAACTCAAGGCGAGCAGCCAAGACCCGGTGGTGCAGCGTTTGCTGGGCTCTACCGAGGACACCGGCAAGCTGCTCGGCCTGGACCGTGACTGGATGGTTCGCGCTGTCAAGGCCACTGGTAACTACGGTGAGATCTTCGAGCGCAATGTAGGTCCGAAGTCGCCCCTGGCCCTGCCGCGGGGCGTCAACAACCTGTGGAACAAGGGCGGACTGATGTACGCCTTCCCGGTTCGCTGAGTCGACGCGCCGACCAAAAACCGCCTGCTGGGTTCTGCTCAGCAGGCGGTTTTCTCTAGAGGGCCTGGATTTGTCCGTCAATCGTCAAAAGCATCTGGCGTAAGAGAGTTGTTTGCATGAATCGTCCTTTGTCTGCCCCTCCGAAAAAGAGCTGGTCTTGGCAGAGCCAGGCTTTCCGCGGCCTGGTTTATCAGGTCGTGGCCATCGCCTTGATTGCCCTGGGTATCTGGTACCTGGGCCACAACACTCTAGTGAACATGCGCGAGCGTGGCATCCAAAGTGGCTTTGGTTTTCTTTTTCAAACCGCTGGTTTTGATATTGGCGAAGATTTGTTGGGTTACGACTCCAATCAGAGCTATTTCAAGGCGTTTATGGTGGGGTTGGTCAATACCCTGCGCGTGGCGGTGATTGGAATCATCCTGACGACGATTCTGGGTACCCTTCTCGGTGTCGGGCGCTTTTCGCGCAATGCCCTGGTGCGTGGCTTGTGCCAAGCTTATGTCGAGTTTTTCCGCAATGTACCCATCTTGCTGCAACTGCTGATGTGGTATCTGCTCTTTACCGAGTTGCTGCCCGATGCCAGCGAGGCCTGGCAGGCGGGTAGTGTTTTTCTCAGCAAAGGCGGACTCAATTTTCCGATTCCGGTGTGGGAGCCGGGTCATCTATGGGCCGGCCTGGGCCTGCTGGCCGGTCTGCTGCTGGCTTGGCTGCGCAGTCGTTGGGCGCGTGCTCACTTTGAAGCCACGGGTCAGCCGCGCAGCGTATTCTGGCTTCCCCTGCTGATTGTCGTGATCATGACGGTCCTGGGCTGGTTGCTCGGGGGTGCGCCGACGCAGGCCAACTACCCCAGCAAGGGTGAATTCGCGATCGAGAACGGCGGTGCGCTCACCCCCGAGTTCATGGCGGTGCTGCTCGGTCTGGTCATCTACACCGCAGCTTTTGTGGCTGAGGTGGTGCGCGCCGGTATTGCCTCGGTGCCGCGCGGGCAGAGCGAAGCGGCTGCGGCCCTGGGTCTTTCGCAGGGACAGGAAATGCGTCTTGTGATGCTGCCGCAGGCGCTGCGGGTGATCATCCCGCCGATGACCAATCAGTATCTCAATCTCACCAAGAACTCTTCCCTGGCGGTGGCCATTGGTTACCCGGATGTGGTGTCGATCGCCAACACCGCGATCAACCAGACGGGCCGTGCGGTTGAGTGCATCGCCATCGTCATGCTGGTCTATCTGACCACCTCGCTGACCACTTCGGCCTTCATGAATTGGTACAACGCCCGCGCGGCGATCAAGGAGCGTTGATCATGAGCGTGCGAGTGTTTCAATCCTTGCCGGCGCGCCCGGCCCCGGTCCAGCAGGGGGGCGCGATAGGCTGGATACGCAGCAATCTGTTTGCTGATCTGCGTACCACCCTGAGCACCCTGATCATCGGCGGTGTTTTGCTGTGGTACCTGCCTATGCTCTTCAACTGGGCGGTGTTATCGGCCTACTGGCTGCCCGATGCGCAGGCCTGCCATCCGGTCGAGGTCGGGGCCTGTTGGGGCGTGGTCGCGGAGAAGTACCGTCTGATCATTTTTGGTCGCTATCCCTTTGAGGAACAGTGGCGGCCTTTGGTGGCCACTCTTTTGATGATGGCTTTGTTGATTGCAAGTTGCAGCCGCGCCTTCTGGAAGCCCTGGCTGGTTCTTGCCTGGGTGCTTGTACTGGCCGCTTTTTTCTGGCTCATGCTTGGCGGCTTTGGCTTATCCCCGGTCGAGACGGATCGCTGGGGTGGACTGCCTCTGACGCTGTTGCTGTCAACCCTGTCGATCGCAATGGCTTTCCCGCTGGCGCTGCTGGTGGCCCTGGGCCGGCGATCCGAATTGCCGGCCATCCGCACCTTGTGCACTTTGTATGTGGAGTTGATCCGTGGCGTGCCGTTGATCTCGGTGCTCTTTATGGCCTCCTTCATGTTTCCGCTTTTCATGCCCCAGGGCACGAAGATCGATGTGCTGATTCGCGTGCTGGCCGGCATCACCCTGTTCGCTGCAGCCTATCTGGCCGAAGTCATCCGAGGCGGCCTACAGGCGATCCCCAAGGGGCAGGTTGAGGCGGCGGCCTCGCTGGGCTTGTCGTACTGGCAGACCCAGCGCAAGGTGGTCTTGCCGCAGGCCCTGGCCATGGTGGTGCCTGGCATCATGAACAACTTCATTGCGATCTTCAAGGACACCTCGCTGGTGACCATCGTCAGTTTGTACGAGCTGACCGGCGCGTTGGGCCTGGCCCTCAACTCGGATGCGGACTGGCGGCCCTACAAGATCGAGGGCTATGTGTTTATTGCCCTGATTTACTTTGCCTTCTGCTTTGCCATGTCGCGTTACAGCCTCTGGGTGGAAGCTCAGGTCAACAAGGGCAAGTTGCGCTGATTCATCGGACGATATTCACCATGAGCACTCCCATTATTTCCTTCGACAAAGTTAACAAGTGGTACGGCAACGACTTTCATGTCCTGCGCGACATCGACCTGAATGTGGCCAAGGGCGAGCGCATCGTCATCTGCGGCCCCTCAGGCTCCGGAAAATCCACGCTGATCCGCTGTATCAACCGGCTTGAAGAGCATCAACAGGGTCGTTTGGTGGTCGATGGCATCGAGCTGTCCGATGACCTCAAGGCCATTGACACCATACGCAAGCAGGTGGGCATGGTGTTCCAGCAGTTCAATCTTTTTCCTCATTTGACGGTGCTGGAGAACCTGACCCTTTCTCCGATGTGGGTGGGCAAGCTGCCCAAGAAAGAGGCCGAGGAGCGGGCCATGCAGCAGCTCGAGCGGGTGCGCATTGCCGAGCAGGCGCTCAAGTACCCCTTGCAGCTCTCAGGCGGGCAGCAGCAGCGCGTGGCCATTGCCCGGGCCCTGTGCCTGACGCCCAAGATCATGCTCTTTGATGAGCCCACCTCGGCGCTCGACCCCGAGATGATCAAGGAGGTGCTCGATGTCATGATCGAGCTCGCCGGTCAGGGCATCACCATGTTGTGCGTGACGCACGAAATGGGCTTTGCCAAGGCGGTGGCCGACCGGGTGATCTTTATGGATCAGGGGCAGATCGTCGAGCAGAACACGCCCGAGCAGTTTTTCAATCATCCGCAGACCGACCGGGCGCAGGACTTCCTGTCCAAGATCTTGGGCCACTGACTGGGCCGTCTTCTGCGCTCGCCGCTGCAGATTCAGCCGCGCAGTCGCTGCGCCACATCGAGGGCGAAATAGGTCAGTACGCCGTCGGCCCCGGCGCGCTTGAAGGCCAACAGGCTTTCCATCATCACCGCGTCGTGGTCCAGCCAGCCGTTGGCGGCTGCGGCCTTGAGCATGGCATATTCGCCCGAGACTTGGTAGGCGAAGGTCGGCACCTTGAATTCGTCCTTTACGCGGCGCACTACATCCAGGTAGGGCATGCCGGGCTTGACCATCACCATGTCGGCGCCTTCGGCGATGTCCAGCGCCACTTCCTTGAGCGCCTCGTCGGTGTTGCCCGGGTCCATCTGGTAGACCTTCTTGTCGGCCTTACCCAAATTGCCCGCCGAGCCCACGGCGTCACGGAAAGGGCCGTAGAAGGCGCTGGCGTATTTGGCGCTGTAGGCCATGATGCGCGTGTGGATGTGGCTGGCACCTTCGAGCGCCTGGCGGATGGCGCCGATGCGTCCGTCCATCATGTCGCTGGGCGCGACGATGTCCACGCCGGCAGCGGCCTGGTTCAGTGCCTGTCGCACGAGCATGGCCACGGTTTCCTCGTTGAGGATGTAGCCGGTTGCGTCGAGCAGCCCATCTTGCCCGTGGCTGGTGTAGGGGTCGAGCGCCACATCGGTCATCACGCCCAGATCGGGGAAATTCCTTTTCAATTCGCGCACCACGCGCGGCACCAGGCCATCGGGGTTGGCTGCTTCGCGGCCGTCGGGCGTTTTGCGGCTGCCGTCGATGACCGGAAACAGGGCCATCACCGGGATGCCTAAAAGCTGACACTTCTCGGCCACTGGCAGCAGCAGATCCAGCGACAGGCGCTCGACGCCCGGCATCGAGGCCACCGCCTGGCGCTGCTGCGAGCCCTCGGTCACGAACACGGGGTAGATCAGGTCGTTGACCGTCACCGCGTGTTCACGCACCAGGTTGCGGGTGAAACTGTCGCGGCGCAACCGGCGCGGCCGGCCGGCGGGAAAGGCGGCATAGGGTGTCATAGAGAAATTGTGCCAAAAAAAGTTGACAAATACGCTCGCCTAAAGGGCGGCGCCCTTGTTGTCCCGAGGGCCTGCCTTCGCCATGTCCCTTCAGGCGCCCTAAACTCGCGTGATGTTGTGGGTTAAAGCCTTGCATATCGTCTTCGTGGCCAGCTGGTTTGCCGGCTTGTTTTATCTGCCTCGCATCTATGTCAATCTGGCCCTGGTGCCAGCCGACAGCCATGCCGAGCGTGAGCGCTTGCTTCTAATGGCGCGCAAGCTGCTTCGATTCACCAACCTGCTGGCCGTACCGGCCTTGGGCCTGGGCTTGTGGTTGTGGCTGGGCTATGGTGTCGGCAGGGGCAGTGGCTGGATGCACGCCAAGCTGGCGGTGGTGCTGCTGACCCTGGCTTACCACCACCAGTGTGGTCGCTTGCTCAGGGTTTTTGAGCGTGGAGAAAACCTCCGCGGCCATATTTGGTTCCGCTGGTTCAACGAACTGCCCGTCTTGTTCATGCTGGTGGCGGTGGTTCTGGTGGTACTCAAGCCCTGGTGAGTTCTGGATGAATCGGGCCCAGTCATGAAGACGCACCAGCGACAGGTGACCCGGCCGTGACCCTCCGATCGCCGCAGCGGCAGACCTCGGCCTGGCCCCTGGCTCTGGCCTTGACTTGTGTGGTGGCCTACGCCAGCCTCTACCCTTTCACGGGTTGGCGCGATCAGGGCATGTCGCCGTGGGCTTTTCTGGGGGCTCCTTGGCCTCGTTACTGGACTTTCTTCGACCTGTTGGTCAACCTTGCGGGCTACAGCGTCCTGGGTTTCCTGCTGGCCTTGTCGGTGCTGCGCGGCACCGATTGGCGCTGGCCTATTGCCCTGGCGAGCCTGGCGGCGGCCCTGCTGTCTCTGGCCATGGAGACGCTGCAGGCCTATCTGCCGGCCAGGGTGCCCTCGAACCTTGATTTTGTGCTCAATGCCTCCGGGGGCTGCTTGGGCGCCCTGCTGGCTGCCTTGCTGGAACGCTTGGGTGTGCTGCAGCGCTGGAGCGACTTCAGGGCCAGATGGTTTCTGGATCGAACCTCGGGCGCCCGGGTGTTGCTGGCCCTGTGGCCCCTGGCGCTGTTGTTTCCCTCCTCGGTGCCTTTGGGCTTGGGCCAGGTGGTGCAGCGCCTGGAAGATGCGCTAGGCAAGTGGCTGGCTCAAACGCCTTTTCTCGAGTGGATACCGGTACGCGATGTGGAGCTTCAGCCCCTGCTGCCCGGCGCCGAGATGCTGTGCGTATCGCTGGGTCTGCTGGTTCCCGTATTGCTGGCTTATTCGATCGTGAGACAGATCTGGCAGCGCGCCACCGCCCTGCTTTTTCTGCTGCTGGCCGGCGTGCTGGTCACGGCCTTGTCTTCGGCCCTGAGTTTCGGGCCCGAGCATGCCTGGGCCTGGCTGGATGGGTCGTCCCGCTGGGGTTTGGTGTTGGGCGCGCTGGTCGCGGTTGCCTTGCTGATCGTGCCGGGTCGCGGGGTCTTGGCCTTGAGCCTGCTTGCGCTGGGTGTGCACCTGACCTTGCTCAATCAGGCTGCGGTCGATCCCTATTTTGAGCAAACGCGTCAGGTCTGGGAGCAGGGTCGCTTTGTGCGCTTTAATGGCCTGACCCAATGGCTCGGATGGCTCTGGCCCTTTGCCGCGCTGGGCTATGTGCTGGCCCAAATCTCGGGGGGGCCGGGGCGATCGGCCGGCCGCTAGGGGACGCGCCCGATGCGGGGCGCCCGGCCCCCTAGAATCAGGTGCATGAACTCCCCCGATGCTTCGGTCGCTCGCGAAACCGCTGCGCCACAACCCCCGCAGCCTTACTACCGCCACCATGTTTTTTTCTGCCTCAATGAGCGCAGCAATGGGCAGGACGCCTGTGGGCATCATGGCGCCCAGCAAGCCTTCGAGCGCTGCAAGATGCTGATCAAGTCGGCCGGGCTTGCCGGACCCGGGGGGGTACGCATCAATAAAGCCGGGTGCCTCGACCGCTGCGCGGCCGGGCCAATGGTGGTGGTCTATCCGCAGGGTACCTGGTACAGCTATGTCGACCTCAACGATATCGAGGATATCGTCGAGTCGCATTTGAAGAAGGGGCAGGTGGTCGAGCGCCTGCTCACGCCGCCTCATTTGGGACGTTGATCTCGCCCGGCCCATGAATGCCCAGACCCGCAAGGGCCTTGTGGCCGGTCCCGCCGGCGAGCTGGAAATCGCGCAGGATGCGGCCCTTGGCCCTTCGCGCGGCGTGTGTGTGATTTCGCACCCGCACCCATTGTTCGGGGGCAGTCTGGACAACAAGGTGGTGCAGACCCTGGCGCGCGCCTTCAATCAGTGCGGCTGGGATACGGTACGGTACAACTTTCGCGGGGTGGGCGCCAGCCAGGGCCGTTACGACGAGGGGCGGGGCGAGTTGCAGGATCTGTTGGCGGTGGTTGCCCAGTTGCAGGCCCGCGGGCCTTTGTCCCTGGCCGGGTTCTCATTCGGCGCCTTCATCACCAGCCGAGCCTGCGCGCACTTGATGAGCCAGCGCTCGATAGATCGCGTGGTCCTGGTGGGGACGGCGGCCAGTCGCTTCGATGTGCCCCCGATTGCTCCCGACCTGCACGATCGCACGCTGGTCATACATGGCCAAGCCGATGACACGGTGCCGCTGGATGCGGTGCTCGACTGGGCGCGGCCGCAGGTGCTGCCGGTGCTGGTGATTCCCGGCGGCGGGCATTTCTTTCATGGACAATTGCCGCTGCTCAAGAGCTTGGTGGTTCGTCATCTCAGCGCCTGAGCATCTCGGCGAGCGGGTCTCGCGCGCCTGTCTTGTCCCTTCCTCTCGAACCGATGTTGCGATCTTTTTTTCTTGGGTGCGGGCTGACTCTGGCCGGCTTTCTACCGGCCGCGATGGCTCAAGCTCCGCAGGCCCCCGATGTTGCGGCCCGGTCCTTCCTGCTCATTGACATCACCGCCAATCAGGTGCTGGCCAGCCGGGAGGCAGACAGCCCGGTAGAGCCGGCATCCCTGACCAAGCTGATGACTGCGTACCTGGTTTTTGATGCGGTGAAGGCGGGCAAGCTCGCCCTGGCGCAGCCCCTGCCCGTCAGTGAACGGGCGTGGAAGATGCCCGGCTCGCGGATGTTCATAGACCCCAAGATGCAGGTGCCGGTGGAGGATTTGATCAAGGGCATGGTGGTGCAGTCGGGCAACGATGCCACCGTGGCGCTGGCCGAGGCCGTGGCGGGCAGCGTGGAGAGCTTTGTGCAGCGCATGAACGAGCAGGCGCGGGGCTTAGGCATGAAGAACACCGTCTATAAAAACCCGGAAGGCTTGACCGAGCCAGGTCACCTGACCACCGCGCGCGACCTGGGCCTCCTGGCCCAGAGGCTGATGGCCGACTTTCCGGAGTTCATCAGCCTCTACGCCATCAAGAAGTACCGCTACCCCGGCACGCCCGCCGCCAACGACACCAACCGCAATCTGCTGTTGTTTCGTGACCCCTCGGTCGATGGCCTCAAGACCGGACATACACAGGCCGCCGGTTATTGCCTGATCGCCACCGCACGACGAGAGTTCCCCAATCTTGGGGCGGGCAATCAGCCAGGACCGCGCCGTCTGATGGCGGTTGTGCTGGGCGCTGCCAGCGAGAACGCCAGGGCCAACGAGGCCCAGAAACTGCTCAATTGGGGTTACACCGCTTTCGAGGCGGTCAAGCTCTTTGACGCCAATCAGGCGGTGGTGTCGCCGGCCGTCTGGAAGGGTCGCTCGCCGGTGGTCAAGATCGGACGGCCTCAAGCCATTGTGATGGCCGTGCCCACCGGTACTGCCTCGAAGCTGCGCACCGAAATCGTGCGTCAGGACCCCTTGGTCGCGCCTTTTTTGCGCGGCCAGGCCATGGGCAGTCTGCGGGTGCGGATGGACGGTCAAGCGGCCGTGCTGGGCGAGATCCCCCTGGTGGCGCTCGAGGCTGTGGAAGAGGCCGGCCCTTTTGGCCGGGCTTGGGATGCCTTGCGGCTGTGGATCCGGTGAGGGCTATTGCCCTGGTTTTCCCGACCTGATACACTAGAAGGCTTTCCGACTTTCGGGCCGGAGAAATGTTTTTTGCCTGCTTTGCCTGCTCCTAGAGCTCGATGCGTACCTTGAGGCGCCTCGGACCGGGCCGGGCGCAACCATCAGGGTCGTTTCATGCCAACCATTAACCAGCTCGTGCGCCAGGGCCGCGAAGTCGAGAAGAGCAAGTCCAAGAGCCCCGCGATGCAAAACTCGCCCCAGCGCCGCGGTGTGTGCACCCGCGTCTACACCACGACGCCCAAGAAGCCCAATTCGGCGCTGCGCAAGGTGGCCAAGGTGCGTCTGACCAACGGTTTCGAAATCATTTCTTACATTGGTGGCGAGGGGCACAACCTGCAAGAGCACTCGGTCGTGCTGGTGCGTGGCGGTCGCGTAAAAGATCTGCCCGGCGTGCGTTACCACATCGTTCGAGGCTCCCTGGATCTGCAGGGCGTCAAGGACCGCAAGCAGGCCCGTTCCAAATACGGCGCCAAAAAGCCCAAGGCCAAGTAATCGGGGTGCTCCCGGGTTCTGGCTGACCCGGTGAGCCCCGCGACCCAAGCGCCCATGGGGGGTGCCGGTCGAGTAAGTGAGGGTCCGCTGACTCTCGCGGCAAGGCGTCCAAGCCTTGCCAACTGAAGCAAAGGAAGAAAAATGCCACGTCGTCGCGAAGTCCCCAAGCGGGAAATTCTGCCGGACCCAAAGTTCGGTAATGTGGAGCTCGCCAAGTTCATGAATGTGATCATGCAGGGCGGCAAGAAAGCGGTTGCAGAGCGTATCGTTTACGGCGCTCTGGATTTCATCGAAAAAAAGAACCCCGGCAAGGATCCGCTGGAGGCGTTTTCGGTGGCCGTCAACAATGTCAAGCCCATGGTGGAGGTCAAGTCCCGTCGTGTGGGTGGCGCCAACTATCAGGTACCGGTCGAGGTGCGTCCTGTGCGGCGTCTGGCGCTGTCCATGCGCTGGATCAAGGAGGCTGCCAAGAAGCGCGGCGAGAAGTCCATGTCGCTGCGCTTGGCCAATGAGCTGATGGAGGCCACTGAGGGCCGTGGCGGCGCGATGAAAAAGCGCGATGAGGTGCACCGCATGGCTGAGGCCAACAAGGCCTTCTCGCACTTCCGTTTCTGAGTCCGGGGCTGCCGCGCCCAGACCTACGGCCGTTTCATACGCCCCGCACGATCTGTGGGGCGTATGTGCTTACAGAATTTTCTCAATCTGAATTCCCAAGAGGTTCACCATGGCTCGCAAGACACCCATCGAGCGCTATCGCAACATCGGCATCTCGGCGCATATCGACGCCGGCAAGACGACCACGACCGAGCGTATCCTCTACTACACCGGTGTGAATCACAAGATCGGCGAGGTGCACGACGGCGCCGCCACCATGGACTGGATGGAGCAGGAGCAAGAGCGCGGTATCACCATCACCTCGGCGGCGACCACCTGTTTCTGGAAGGGCATGGATTTGTCCTATCCCGAGCACCGCTTCAACATCATCGACACCCCGGGCCATGTGGACTTCACCATCGAGGTGGAGCGTTCCATGCGTGTGCTCGACGGCGCTTGCATGGTCTATTGCGCCGTCGGCGGCGTGCAGCCCCAGTCTGAAACTGTCTGGCGTCAGGCCAACAAGTACCGGGTGCCGCGTCTGGCCTTTGTCAACAAGATGGACCGCACCGGCGCTAATTTCTTCAAGGTCTATGACCAGATGAGGGCGCGCCTGAAGGCCAATCCTGTGCCCATCGTCATACCCATCGGTGCCGAAGAAAACTTCAAAGGCGTGGTGGATCTGCTCAAGATGAAGGCTATCGTCTGGGATGAGGCCTCCCAGGGCATGAAATTCGAATACATCGACATTCCTGCCGATTTGATCGAGTCGGCCAAGGAGTGGCGCGAGAAGATGATCGAAGCGGCAGCCGAGGCCAATGAGGATTTGATGAACCGGTACCTCGAGGGCGGGGAGCTCAGCGAAGAGGACATTAAGCTGGGGCTGCGTGCCCGCACCATTGCCACGGAGATCCAGCCGATGTTGTGCGGCACCGCCTTTAAAAACAAGGGCGTACAGCGCATGCTCGATGCGGTGATCGACTTTCTGCCGTCGCCGGTTGATATTCCGCCGGTGGCCGGTACCGATGAGGACGAAAAAGACACCAGCCGCAAGGCTGACGACGGTGAGAAGTTCTCTGCGCTGGCTTTCAAGCTGATGACCGACCCCTTCGTCGGTCAGCTCACCTTTGTGCGCGTGTACTCGGGCGTGCTCAGCAAAGGCGATACCGTCTACAACTCGGTGCGCGGCAAGAAAGAGCGCATTGGGCGTATCGTGCAGATGCACGCGAACAACCGCGAAGAAATCGAGGAGATCCGTGCGGGGGACATCGCCGCCTGTGTCGGCCTGAAGGATGTCACCACTGGCGAGACGCTGTGCGACCCCAATGCCATCGTGACCCTTGAGCGCATGGTGTTCCCTGAGCCGGTGATCGCGCAGGCCGTCGAGCCCAAGACCAAGGCCGATCAGGAAAAGATGGGCATCGCCCTGCAGCGCCTGGCTGCTGAAGATCCTTCCTTCCGCGTCAAGACCGACGAGGAATCAGGCCAGACCATCATTTCGGGCATGGGTGAACTCCACCTGGAGATCATCGTGGACCGCATGAAGCGCGAGTTCGGTGTGGAGGCCAATGTGGGCAAGCCGCAGGTGGCCTACCGTGAAACCGTGCGCAAGTCGATTGCCGATGTCGAAGGCAAATTTGTGCGGCAGTCTGGCGGTAAGGGGCAGTACGGCCATGTGGTGTTCCGCTTGGAGCCCAATGAGGCCGGCAAGGGCTTTGAATTTCTCGACGAAATCAAGGGTGGCGTGGTACCGCGCGAGTACATCCCCGCGGTGCAAAAGGGCGTGGAAGAGGCGCTCAATAGCGGCGTGCTGGCGGGCTACCCGGTCGTCGATGTCAAGGTGGCCTTGACCTTCGGCTCCTACCACGATGTGGACTCGTCTGAGCAGGCCTTCAAGATGGCTGCTATCTTCGGCTTTAAAGAGGCGGCCCGAAAGGCCAGCCCCGTCATTCTCGAGCCCATGATGGCGGTCGAGGTGGAAACACCGGAAGACTACGCCGGCAATGTGATGGGCGATCTGTCCTCTCGCCGCGGCATGGTGCAAGGCATGGAGGACATGCCCGGGGGCGGCAAGGCCATCAAGGCCGAGGTGCCCCTGTCGGAGATGTTCGGCTACTCGACCACCCTGCGCTCGATGTCGCAGGGCCGCGCCACCTACACCATGGAGTTCAAGCATTACGCGGAAGCACCGCGCAATGTCTCCGAAGCCATCATGGCGGCAAGAGCAAAATAATGACCAGCGTGCCGGATCAAATTTGCGCAGCGAATTTGCTCGGGCACCTCAAATTATAAACCAGCGTGCCGGATCAAATTTGCGCAGCGAATTTGCTCGGGCACCTCTCTTCAGCGGTCTGCGATGCCGTGCCCCCCGTTGCCCGTGGCGGAGGACCCAGCAACTGCATGCAGACCTTAAACCAGTGACACAGGGCGCGTTCTTTAGGAGTTTTTGAAATGGCAAAAGAGAAATTTACGCGGACCAAACCGCATGTCAATGTGGGCACGATTGGCCATGTGGACCATGGCAAGACGACGCTGACGGCGGCGATCACGACGATTTTGGCCTCCAAGTTTGGCGGTGAGGCCAAGGCCTATGACCAGATTGATGCGGCTCCGGAGGAGAAGGCGCGCGGC
>VGHR01000053.1 GCA_016868205.1 Betaproteobacteria bacterium
CCGGTGCGCAGATTCATGCGCCACTCATAAAGCATGAAATCATGTTCGAGATTGGCCAGCATCTTGGGGAAGCGATCGACATCGACATGGCCACGCCAGTCGCGCGGCAGGCGAAAGGGCGTGCCGGTCATGACGATCTCCGTGCCACCCTGGCCATCGTCTTCCTCCCAGGCGTTCGACACGTGATACATGTAGGTGGGCGCCGCTTCAAACCAGCGAATCTGGTCGGGTCGACCATGGCGAGGAATGACGCCAAAGCGCGAGGGCATCTCGTGATAAAACTTGAGCTTGTGCCGTCCCGCTTGGAAGGCATCCATATCGTAGAAAAGCGGGAAATCATGAACCACGCTGTAGTTGGGGGTGACGGCCATGTCGTGCGGCAGGCGCGGTCCGGGCAGATCGACCGGCATGAAGGTCTTCAGCGCACCAGTGCGGTCCATCACGCCGTAGTGCATATAGGGCGCCGTTTTGCCGTAGGCAAAGAAGAGAAATTCCCCGGTGCGCTCGTCCACCTTGGAGTGCGCTGAAATTGGCAGACTCTTGAGCCTGGGATCGAGATCCAGGGTGCCCGCCGTACTTAAGTCTTCGGGCCTGACCTTGTAGACGGTTCCGCCAAGATACCACATCGAGATCAGATGGCCAGCGTAGTACTTCACATCGGTGTTGGAGGTATTTTTCAGGGGCGCATCAGGCCGATCCTTGCGCGGCGGGTCCTTGATGCCTTGCCACAGGGCCTGGCCGGCGGCCAGCTCTTCTTGCAATCCCTGCGTCATGACCCAGCGATTGCGGTAGCGGGCGCGGCCGCCCTCGAACTCGACGGCGTGCAGCATGCCGTCTCCATCGAACCAGTGGTACCGGCCCGGGGCCTCGAAGCGACGGTTCGGGCCATTACGCACATGCATGCCGGTCAGGTCCTTGGGGATTTCGCCCTGCACATCGGTCAGGTCGAGAGTGAGTTCTTTTTCGATCGGCGCAAAGCCGCCATTGAGAACCGGAATGTCACTGATACCCATGAGGATCTCCTGGTGAAAAGTTGGGGACTCAGGCCGCTCGGGCCGGTCGGCGTGATTGCGAGATACAAAAACGGCTGCTCACGAAGGCCAGGTTCGTCAGGCTGGCATTGCCCGCCGGATTCAAGCCGGTTACGTGGTAGTCGCTGTAAGCCGCTGCAAAATTGAGCGGCATGGCACCCGTCAGATTAATGGTCAGCTGGGCGCCAGCACGGGCGTAAGCCTCTTCGGCCTGCGCAATAAAGTTTTCGTCGCCGGAATACAAGAAGGCAGTGAGGCCGCCGAACTCGCGCACATCGGCGCTGGCCTGAGCCAACGCCTGTTGCGCGCTGTCGCAGGCGATCACAAAGCTGATTGGGCCGAAGCGCTCACCCGCATAAAGATCCCGATCTTGGGTGCTCACCTGCAAGATCAGAGGGGTGCTGGTGCGCGCATTCGGGAACTGAGGATGGCTGTAGGGTTGTGGGGCGAGCAGCACCCGGCCCCGGCTCTGACCCTCCTGGTGCATCTGCGCGAGCAGGGCCAAGGTGTGCGGCGACTGCACCGTCGCCAGAATCATGGCCGCCTTCTTGGGTTCGCGGCATAGGTCGCTGACCGCCCGGGCCAGCTTTTGGCCTACCTCATCGAGGCTGACCATCCCGCCGGGCGTACGCACGCCCTGACGGGGCACGTAGATGTTCTGGGGGCTGGTGCACATTTGAGCGCTGAACATGCACAGCGTCGTAGCCAGGCTGCGCAGCACCGCCCCAAGGTCATCGACTGACTCGAGAATGACCGTGTTGCAGCCCGCCGTCTCGGTAAAGGCCAGCGCCGGATACGCGTTTTTTTCCACCCACTGGCCGAATTGCACGCTGCCGGTGAAGTCCACCAAGGCGGTGCGCGGGTGCTTGACCAGTTGCTTGCCTATGGGCTGGCTGCGCGTATCCAGAGCCAGCGTAACCAGGTTGGGATCGAAACCGGTCTGGTCGAGTACCTGCCGGAAGGCCCGCACGCTCAGGGCCATGGGCAGTACGGTCGCCGGGTGCGGCTTGACGACGACGGCATTGCCAGTGGCCAGGCTGGCCATCATTGAGGGCCAGGCGTTCCAGGTCGGAAAGCTTGCGCAGCTAAAGCACACAGCCACCCCACGCGGCACCAGTCGGTAGGTTTTATCCAGGCGGATTTGCGATGGGCCAAAGCTGCGTTCCCACTGCGCTTGCGGTGTGACCGAACGCATGGCCTGCTCGGCATAAACCAGGGCTTCGATACCCCGATCCAACGCATTGACGCCCGAGCCGGCATAGGCCATGTTGTAACTCTGACCGGCCGTGTGCATGACCGCATGGGTCATCTCAAACAGGTGCTCACGATAGATCAGATCGAGCACCTCCATCAGCACACCAAGCCGGGTCTCGATGTCGGCCCGCGCCCAGTCGTCGATGGCCTGACCCGCAGCCTCAAACAGCGCATCGATTTCGGCTTGAGGGTAGTGGATATGAAGGGGCTCTTGCGTGTAGGGCGAGATCTCCTCGCCGATCCAGTTCAGCGTGCCGGGCTGATCGAGCAGAAAACGGCGAGGCACATCGGCCGTCCCGAGGTGCTTTGCAAAAGCCTGCGCCCCGGCCGCTTGTGCCTGCTCGGCCTGTGGGTACTTGCCAGGCATTTCCGGATAAGGGCTCCAGCAGCGCCGGCTCTGGCAGGCTTGCCTGGCCTGCTCAAGAAGGGCCTGGTGGCGCAGGTAAAGGCTCATGCGTTGGGCCCCCGGCGCCAGATCAGGCGGTGGTGTCGAATGACTGCGGTGCTACCCGGCAGCCGATCGCTGGCCGAGAGAGTCAGGCGCTGGTCGGTATCCCACGCGATGTTGCGCACCTGCTGGCTGCCGATAAAACTGGGATTGAGCGAGCAACTGACTTCATGCACCACCTGAGCCTGCCCCTGATGGTTGCGCATGTGGTACCGGCCGGCATAGTGGAAGTAGCTCTCAAAAGCGTCGGCCTGCTCGGCTTTCGGAATAGAGCGGGCGCTCTGCGACGACAGCGGCGGCCGCCCGGCCCGCGCGATGCATGCGGACATATAGCCATCGTCGGCATAGACGATCAGCCCGAAGGCATCGGGCCCGAAGGGCAGGGTGTTGGGCCGCTCGTCGCTGTAGGCAATTTCCCAGCGCACCAGATGCCATGTCCCTCGCAGGGGCGATGGATCAGCTTGAGCCGGTGCAGGCACGCAAGGTCTCCTCCAGTTGAAGCGAGTCTTTCGACGGGTCGAGATCGCTTTCTTTATTGAACGGACTTCAGGCTCTAACGATACCGCAGTCCGGGTCGGCATCGCTGCGTAAAAACCCTGAGGTGTTTCGGACTAGGCTGACCGGCCGAGGCGGGTCAGCACCTCATCGGTGGTCTGTACATCGCCAAAATTGAACAGAAACACCGACAAACAGTGCTCGTGCTCCTCCACGGTCATGGCGGAGCAGGCATCAGAGACCATGATGGTGCGGTAGTTGAGCATCATGGCGTCGCGCGCAGTCGATTCGCAGCACACATTGGTGGCCGTACCGGCGATTAGCACCGTGTCGATGTCTTGGGCCTGCAGGCGCCGGTGCAGGTCCGACGAGCCCTGAATAAAGGCACTGTAGAAGTTTTTCTTCACCTGCCAGTCTGTGGCTTCGGGGCGCAGTTCCGCATACAGGGCGTGACCCGGATCGCCTTCACTCATGCTGCGGCTGCGCAGCGCGTGGCCGGCCGGACTTGAGAGCTCGCGGTGAAAGTGGGACCAATCCTGCTCCGATTGCGGGGTGTATGTATTGAGAATCCAGGCCACGGTCCCGCCGAGCACGCGCAGGCCGTTGGCCAGGCGGTTGATGGTCGGGCAGGTGGCGGCAGCCGCTGGCACCCAGGCATGGCCGCCGCCTTGCTGGACGAAGCTGTTTTGCATGTCGACCACGACCAGCGCTGTGCGTCGCGGCGTCAGGGTCTCGAAGGCGTGCAGGCGGCCTCGCCGGGCGATCACTCGCTCGATCAGCGCGGGCGAGGGCGCATAACTTCTCATTGCGGACATTCGGTCAAGGCCTCAAAAAAAGGAGATACACGGTAGTCTCAAGGCATGTATGTGCCACCATTGATCTGCAGCGTCTGCCCGGTCATGTAGCGCGAGGCCGGGCTGAGCAGGAAGACCATTGGGTCGCTCACATCTTGCGGTTCGGCCATACGCCCGAGCGGGACCATCTTGCCGTAGGTGGCTGGGTCCAGGGTGGGCGGCGCTGCTTCATCGGAGCGGCCGGTGCCACCGCGCAGAAAGGCGGTGTCAACAGCACCGGGAGCTACCGCATTGACGCGCACCCGTGGCGCGTTCTCCAGGGCCAACTCGCGCACCATCAGGATCATGCCGGCCTTGGCTGGCCCATAGGCGCCGAACATGGGCCTGGCCCATGAGCCCAAGCCCGAAGCCACATGCACCAGACTGGCCCGATCGCTGCGATGCAGGTGCGGCAGGACTGCGCGCGAAATATAAAACGCGGCATCCAGATTGCCGCGCATCACATCCTGCCAAACCTCCACGGGCGTATCGGCCAGGGCCCGGGCCGGACTCATGTAGCCCACCAGATTGGCGCAGGCGTCCAGCCCCCCGAGTCGCTCGGCTGCCTGATCGATCGCAGCTTGCACCGAGGCGGGCTCCTTGGCGTTCATGCCCACGCATTCACCGAGATCTTGACCATGACGCGCAATCGATTCGGGCAGGTCCAGCACGCATATCTTCGCGCCGAGCGTGGTGATCTGCCGCACCAGGTGCCGACCGATGCCGCCACATCCGCCGGCCACCACCACCCGCAGACCCGCCAGGGCCTGCGGGTGCCAGACCTGTGCTGCCTTTACTTGCACGAGTCGGGCGCGTGGCTGTCGAGCAGGGTACGCTGACCGTTGCGGATGCGGATGATGTAGGCCGGCAGCTCGGAGTCCCCGTCCTTGCCAAAGCAGATGTTTCCGGTGACGCCAGTCAGCTGCACTGTGCGCAAGGAATCGCGAATGGCCGTGCGCTCAGCTTTGACCTTGGCCGCATCGCCGGTCACGCCGGCGCGGCGCATGGCATCGGCAAAGACATAGACGATGTCATAGGCCGATGCGTCCACATGGTGGGCGCCCGACTTGTTGACCCCGCGCTTTTTGGCTTCGTCCAAGAACTTGCGCTCGAAGGCGCGGGTGCGCTCGTTGGTGTCCCACCAGTACCAAGAGACGAAGGTGGCGCCCTCGCCGTCGCTGCCAAGGACCTTGGCGATGTCGGGATCGGCGAAGATTTGCGCGCCGATCAGCATGCTGTTGTGCCCCTGGCGACGCAGTTCCTTCATCACTTTGGCAGTGCCCTCGGGCAGACCCGCAAAGGCCAGCACCGCTGGGGTGTTGCCCTTGAGTTTGGTGATGTGCGGCGAAAGATCGGTGGCATTGGTGGCAAAACCTTCGGCCGGAATCACCATCTTCCAGCCGTTGGCCTCCAGCAGGTTGGGCATCCAGCCGGCCAGCGCCTTGCCGACAAACTCGTCGCTGGGAAACATCACCGCCGCGGTCTTGTTGCTCACGCCCCCTTTGGTGCCCATGGTCTTGAGCAGGCGACCGAACTGCTTGCCCTCATCCTCGGTGACGCGAAAGGCCCACTTGCGGTCTTTGGTCAAGCCGGGCGCTGAGGCGGCGTTGGGGATCTGAACAATCTCAAGCCGTTCCCCCGCGGCGAAACCCACTTGTGCTTCCTGGCTGGAGAAGGGGCCGATTACGCCCAAGGCGCGCAAGTCTTCGGCGAACTTCTGCACCGCCACCTGGGCGTTCTTCGGTTCGCCGCCCGTATCGAATTTTTCGACCCGTATCTTGCGGCCGTTGACGCCGCCGGCGGCGTTGATCTCGGCCACCGCAATGTCAACGGCAATTTCGGTGCCCACCGCCACGCCCGAATAGCGCCCGGTCTTGGCATGCGACAGACCCAGCACCAGATCCTGGGCCCAGGTGGGAGCGGCCAGGCTGGCAGCCAGTCCGGCGATCAATAGCAATTTTCTTTTCATCGTGTACTCCATTGAAGTTTCAAGAACCCAGATACGCCTCGGCCATGCGCGGATCATCGGCCAGGGTCGAGGCATCGCCTTGCAGAACCAACCGCCCCAGTTCCAGCACATAGGCCCTGTGGGCGGTAGCCAAGGCCATGTGTGTGTTTTGCTCGACCAGCAGGATCGACAGACCCTCCCGGTTGAGATCCCCAATTAATTTGAACAAGGCCTTGACCAGCAAGGGACTCAGACCTAAAGAGGGCTCGTCGAGCATCATCAGCGCCGGCTTACTCAGCAGCGCGCGTCCGATCGCCAACATCTGCTGCTCGCCGCCCGAGAGCACTGAAGCGGGCATATCGCGCCGCGCTGCCAGGTTGGGAAAGCGCTGATAGATGGCATCGATCTCGGCCTCGATACGGTCCTTGCGGGTGTAAGCCCCCATGAGGAGGTTATCGTGGACGGTCAGACTGACAAAAATCTGCCGACCTTCGGGCACCATCACCAGACCCTCACCGACCCGTCGCGCTGCGCTGTGACCCAGGATGGACTGACCCTTGAACAGCACCTGACCGGCGGCAGGACGAACCATGCCCTGCAGGGCCTTGAGCAGCGAGGTCTTGCCCGCCCCATTGGCACCGAGCACCGTCACGATTTCGCCCTCTTGCACCTTCAGCGACAGGCTTTGCACCGCCTGGGTACGGCCATAGCTGACAGATAGGTCGCGCGCTTCAAGCATGTTTGCGCTCCATGGCATCGGGGCTGCCCAGGTAGGCTTCGAGCACGGCCGCGTCTTGCTTGACCGCCTCCGGGGTACCCTCAAAGATTTTGCGACCAAAGTTCAGAACCACCACATGGTTGCACAGGTGGCGCACGAAAGGCATGTCGTGCTCGACCACCAGCAGGGTCACCCCGCCTTCCGAGACGGTCTGAAGCAGGCGCCGCAGTTCCTCGGTCTCCACGCTATTGAGGCCCGCAGCCGGCTCATCGAGCAACAAGATTTTCGGCTCGGTCATGAGGGCACGGACCACTTCGATGCGTTTTTGTATGCCGTAGGGCAGATCGGCTACCACCTGCCCGGGGTAGGTGTCCAGGCCCGCGCGTTCGAGAGTCTGGCGGGCCCGCTCGCTTGCCTTGCGACTACTGACGCGCTCCCAGGGACGGCTTCGGTGATGCTCGCCCAGCATCACATTCTCCAGGGTGGACAGGTGCGGCATCAGTCGAATGTTCTGAAAGGATCGCGCAATACCGTGGCGAACCCGGTTGGCCACCGACAGGTTTGTGATGTTCTGACCCAGTGCGCTGACGCGCCCACTGTCAATCGGATATACGCCAGAGATGAGGTTGAAGAGGGTGGACTTGCCCGCCCCGTTGGGTCCGATCAGCGCGGTTCGACTGCCCGCGGGTACCGAAAAGCTCACCTCGTCGATTACCTTGAGTCCGCCAAAGGATTTGCTGACTCCCTCCAGCTGCATCACTGTACTCATGTGGGCACCTGCGCTTTCTTCGTCCCACTCCAGCGTTCGATCAGGGTGCGCGTGATGACGCCCTGCGGCCTGAGCATCATGATGAGAACCACCGCCACGCCAAAAAAGATGTAGCGGCCCCCTTCAAGCAACTTCAACGACGGATCCAGCCCCGCCAGTTTGCGCAGTCCCTCAGGCACCAGGGTAAAGAACACCGCGCCAAACAGCGGCCCCCACACTGTTTGAGTGCCCCCCATTAGCACATACAGCAGCACATAAATGCTGAAAAGTACACCGGTCGATTGCACATCAATGAAATTAAACTGATGCACCAGAAGACCGCCGCCGAGCCCGCCGATGGCACCGCCTATGGTTAGCGCCATCACCTGCGTCATGCGCAGATGAACGCCGAACAGATGCGCCACGCTTTCGTCATCATGAATGGCGCGCACCGACAGGCCAAAGCGGGTACTCATCAGCCAGGCCACGAAGATCACGGTGCCGATGGCGCAGGGTACGACCACCGGCAGTCCGGCATAGGCCATGACCGAGAGGCCGGCGGCGCCTCCCAGGGCTGGGATATTCAGCAGCACGCCGCCGACCACCTCGGCAAAGGCGAATGTGGCCAGCACCATGTAGATGCCCCGGGTGCGCAGGATGGGAAACGCAATCAGGAAGGCGACCAAGCCCGCCAGGGCCGAGCCCAAGATCAGCGCTGGCGCCAAAGGCATTTCGTACAACGAGGTCAAGGCACCGGCCGTGTAGGCGCCCACCAGCACAAAACCGGCGGCACCCAAGTTCAGCAAACCTGCCGATCCGGGTACGAAGACCGAGTAAGCCACGATGATGTTGATGGCCAGCATGGCAAGCAGGCCGCTGAGGTACCCGGACATCAGAACTTGCCCTTTCCGGTTTGGGTGTGGCCAAACAGACCTTGAGGCCGGACAACGAGAATGAGCAGCAAAAGGCCCCAGACTGGTATCTTTTCAATCTCGGCGCCGAAGGCGCTGATCGCCAATACTTTGACCAGACCCACCAGCAATCCGCCAGCGATGGCCCCCCAGATATTGCCCAGGCCGCCCAGCACCATGCCAGCAATCGCGTCGGTGGCGATCGCATCGCCCATGAAGGGCGTGACCGTCCCGTAGCTGGCTGCATACAGGATGCCGGCCAGGGCCGAAAGCACGCCAGCGATCACAAACACCACGGGCACGATGCGTTGTACCTCCACCCCCATCAGAGTGGAGGCGTTTGGATTCTCAGCTATCGATCGCAAGGCCCGACCCAGGCGCGTCTTCTTGAGGACCGCGCTGAGAACGGCCACCAAAATAATGGCCGATATCAGGCTGAGTAGATGCGGGATGCCAAAAATCAAGCCGCCGATGTGCAGACTGGTGTTTTTGAAAGGAAGTTCGAATCGCTGCGGATCGCTGCTCCACAGGGTCATGGCCAGGTGCTCGAAGACAATCAGAAAGCCCAGAGAACTGACCAGCGGCAAGGCGTGTTCGGTGGCATCCCCGAAGCGGGCCTTCATATAGCGGTAGGTAAAGCGTTCGATCAGCAGGGAGGCCAGGATGGCCACCGCGATGCCCGCCAGCGCGGCGTACACCCAGTGCCAGCCGAAACCGAACAGGTGCGGCCCTGCCGTTGAGAGGGCCCAGGTCACCATGCCGGCCAGCATGAAGAGCGCCGGGATCGTGAAGTTGAGGAAATTGAGCATGCCGATGGTCAGTGTGAAGGCCACCGCGACGAAGGCGAGGATGCCGCCGAGCATCAAGCCGTTGACGATCTGTTGCAGCAATTGCATGGTTGGAGCCTCAGCTTATGTGGCTCTGATGGTTCAGCAGGTACCACTGGGCGATCTCCTCCCGGGTGGTCCACCATACATCGGGATGCGACTTGGCGTGGGCCAAAAACTCACGAAAGCACGGCATGCGGTGCGGGTGTCCCGATACATGCGGGTGTAGCCCGACGCTCATCAGGCGCCCGCTCTCGGCGCCATCGCGATACAACTCGTCGAATTGGTCCTTGAGCATGCGCGCCGCGTCCCAGGTGTTCATCGCACGCCGGTGGAAAAAGGTGAAGTCGTTGACTTCGATGGTGTAGGGCACATTGACCAGAGGCCCGGAGGGCGTTTGAATGAGGTAGGGCTGTTCATCATTCATGTAATCGCAGAAAAACTTGAGTCCCCGCTCGGCCAGCAAATCCGGCGTGTTGGGCGTACCACGCAGCGAAGACGACAGCCAGCCCGCGGCCTTGCGGCCAACCACCTTTTCATAGACTTGCAAGGTGGCATCGATGACCGAGCGTTCTTTTTCGATGTCAAAGGTGTAGCGTGTGAGCAGTTCGCCCTGCTCGAAGTTGTGCGGGACGATCTCCCAGCCACGCTCCAGAGCGTATTCGATGATCTCCGGCCGCTCCAACCCTGTCTTGGCGTTCATGGTGCAGGACAGGGGAACGCCTGCCTCATGAAAGAGCTTGAACAAGCGCCAAACACCCACCCGCTGGCCGTATTCGCGCCAGGTAAAGTTTGGAAAGTCGGCCACATTGCCTGGCAGCATGTCCGGCAGCATGGGCGGCCCTCCCGCGTAATTGGGCGCGGGGTCGTCTCGCACAAGATCCCAGTATTCGCAATTCATGGTGATGACGACCGCCAGCTTCTTGCCATCAGGCCAGCGAAGCGGCTTGCGTTTAATCAGGGGGGACCAGGGATAGTGCATGGTGAGGCTCTGAGCTTGGGTCAGTTTGAATCGCTGGCTTGCCAGCGCAGTCCATGGCCAGCGCTGACGATGCGTCCGGCCACCGGGGTGGGAAAGTGGGCGGCCATAAGAACAGACGGCTGGTCTGTCAATTCGCCAATGAGCTTGCGCCGGGTTGCCTCGGCCTGCTGTGCGTCGTGACAAAAGCGCGACGACCAGGACAGGTCAATCAGCTGTACCGGCGTGTGCAGGATGTCGCCGCTAAACACGGCATGCGCCCCTTGACTGCGGGCATGAAGCACGCAGTTGCCCGGGGTGTGACCGGGCGCCGCCTCAAGGTGGACACCTGCCTGAAGTTCGTGGTTGCCTCTAATGAAAACGGCTTGGCCCGCATCGACAATCGGCAAAACGCTGTCAGCGAAGGAGCCGTGATTGGGCACGGGTTTGCCCTGCTCCAGGGCCAACCGGTGTTCACGCTCCCAATGGCCGTACTCCAGCTCGGAGAACAGGTAATGGGCATGGGCAAAGGTGGGCACCCAGCGCCCGTCCCTTCGTTGTGTATTCCAGCCGACATGGTCAGCGTGCAAGTGGGTACAGCAGACAAAGTCGATTTGCTCCGGTCGCAGTCCGGCCCGCGCGAGCGCAGCCAGATAGCCCGATTTTTGCTGATGCCAGCTCGGTCGCAGCGGTCGATCCTTATCGTCGCCCACACAGGTGTCGATCAGGATATTGTGCTCGGGCGTGCGCAGAATGTAGCTGTGAAAACTCATCACCAGTTGATCGGAAGCGTCGAGAAAGGTGGGCCTGAGCCAGGCCGATTCGGCGCGCACCCGGTCCATATCCACAGTGGGCAAAACGAAGTCCAGCGGCGCAAAGGCCCCTTCGGTCTCGATCACCCGGTCGATAGTGAATAGGCCGATGCGTTGGGTTTTCACGGTGCTTGGGTGGGTGGTCTACATCAGGCCAGGCAGTTCCTGGGGGGCGCTGCGGGCGCGCTTCGCCGCCTCTTCATCGGCCAGACCTTCGGGCCACAGCCGGGCCACAAATCGCCGGCCGGTGACCGATTCGTCCGTCCGCGTCATCAGCCAGACGATGGGGGCACGCATGAGGGCCGGAGCCAGGAGCTGCCCATCGGCGCCGCGGCGCTCGGGTCCGCTGCCGGGCAGCAGGCGGGTGTTGGCCGCTCCGCCGGGCAGCAGCACATTGACCGTCACTCCGCGCCCCCGCAGATCTTTGGCCCAGATGACGCTCATGGCCTCCAGCGCCGCCTTGCTCGGCCCATAGGGACAGTAGCCGGTGCGGACCATGGTGATTTGACTGGTGGAGATATTGACCACCCGGCCAAAACCCTGGGCCACCATGACCGGCACACAGGCTCGCGCCATCAGGAAGGCGCCCGTCACATTGGCATCGACAATATTGCGAAAGCCCTGGGGATCGGCCTGCCAGAAGAGGGCTGGTTCGGTGTTGAATGTCGGGCTGATTTCGAGCATGCCTCGGCCAGCGTTGTTGATCAAGCCATCAATACGGCCAAAGGCTTCCTTGCAGCGCCGGGCCACCGCCTGACACTGCTCCCAATCTGAGACATCGGCGCTCATGGCCAGCGCTCTTGGCCTGGACTGCCCCTGATTCCAGGTCTCGCAGGCCGCTTCGACCTCGGCCGGCTCTCGCGAGCCGGTAATCAAGACGCGGTGGCCAGCCTGCACCAGCGCGTCGGCCATTTCCCAGCCCAGGCCCCGACCGCCCCCCGTGACGATGACGGCCATGGCGGCTCGTTGTTCGCTCATAGGAGAGGCACCGGCATTTGCGTCATTTCAAGCATGGCGCGCGGCCGCGCTGTGATGATGTGCGACTGCACATGCAGCCGAGCCAGTAGAGGATCGCGAGCACGCAGGGCCTCGATGATCTCGCGGTGCTGCTCGTTGGAGCGTCGCACCCGCACCTCACCGGGCCAGTTGTGCTGCTTCATGGTGACCAGAGGCAATTCGATGAGGGACTTCGACAGCGCCTGCAGCCGTCTCGAGCCGCTGGCCTCCAGCAAAGTCTGGTGAAACCGGGTGTTGCTGGCCTGAAAGCCGAGGTAGAAAGCCTTTGGATCGAGGTCCATCTGCAGCAGTTCATCGATCGTATCGACCTCCCGGCTCAGGCGGTCCCAGTGCTCGGCCCGGCCGTGAACAGCCGCCAGCGCGGTCGCATGCCCCTCCATCACCGCCCGCAGTTGGAAGATCTCGTCAATCTCTTGAGCGCTCAGTTCCGCCACGAAGGTGCCTCGATTGGCCTCGGTGCGCAGCAAGCCTTCGCCGGCCAAGCGTCGCAGGCAGTCTCGGATCGAGGTGCGCGAGACGCCCACCCGGTGGGCCAGGTCCTCCTCGACCAAGCGCTCACCCGGGGTGAAACTCCCATCGAGGATGAGTTGTCGCACGGTGTCGTAGGCGAGGCTGCTGGCGCGAGTCATGGTGAGGCGGTTTTGTCAAACTATACGAGATTGTGTACAAGCAAAATGAATTCTCTCTAGTGCGCAGGGGCATTCCTAGGGTTTGTACGGGTTCTTTTGGCGGTGCTTTGAGGAGAGCCAGGGGCGAGCGCTGCGATTTTTACCGCCAGGGCGCTCATGCGAGAGTGGCGTCAAGCCAATTTTGTGTACAGTAAGGCACACTTTGAAGGAGCCTTGCCTTGAAGAATTCGCACATCCTGATTGCCGGCGCCGGGCCGGTCGGCATGGTTAGTGCCCTGGTGCTTGGCAGCGCCGGGGTGCCCGTGACCCTGCTGGAGTCGGCCTCTGCCCTGAGCATGGATTTGCGCGCCTCCACTTTCCACCCGCCGACCCTGGATATGCTGGCCAAATACGGGCTGGCGCAGACCATCGTGCCGCAAGGGCTGGTGGCGCGTTACACGCAGCAGCGCGATCGCGCCGAGGGAGTGATCGCCGAGTTCGACATGGACCTGCTGCGCGGCGACACCGACCATCCATTTCGCCTGCAGTGTGAGCAGTGGAAGCTGACCGAGGCCATCAAGGCTCAGCTGGCCCTGTTGCCTCATGTGAAGATCTTGTTTGATACCAAGGTTGAGGCCGTGATGCAGGGCGCCAGTCAGGTGCAGGTGGCGGCCAATCGTCTGGGCGAGATGCTGCACCTGAGTGCCGACTACCTGATTGGTGCCGATGGTGCCTGGAGCGCGGTGCGGCGTGCCGTGGATATCGAGTTCGAGGGCTACACCTATCCCGAGCGTTTCTTGGTCATTTCCACCGACTTCGAGTTTGCGGATCATCTCCCCCAGCTGTCTTATGTGAACTACTGCTCGGACCCGAAGGAGTGGTGCGTGCTGTTGCGGGTGCCCACCTTGTGGCGGGTACTCTTTCCCACGCGTGCCGAGGAGAGCGACGAGGAAGTGATGACAGACGGGGCTGTACAAGCTCGGCTGCAGAACCTCTTGCCCCAGCCCACGCCTTATCGCACCATGCACCGTACGCTCTACAAGGTACACCAAAGAGTGGCCAAGCAGTTCAGAAAGGGCCGGGTACTGCTCGCTGGCGACGCGGCTCACATCAACAACCCCCTGGGCGGCATGGGCATGAATGGAGGCGTGCATGATGCCTTCAATCTGTGCGAGAAGTTGTTGGCCGTCATGGGAGGCCAAGACCCAGCTCTGCTCGACCGATACGAGCGTCAGCGACGCACCATAGCTATCGAGTACATCAACGCCAGCACCGCCCGCAACAAGCGCGAGATTGAAGAACGCGATCCTGTCGAGCGCAGGAAAACGCAGGATGCGCTGCGAGCCACTGCCGCCGATCCAGCCGCCGCGCGCGCCTACTTGCGCAAAACCTCCATGCTCGATGCATTGGCCCGTGCCGAGGCCATCGCATGAGCGCCCCGCAAGGCCTTGTGCGCGGCTTGTCGCGGGTCAGCCATGCCGACCGCCGTGCTCGTCTGGCAGACAGACTCAGGCAGAAGCCGTTGCTTTGTGCCCCAGGTGTTTTTGAAATGGTCTCGGCCAAGATCGCCGACCGCATGGGGTTTGAGGCGCTGTACATGACCGGCTATGGCACCGTGGCTTCCTACCTGGGGTTGCCCGATGCTGGATTGGCCAGTTACGCCGACATGGTCAACCGGGTGCAGCAATTTTCGAGCATCACGGCAACCCCCATGATCTGCGACGCAGACACCGGTTACGGTGGCCTGCTCAATGTCATGCATACCGTGCGAGGTTACGAGGCTGCAGGCGCTTGCGCAATCCAACTCGAGGATCAGGAATTTCCCAAAAAATGTGGGCATATGCTTGGACGGCGGGTGATTTCGGCTGAGGCCATGGCCGACAAAATCCGGGTGGCCGTTGAAAGCCGCAGCGATCCCAACTTGCTCATCATTGCCCGCACCGATGCGCGAACCACGCTGGGCCTGGACGAAGCCTTGCGCCGTGCCGAGGTGTATGCCAAGGCCGGCGCTGACCTTTTGTTCGTCGAGAGTCCTGAGTCGGTGGAAGAGATGGCGCACATCGGTCGCAGCTTTGACTTGCCCCTGGTCGCTAATATGGTGGAGGGGGGGCGTACTCCGGTCCTGAGCCGTGAAGACCTGCAGTCGCTGGGCTATCGCCTGGCAATTTTTCCAGCCGCAGCGTTTTTGGCGGCGGGCGCAGCCTTTGAAGGCGTCTACCGCAACATCCAGGAGCGGGGCTCGACAGTGGGTTTGGCTACTCCTTTGTATGAGTTTGCGCAGTTTTCCGAGCTCATGGGATTTGATTGGGTATCGCAATTCGACAGCGATCACAGCGCACCATAGACGAGCACACGAGGAGACCTATGGACAAGCATGCCATCTACAAGCACCAGGGTTTGGGCGGTACCTCGGGTATCGGCGGTAAGTGCGCGTTGATTTTGGTGGATTTTGTCAACGGCTTTGTGGACTTTGACCAACTCGGCGGACCGCACATTCTGGCTGCTGCTGATGCCACCGTTCCCCTGCTGAAGCATTTTCGCCAGCGGCAATTGCCCATCGCACACACCCGAGTGGTGTTTGAGGGCGACGGCTCCAACCACAATGTGTTTGCGCTGCGGGTGCCACCGCTGCAAAAACTCACCGAGCAAGCGTCCGGTTCGCAGATCGTGCCGCAGCTCACGCCAGCCGCCGGCGAGTGGGTGATACGCAAGCAGTCGGCCTCGGCCTTTTTTGAAACCGGCCTGGCCGGCTGGCTGCTGCAACGCGGCGTGGACACTGCGGTGATTGTGGGCTGCACCACCAGCGGCTGCGTGCGCGCCAGTGTGGTGGACAGCATGCAGCACAACCTGCGTACCGTGGTCATCAGTGACTGCGTGGGCGACCGTGCCATCGAGCCGCATGAGGCCAACCTATTTGACATGCAGCAAAAATACGCAGATGTCATGACGCGCGACCAATTTATCGCACAACACAAAGGGAGCTGACCATGGCTGATCATCTTGGCTACCGGCAGAAATTTGGCGTCTTGGGACCGTCCACCAACACCATCGTCCAGCCCGACTTTGACGACCTGCGTCCGGTGGGCGTGACCAACCACTACAGCCGTATCGCCATTCCCAATGATCCGGTCAATGACAACGAGAGCTTTCTCAAACTGGTGGACAACATCAACAAGGCCACGCTGGAGGCCATCGATGTGCTGCGCACCTGCGAGATGGACTACATGATCATGGGCATGTCGGCCGCCACCTTCTGGAACGGCCGCAAGGGCGCCGAGGGCTATATCAAGATGATGGAAGAGCGCGCGCAGGTGAAGGTGAGCTGCGGCTCCTTCGGTACCGAAGCGGCATTGAACATCTACAAGGCCAAGCGCATCGCCTTCCTGTCGCCTTATTTTGAGGTTGCGAACAAGGAAGTGCGCCGCTTCTACAGCGATTGCGGCTTCACCGTGGTGCGCGATATTTGCCTGGAACGACCCAGCCCGGTGCAGATTGCCCACACCACCGACGAGATGTGCCGACAGACCCTGCGCAAGCTCGACGGCGACGATGTCGATGCCATCGTGCAGGTAGGCACCAACCTGTCCATGATCCGCCTGGCCGCTGCCGCCGAGCTGTTTTTGGGCAAGCCGGTGATTGCCATCAATACCGCGACCTACTGGCACGCCTTGCGTGCCCAGGGCATCAACGACAAGGTGGCGGGTTTTGGCAATCTGCTCGAGTGCCATTGAGCGGTTGGGCGTGAAAGCCGCGCGGCGGCGCGCAGCCCGTGAGCTTGGCGCAGCTTTGTAATTCCATGTTTCTGGCGGCTTGCGATTCACCGGGCGCTCCGGTAGAGTCTTTCCCGACCGCTTTCGCTTGTTCACGCTCTTAGCTATTAGCTTTTCCGGAAGCAAGGCGGCCCCTGTCCAGGGCTGTTTCCCACCTATCTTTTTTATTGCGACGATCAAGCCGCCAGAGGCTTGTCGCGCGCGCGTTTTTTCTCGCTATCGATAGAAAGAAATTATGTTGAAACCTACCAGTAATAGTCCCACACGCGCTGCAGGGGCCCAGCAGCAGCCTCCATCTTCTAAATCCGGGGCTCCCAGAGAGCCAGCCCAAGTCGACAAGAAACTCAAGGATTCGCTCATCGGTGGAAGTCTGTTCGGCAAGCAGGTCTTGCACGAGATTTTTCAGAGCTGTCAGCGTACGGCCCCGCAGGATTTCGAGAGGGCTCTCAAGCGTGCGGGAACTGGCCCCATGCTCACGGGCATGCTCAACACGCTCCGCGAGGGCAGACTGACGATTAACTTTGATCTCAGCAAGGTTGAGGATAACTATTCCAAGAAGTTTGAAGACGAAATCGTGAATTCATTTGGCTTCAGCGAAAAGCCGGGTGAGTTACAGGGCACCAATAGCGGCCGCGCAAGCATGGAGAAGACCGTGATGGGTATGCGCGATGTCCTGCAAGGTCCTTATGGACAGTACGGTGAGTTTGGGCCGGACAAAAGACCGTTGCCTAGTTTTCAAAGAACCAGCCGGCCAATCTACGGGGCCCTGGATTTCATGCACGCGGATAAGGGAGGTGCCCCCACCTACGGCCTGTCGTATGTCGTGTTGAAGGACTACATGAAGCATGTGAGCTCATACACCCCAACCGACAGCTATGCCTTGAGCGCGTGGGGCGGAACGCTTTCACCCGACAAGGTGGCCTGCTTCACGCACTTTGAGCGGCTGATCGCTCATTGTCAAGACGATCTGTTGGGCTATAGCTGCCTCAAAGCTCTTAAGGACAAAACCTCCAACCCGAATGCCAAGCCCCACAAAAACTATGGCTATGGAGGCCGTAACAACTACATCGAAGCGCAAATTCATTCCCGTATCTTTGTTTTTCGAGGCGCCAAGGAAATTCACCTCGATGCAGGCGACTGGAAGAATCTTGCGCAGTCCAAACGCCAGGACTGGGAACTTTTCGGTGAGCAGATGCGCAAACGGCTCGGGCATCAGTTTTTGTTTGTAAGTTG